>NZ_CP157874.1:1745384-2056730 GCF_040214835.1 Pseudomonas asiatica | reverse complement strand
TCGGCGTGATGGTGCCGGCCGAGAAGATCCTGCAAACCGCCCGCGACGAGAAGTGCGACATCATCGGCCTGTCCGGCCTGATCACACCGTCGCTGGACGAAATGGTCCACGTCGCCCGCGAAATGCAGCGCCAGGGCTTACAGTTGCCGCTGATGATCGGCGGCGCCACCACCTCCAAGGCGCACACCGCGGTCAAGATCGAGCCCAAGTACAGCAACGACGCCGTGGTCTACGTCACCGACGCCTCGCGTGCGGTGGGCGTTGCCACCCAGTTGCTGTCCAAGGAGCTGAAAGCCGGCTTCGTCGAGAAGACCCGCCAGGAATACGAAGAAGTACGCGAGCGCACCGCCAACCGCAGTGCCCGCACCGAGCGCCTGAGCTATGCCCAGGCTATCGCCGCCAAGCCGCAGTACGACTGGGCTGGCTACCAGCCAGCGGTGCCCTCCTTCACCGGCGTCAAGGTGCTGGAAGACATCGACCTGCGCACCCTGGCCGAGTACATCGACTGGACCCCGTTCTTCATTTCCTGGGACCTGGCCGGCAAGTTCCCGCGCATCCTCACCGACGAAGTGGTCGGCGAGGCGGCCACGGCGCTGTACAAGGATGCCCGCGAGATGCTCGACAAGCTGATCGACGAAAAGCTCATCAGCGCCCGCGCGGTGTTCGGCTTCTGGCCGGCCAACCAGGTGGCCGATGACGATATCGAGGTGTACGGCGAGGACGGCCAGGCCCTGGCTACCCTGCACCACCTGCGCCAGCAGACCATCAAGCCGGACGGCAAGCCCAACTGGTCGCTGGCCGACTTCGTCGCGCCGAAGGCCAGTGGCGTTACCGACTACGTGGGCGGTTTCATCACCACCGCCGGCATCGGTGCCGAGGAAGTGGCCAAGGCCTACCAGAACAAGGGCGACGACTACAGCTCGATCATGGTCAAGGCCCTGGCCGACCGCCTAGCCGAGGCCTGTGCCGAATGGCTGCACGAGCAGGTGCGTAAAGAGCACTGGGGTTATGCCCGCGACGAACACCTGGACAACGAGGCGCTGATCAAGGAGCAGTACCGCGGCATTCGCCCGGCCCCCGGCTACCCGGCCTGCCCGGACCACACCGAGAAGGAAACCCTGTTCCGCCTGCTTGACGGCACTGCCATCGGCGAGACCGGGCCGAGCGGCGTGTTCCTCACCGACCACTTCGCGATGTTCCCGGCGGCGGCGGTCAGCGGCTGGTACTTTGCCCACCCGCAGGCGCAGTACTTTGCCGTGGGCAAGGTCGACAAGGACCAGATCGAGCGCTACAGCGCGCGCAAGGGCCAGGATGTGAGTGTCAGCGAGCGTTGGTTGGCGCCTAACCTGGGTTACGACAGCTAAGACCCTTGGGGCCGCTTTGCGGCCCATCGCGACACAAGGCCGCTCCTACAGGAGAATGCAATCCCTTGTAGGAGCGGCCTTGTGTCGCGATGGGCTGCACAGCAGCCCCAATAGCCACCTACACTGTCCCTGATTGCCTCTGATTTCCTCAGGAGCCACCATGGACGATTCCAGCCAGGGCAAGCCCCCTACCTTCTGGCAGATGCTGCACAGCATCCTCGCTGCCGCCTTCGGCGTGCAAAGCGGCAAGAACCGCGCCCGCGACTTCACACACGGCAAGGCCAGCCATTTCATTGCGCTGGGGACGCTGTTCACCCTGGTGTTCATTGCCGTGCTGATCGGCCTGGTGCAGTTGGCCCTGCACCTTGCGCGCTAGCAAAAACGCCTGCGGGACTCCCTCCCGCAGGCGCTCTGGCTGCATCACGGTCTTGAATACAAGTCTACTGGTGGCTGACCCAATACACGGCAGTGACCACCACCAGAACGATCAGGCAGAGGATCGCCCAGGCATCGACGCTGCTGTCAGCTTTGCGGACCTTGGTTGAGTTTCCCATTGCATTGCCTCTTGTAGTGGTTATGGGAATGCACTTCACCACCAGCAGTTAAGACGAGCAATGCCCTTCCCTCAAGCAGGGTCTTTCAATAATTGATCGGTGATGTCAGAAACGGGTACTGGTAGTCGGGCGGCCGCCCTTCGGCACTGTAATGCTGGAAATCGATGCCGTAGTCGGGCCGCTCCAGCAGTTTCAGCCAACGGGTTGCCTTGGCCTGGTCGATCGGCTGCAACACCGGCACGCGATGCTCGCGCAGGCCGTCACGGTTCACTGCCAGCCCCTGGGCATCATCGTGCAGCATCACCATCGCCCAGCCACCGAGGGTGAAATGCCCGCCCATCAGCACGCTCAGGCGCCCGTCGATACGTGCGTGCAGGGCCTCTGGCGAGCTGTTGATGGCGCTGAACAGCACATCGCGCCCTGGCTTGCGCCCCGCCTCCTCGAACGCCTGCATGGCACCAAAGGCCATTTCGTCGTTGGCCGACCACACCAGGCGGGTGGCCGGGTAGCGCTCCAGCAGTTGCTGCGCCTGCTCGTAAGCGCGCTGGCGGCTCCAGCCGCCATATACCACCTGGCGCAGGCGCACCTGGGGGAAGTCGGCCAGGGCCCGGCGCATGCCTTCCTCGCGCAGTTGCGAGGCCGGGGTGGTCTTGACCCCGGCAAACGCCAGCAGGTCCACCGGCCCGCTGTCACGGGGCAATTGCGCGACCATCTGGTGCAACATCTGGAAGCCCGCCTGCTCGTCGTTGGCCGTCAAGGTGCCCAGCAGCTCGGCATACTTGTCGGGCTGGGCCTCGATGCTGCGGGCCTGGCTGGCAGTCAGGCCGTTGTTGACCAGGAACAGCTTGACCCCGCTGCCGCGCGACAGGCGGATGATCTCCGGCGCCACGTACTGCTCGTTGACCAGTACCAGGTAATCCGGGCGCTGCGCCCCGCCCAGGATCGCCCTGGCCTGGGTCAGCGCCAGGTCGGCGCGGCGTTCGCTGTACTCCACGCGCAGGGTCATGCCCAGCTCGTCCGCGGCGGCCTGCATGAAGCGCGTATAACTGCTCCAGAACGTCTCGGTGGACAGCCCCGGGTTGAGGAAAACCACCGAAGCCGGCTGCGCGCTTGCCGCCAGCGGCAAGGCAAGACACAAGCTTTGGCACAACGCCTTGAGCATGGGTGATATCCCTGCGATGCAAACATCGGATTATAAACGCCAGGCCACATCCAGCGCACAAATGGCAGTCAGTCTCACATAGTCCATTTGGTTCTTTTCATATGCAAAAACATCACTTTAGCGCATAAACGCAACCTGCTATCGTTCCCCGGCTCCGAAGCGGAGTGCGCGGCCGTGCGCGCGAATAGCTGCATGCCTGAGACAGGACTTTTATGTACGTATACGACGAGTACGATCAGCGGATCATCGAGGACCGCGTCAAGCAGTTCCGTGATCAGACCCGCCGCTATCTGGCCGGTGAGCTGAGCGAAGAAGAATTCCGCCCTCTGCGCCTGCAGAACGGCCTTTACATCCAACGTTTCGCACCGATGCTGCGCGTCGCCGTGCCGTACGGCCAGCTGAACGCCACCCAGGTCCGCACCCTGGCCAGGATCGCCCGCGACTACGACAAGGGCTACGCCCACATCTCCACCCGCCAGAACGTGCAGTACAACTGGCCGGCACTGGAAGACATCCCGGACATCCTCGCCGAACTGGCCACCGTGCAGATGCACGCGATCCAGACCAGCGGCAACTGCCTGCGCAACACCACCACCGACCAGTTCGCCGGTGTGGCCGCAGACGAAATCGTCGACCCGCGCCCGTGGTGCGAAATCGTCCGCCAGTGGACCACCTTCCACCCGGAATTCGCCTACCTGCCGCGCAAGTTCAAGATTGCCATCAACGGCTCGCAGGAAGACCGCGCCGCCATCGAAGTGCACGACATCGGCCTGGAGCCGGTGCGCAATGCCGCTGGCGAGCTGGGCTTCCGTGTGCTGGTCGGTGGCGGCCTGGGCCGTACCCCGGTGGTGGGCTCGTTCATCAACGAGTTCCTGCCGTGGCAGGACCTGATCAGCTACCTCGACGCCATCCTGCGCGTGTACAACCGTTACGGTCGTCGTGACAACAAGTACAAGGCGCGGATCAAGATCCTGGTCAAGGCCCTTACCCCGGAAGTGTTCGCCGAGAAGGTCGAGGCCGAAATGGTCCACCTGCGCGGCGGCAGCACCACGCTGACCGAAGCCGAAGTGCAGCGTGTATCGCGCCACTTCGTCGACCCGGCCTACCTGGCCCTGGACAACTTCGACTACGCCGCCCAGGACGCCGAGTACCCAGGCTTCGCCCGCTGGCGCTCGCGCAACACCCGCGCCCACAAGCGCCCTGGCTACGTGGCCGTGACCCTGTCGCTGAAGCCCACCGGCGTTGCCCCGGGCGACCTGACCGACAAGCAGCTGGACGCCGTGGCCGACCTGGCCGAGCGCTACAGCTTCGGCTTCCTGCGCACCTCGCACGAGCAGAACATCATCCTCGCCGACGTCGAGCAGCGCCAACTGCACGCCCTGTGGCTGGAACTGCGCGAAAGCGGCTTCGCCACCCCGAACATCGGCCTGCTGACCGACATCATCTGCTGCCCGGGTGGTGACTACTGCTCGCTGGCCAACGCCAAGTCGATCCCGATCGCCGAATCCATCCAGCGCCGCTTCGACGACCTGGACTACCTGTTCGACATCGGCGAGATCGACCTGAACATCTCCGGCTGCATGAACGCCTGCGGCCACCACCACGTGGGCCACATCGGCATCCTCGGCGTGGACAAGAAGGGCGAGGAGTTCTACCAGGTGTCGCTGGGCGGCAATGCCGCGCGTGGCGCGAGCCTGGGCAAGATCCTCGGCCCGTCCTTCGCACAGGATGACATGGCCGATGTGATCGAGAAGCTGATCGCCGTGTACGTCGAGCAACGTATCGAGGAAGAGCGTTTCATCGACACCTACCAGCGTATTGGCATCGACCCCTTCAAGGAACGCGTCTATGCAGCGAATCATTAAGAACAACCAGATCGTCGACGAAACCTGGCATCTGCTGCCCAAGGAAACGTCCTTTGACGAGCTGACCAACTGCGACGACTACATCGTCCCGCTGCAGATGTGGCGCGACCATGCCCACGTACTCAAGGCCCGCGACGGCGGCCTGGGCGTGTGGCTGGACAGCGACGAGCAAGCGGAAGAAATCGGCGAGGACGTGCAGCACTTCCAGGTCATCGCACTGAACTTCCCGGCGTTCACCGACGGGCGCAACTACTCCAATGCGCGCCTGCTGCGTGACCGCTACAAGTTCAAGGGCGAACTGCGCGCCATTGGCGACGTGCTGCGCGACCAGCTGTTCTTCATGGCCCGTTGCGGTTTTGACGCGTTCGCCATCCGTGCCGACAAGGACCCGGAAGACGCGTTGCAAAGCCTGAAGGACTTCTCGGTGACCTACCAGGCCGCCACCGACGAGCCGCTGCCGCTGTTCCGCCGCCGCTGATCGTCACCTTGCAATGCCAGACGGCCCGCCTCTATGGCGGGCCGTTTCGTTTTTCTGTACTGGCCTCTTCGCGGGTGAACCCGCTCCCACAGGTACTGCACCCTTCTTGAGTGCGGCGCGGCCCCTGTGGGAGCGGGTTCACCCGCGAAGAGGCCGGTACAGGTTTACCCTGCATTCCCTCAGCAACAGTCAAGGCACAGCGACCTATTCTTGCCTCCCGGTCAAATGACCTTGGCCCCGCCCCACCTTAATCAATCCCCCTCAAAGCCGCACACTGCTCCCCACACGAAGAGCGATCGAACCCGAGCGACCAGGCTCGATTCGGCTCACCCCTCACTCACCAGGAGCAGATCCATGAGCATTCCATCCTTCGGCCTCGGCACCTTCCGCCTCACCGGCCAGGCCGTCATCGATTCGGTCAAGTCGGCCCTGGAACTGGGCTACCGGGTCATCGACACCGCGCAGATCTACCAGAACGAAGCCGACGTCGGCCAGGCCATCGCCGAAAGCGGCGTCAAGCGCGACGAGCTGTTCATCACCACCAAGATCTGGGTCGAAAACTACGCCGCCGACAAGCTGATCCCGAGCCTGCGCGACAGCCTGCAGAAACTGCGCACCGACTACGTCGACCTGCTGCTGATCCACTGGCCTGCCCCAGGCAACGGCGTTGAGCTGCGCGAGTACATGAGCGCCCTGGCCGAAGCCAAGAAGCTGGGCCTGACCCGCCAGATCGGTGTGTCCAACTTCAACATCGAACTGACCCGCCAGGCCATCGAAGTGGTCGGCAAAGGCGAAATCGCCACCAACCAGATCGAACTCAGCCCGTACCTGCAGAACAGCAAGCTGACCGCGTTCCTCAAGGAGCAAGGCATCACCGTCACCTCGTACATGACCCTGGCCTACGGCAAAGTCCTGAAGGACTCGGTTCTGGCCGACATCGCCGCCAAGCACAAGGCCACCGTCGCCCAGGTTGCCCTGGCCTGGGCCCTGCAGCTGGGCTACGCGGTGATCCCGTCGTCGACCAAACGCGAAAACCTGGCCAGCAACCTGCTCGCCCGTGACCTGAAGCTGGACGCCGACGACATGGCACGCATCGCCAAGCTCGAGCGCAATGGCCGCGAAGTCAGCCCTGACGGCCTGGCGCCAATCTGGGATTGATACCATGACCACGCCTCTCGAACGCCTGACCGCTGGCGGCTTCAGCATCGGCCTGGAAGCACCGCTGGACCACGACTGGACGCCCGCCGGCGACCAGGCGCGGCGCCGCGATGGCCGCCAGTTCGGCGAGCCGGACCTGGCCCGCCACGCAGAACTGGCACAACTGGCCGACCGCCTGGGCTACCGCGCCCTGTGGGTCCGCGATGTGCCGCTGTACGACCCGTCGTTCGGCGACGCCGCCCAGGTGTTCGAGGTGTTTGCCTACCTCGGCTACCTGGCCGGGGTAACCCGCGACATCCTGCTTGGCACGGCTGCCGTGGTGCTGCCGATTCGCGAACCGCTGCTGACCCTGAAATCGGCCAACAGCGTGCAGCGCCTCAGTGGCAACCGCCTGCTGCTGGGCGTGGCCAGTGGTGACCGGCCAGTGGAGTACCCACTGTTCGGTCGGGATTTCGAGGGGCGTGGCAACACCTTCCGCGAACAGGTCGCGCTGCTGCGTGATGGTGCCAACGGCCACCTGCCCGAAGGGCTGGCCGTACTACCCAGCACCGCTTCGCCGCTACCGTTGCTGGTAGCCGGCCTGGCCCAGCAGAGCCCGGCATGGATCGGCAGCAACCTGGACGGCTGCCTTGCCTACCCCGGCACAGCGGACGACCACCGGCACCGGGTCGCCGCCTGGCGCGCGGTGGCGGGCAACAAGCCTTACAGCAGCTTCATCCACCTGGACCTGGCGGACAACCCCGACGAACCGCTGCAACGCTGGCGCTTCGGTTTCCGCGGCGGCCGCAAGGCGCTGGCGACCGAGCTCGGCGCCCTGCGTGCGGCGGGCGTCGACCATATCGGCCTGCACCTGCGGCGCAACGTGCGGCCGCTGGACGAAACCCTGCGCGAAATCGCCGAATACGTATTGCCACAATTCCATGAGACAAAAACCCAACTGACGGAGGCCACACCATGACAGGAACACGCGCAATGAAAGCCGGGCGCGTCCTGTTTGCCCTGGCCATCGGCGCCTTCGGCATCGGCACCACCGAGTTCACCCCGATGGGCCTGCTGCCGGTGATCGCCCAAGGTGTCGATGTCAGCATCCCCAGCGCTGGCATGCTGATTACCGCCTATGCCATCGGGGTGATGGTCGGTGCGCCGATCATGACCCTGCTGTTCAGCCGTTTCGGCAAGCGCGCCGCGCTGATGGCGCTGATGGCCATCTTCACCCTCGGCAACCTGCTGTCGTCGCTGTCACCGGACTACTACACCCTGCTCGCCTCGCGCCTGGTCACCAGCCTCAACCACGGCGCGTTCTTCGGCCTTGGCGCGGTAGTGGCTGCCAGCGTGGTGCCCAAGGAGAAACAGGCCAGTGCCGTGGCCACCATGTTCATGGGCCTGACCATCGCCAACATCGGCGGCGTGCCGGCCGCCACCTGGATTGGCCAGCAGGTCGGCTGGCGCATGGCCTTTGCCGGTACCGCCGTGCTGGGCCTGCTGGCCATGGCCGCGCTGTGGTATGCCCTGCCCAAGGGTGAACGCGGCAACGTGCCGCACGTGCGCAAGGAGCTGGCGGTCATCGCCCGCCCCAGCGTGCTGCTGGCAATGGCCACCACCGTGCTCGGTGCCGGCGCCATGTTCACCTTGTACACCTACGTGGCACCGGTACTGGCCGAACTGACCGGCGCCTCGGACAGCTTCGTCACCCTCGGCCTGGTGCTGATCGGTGTGGGCTTCACCCTGGGCAACAGCCTGGGTGGCCGCCTGGCCGACTGGTCGCTGGATGGGGCGGCGCGGATCTTCCTCGCGGCACTGGCAGTGATCATGCTGCTGATGCCGCTGGTGCTCGGCAGCCACATCGGCGCCGCCATCGCCTTGCTGGTGTGGGGCATGTTCACCTTCGCCGTGGTACCGCCGCTGCAGATGCGGGTGATGATCGCCGCCATCGAAGCACCGGGGCTGGCCTCGTCGATCAACGTCGGCGCGTTCAACCTGGGCAATGCCGTGGGCGCGGCGCTGGGTGGTGCGGTGATCAGCCTGGACCTGGGCTATGCGGCAGTGCCGATGGCTGGTGGCGTGCTGGCGGCTGCCGGGCTGCTGCTGGTGTGGCTGGGCGGGCGTAGCAAGGCTGCCGGGAAAACCGCAGCCGACGCAGCCTGACAGAGCCCCCCCTGTAGGAGCGGCCTTGTGTCGCGATGGGCCGCAAGGCGGCCCCAAGGTGCTTGCGTCAACTCTGGAGCTATTGGGGCTGCTACGCAGCCCTGTCGCGACACAAGGCCGCTCCTACACGTGGACCGCGCCTGGTATGGCACCTCGGCATTGTTCCACGCACTGCAATTATGATGTGCCAGGCACACCCATTCTCTGTTCGGCCAGCGGCTACTACTCTCCTACCAGCCAATCGAACTGAGGAGTACCCCGATGTCCCGCCCACCCCTGCCGCCCTTCACCCGCGAAAGCGCCATCGAAAAGGTCCGCCTGGCCGAGGATGGCTGGAACGGCCGCGACCCGGCCAAGGTCGCGCTTGCCTATACCATCGACACCGTCTGGCGTAACCGCGCCGAGTTCCCCCGCGGCCGTGCCGAGGTCGAGGCGTTCCTGACGCGTAAATGGAACCATGAACTGGAGTACCGCCTGATCAAGGAGCTGTGGGCCTTCACCGGCAACCGCATTGCCGTGCGCTATGCCTACGAGTACCACGACGACAGCGGCCAGTGGTACCGCGCCTATGGCAACGAGAACTGGGAGTTTGCCGAGGACGGGCTGATGCAGAACCGTCATTCGAGCATCAACGAGCACCCTATCAGCGAAGCCGAGCGCAAGTTCCGCTGGCCGTTGGGCCGGCGCCCGGATGATCACCCCGGGCTCAGCGAACTGGGGCTCTGATCAGCCCTGCGGCAGCATGACCCTGACTTCCAGCCCGCCACCCGGGCGGTTGCCCAGGGTCACGCTGCCCCCCTGCTCCAGCACGATGGCCCGTGCTGCGGGCAGGCCCAACCCCACGCCACCGGTATTGCGGTTGCGTGAACCTTCGATACGGTAGAACGGCGCGAATACCTGCTCATGCAGCTCCGGCGCGATGCCCGGCCCGCGATCCAGCACGGTAATCTCGATCTGCCTGGCGCTTACCGCCAGCACCACCGTTGGCTCACAGCCGTATTTCGCTGCATTGTCGATCAAGTTGACCAGCACGCGCTTGATACCCACGGGCCGCCCCGTGTACACACAGCGGCGCGGCCCGCTGAGGCCGACCTCGACCCCCGCGTCCTTGAAGTCGTCCACCACGGTCAGCAGCAGCTCGCCCAGGTCGAATACGGTCGTCTGTTCCAGCCGTGCGTCATCACGGAAGAACTCCAACGCCGCATCGACCATCGCCTGCATCTCGTCGACGTCCTTGAACAACTTGGCCTGTAGCTGGGCATCGTCGATGAACTCGGCGCGCAAGCGCATGCGCGTCAGCGGCGCACGCAAGTCATGGGAAATGGCCGCAAGCATCTGGGTGCGGTCGTTGAGAAAATGCTTGAGCTGCGCCTGGGTGGCATTGAACGCGAGAATGGCCTGGCGCAGGTCGTGCGGGCCGACCACCGGAATGGGCGGGGCGTTGAAGTCCTTGCCAAAACGCCGCGCACCTTCGGCAAAGCGTTCCAGCGGCTTGGCCAGGTAGCGCGTGGCCAGCAGCGCGACGGCAAGGCTGGAAACCAGCATCAGGCCGAGGATGATCAGGTTGCGCGGCAGTTCATCCAGGCCCCAGCTACGGCTGGTGGCACGGAACAGCACCCAGGACTTGTCGCTCAGCTCGATCATCAGCGCATAACCACGTTCAGGTGCGTACTCCGGCATATCGGACGGTTCGAAAGCCTCCACCCTGGCATCCGGGCGCTTTAGCAGTGCGCGCAGGATAGGCGTGCCCTCGCTGAACTCGGCATCGACCAGCACTGGCACGCCCGCTTCGTCATGGCGGCGCAGCCAGCGCACGGAATATGAGCCGTCGCCCGCCGCACTGGCGATGTTGGCACGCTGCGCCATGGGCGCGGCATCGAGGATGCGGGTGACCGCTGCAACCTTCTCGATCACCCCGCTCTCCAGCAGCGGTGGCTGCGCCCAGACGCTCAGCAACAGGCTGAACAGCCCCTTGAGCAGCAGCAGGAACAGCATCGCCGTCAGGGTGGTCAGTGCGATCCAGCGGGCAATGGTGATCCTGGGCCGTGGCAGGGCCTGGCGAACCCTGGCCAGCAGCTTCATCGCTTCGCGACCGTGGGCGTGAACAGATAACCGGCATTGCGCAGGGTACGGATCAAGGGCTCGTTGCCGTTGTCGGTTTCAAGCTTGCGGCGCAGCCGGCTCACCTGGACGTCAATGCTGCGGTCATAGGCGTCGTAAGCATCGCCACGAGCCATGTCCAGCAACTGCTGGCGGCTGAGCACCCGCCGCGGATGCTCGGCGAACACCAGCAGCAGCTCGAACTCACCGTTGGACAAGGGGATCATGACGTTGTCCGGCGAACGCAGCTCGCGGCGCACCACATCCAGCCGCCAGCCGGCAAACTCCAGGGTCGCGCAGGCATGGCCCGCCGCGCCCCCGGCCGCTTCGCCGGCACGGCGCAGCACTGCCCTCACCCGGGCCAGCAGTTCACGGGCGGCGAACGGCTTGGTCAGGTAGTCGTCTGCCCCCAGCTCCAGGCCAACCACCCGGTCACTCAACTCGCCCATGGCGGTGAGCATGATCACTGCCACCTTGTGCTCGGCCAGCAAGCGCTGGCACAACACCAGGCCACTGTCACCAGGCAGCATCACATCCAGAATGACCAGGTCCGGCACCCGCCGCTCGACGGCCTGCCACAGCGCCTTGCCATCCTTGGCCACATCAACCTCGTAGCCATGCTGGCAGAGAAACTTCTGCAGCAGGTCGAGCACCTCGACATCATCGTCGACTATCAGCAAATGGCTCACAAAAAAGCACCGCAAAACAAGGTTACCAAGCCGTACTTTAAGGCCATCCCCACGCAGCCGTCATATATTTCAACCCGGAAACAAAGTGTCGACGCCGAGACAATCCGGACATTCCCAGGCAAAGAAAACTGCGCAGCATCGCCGCCAGTTCTTGCCAGGAATGTATCTATGTCCCGTTCATCATCCGCCTCCCGCTCAGCGCGCTCAGCCGCGCTGGCCTTGTCGCTGCTTGCGGCGGGAGGCTGCAGCCAACGTGCACCGGCCACGGCGGCCTGCGGCAATGTCGCCTATCAGGTCAGTGACCCGGCCGAGCCCGCCAACCGCGCCGTTTTCGCCTTCAACCGCACGGTCGATGACTATCTGCTGGCCCCCGTCGCCCGGGGCTACACCGCGCTGCCCGGTTTTGCCCAACAGGGCATGCACAACTTTGCCAGCAACTTCGGTGAGCCCAAGGTGTTCGTCAACGACCTGCTGCAGGGCAATGGCGAACGGGCGATGACCAGCCTCTCCCGCTTCATCTTCAACACCACCCTGGGTGTGGCGGGGCTGGTCGACGTGTCTGGCAAGATGGGGCTGAGCCAGCACCGCTCGGACTTTGGCCAGACCTTCGGGGTGTGGAACATCGCCGCTGGCCCCATTGTCGAGCTGCCGCTGCTGGGCACCCACAACCTGCGCGATGCCACCGGCACGCTGCTGGGCCTGGCACTGGACCCGTTTGGCGGCAACAGCGATACCGTAGAAACCATGGGCAACGTAGCCACGGCCGGCGGCATCGTCGATGCACGGGCCGAAGCACTGCCATTGACCGACCTGCTGCGCACCTGGCCTGACTACTACGTTGCGCTGCGTGACTACACCGCGCAGCGGCGCAGCAACCGGGTGGCAGAAGGCAAGGCCGGCGAGCCGGGGGCGTGGCCAGTGGATTGTGCAGGGGGTGCCCGTGAAGAATGATGCCCAAGCCGCCATGCTGCTGTTCAGGCGCCTGGAAGGCGCTGCCCGGCAACCGCTGTTGCTGCATGAACTGGAGGCCCGTGTTTCGGCCGATGGCCGGAGCCTGGTGCTGAGCCGCTATCGCGAACGCTTTACCGCCGAAGGCAAGCCCTACCGGCACGAGGCTCATCGCAGCGTACCGATTGCAGCATTGCTGCGCTGGGTGGCGCGGCACGAACGATGAATCCGAGGGCGGCCAGGTATTAGCAGGGACCCTGTGGGAGCGGCTTTAGCCGCGAACACCGGCGCAGCCGGTGCCATGCACCGCGTTGGATTCTTCGCGGGTAAACCCGCTCCCACAGGGTACGCGGACCGCTTGCGAATTCAGGGCGTCAGGCCCGGAATGTCCGAAACGCGACAGTGGCTGCCTGTTCGGCGTGAGACAGGCAAACCGGGCACTGGCTACCCTTCTTCGGCAAATGCCTTGTTCCCTTTCGCCAGAAGAAGATCGCCCATGACGACCTCCACCGCCTCCATGGCCGCCACCACGCCTGCCGACCAACCCCAGGGCTTTCTGGTCCGCATCGTCGGCGCTGCCGCATTCGCCCACCTGCTCAACGACCTGATCCAGGCCGTGCTGCCATCCATCTACCCGATGCTCAAGAGCGATTTCGCGCTGAGCTTTGCCCAGATCGGCTGGATCGCCCTGATTTACCAGGTGACCGCGTCCCTGCTGCAACCCTGGGTCGGCCTGTACACCGACAAGCACCCGCAACCCTACCTGCTGCCGGCCGGCATGCTGGTGACGCTGGTGGGCATCGCCCTGCTCGCCTTCGCCAGCAGCTATGAAATGCTGCTGGTGGCCGCGGCGGTGGTCGGCGTGGGCTCGGCGACCTTCCACCCCGAAGCCTCGCGAGTGGCCAGGATGGCCTCCGGTGGGCGCTTCGGCACCGCGCAGTCGACCTTCCAGGTCGGTGGCAACACCGGCTCGGCCCTCGGCCCGCTGCTGACCGCTGCCATCGTCATTCCGCACGGCCAACCGGCCATTGCCTGGTTCATGCTGGCGGCCGCGCTGGCGGTATTCGTGCTGTTGCGGGTGACCGGCTGGACCGTACGCCACGGCCAGACCCGGCTCAAGTCCTTCGCCGGCCAGCAGGCCCCCGGCCTGTCGCGTGGCGCCATGTGGCGCGCCGTGGCGGTTATCGCCGTGCTGATGTTCGCCAAGTTCGTCTACATCGCTTCGTTCACCAACTACTTCACCTTCTACCTGATCGAGCATTTCGGCCTGAGCGTGCAGCACAGCCAGCTGTACCTGTTCGTGTTCCTCGCGGCCGTGGCCCTGGGCACCTTCGCCGGTGGCCCGGTGGGTGACCGTATCGGGCGCAAGGCGGTGATCTGGGTCTCGTTCCTCGGCGTGGCGCCCTTCGCCCTCGCCCTGCCCTACGCCAACCTGGCCTGGACGGCGGTACTGGCGGTGGCCATCGGCCTGGTGATGTCCTCGGCCTTCGCCGCCCTGGTGGTGTATGCCCAGGAGGCCGTGCCGGGCCGGGTCGGCATGGTGTCGGGGGTGATGTTCGGGTTGATGTTCGGTATCAGCGGCATCGGCGCCGCCGGGCTTGGCGAACTGGCCGACCGGCATGGCATCGAGTGGGTGTACCAGATCATCTCGTTCCTGCCGCTGCTGGGGTTGGCCACCGCGCTGCTGCCGGCAACCCGCTCGCAAGCCCGCCCAAGCCGCTGCTGTTAAAGTGGGCGTGCCAGGCTGCCCGTACAAGAGGTTGAAATGCTGAAGCCGCAGCACGAATTGCTGGTGGAGGTGGATGAGTGGAGCTGGGAGGTGGGCAGCCGTGCGACGGACTACCCGACCGACTGGTTCATCGAGCCCCACAGCCATGCCAAGCACCAACTGATCTATGCCATCAAAGGCCTGATGATCGTCGAGTCCGGTAACGAACGCTGGACCGTGCCACCCAGCCGCGGCGTATGGATGCCCTGCGGCCAGGTGCACGCGATCCGCTGCGTGGGCGATGTGAAGATGCGCAGTGTGTTCGTGCGCACCGACGCGGCAGTGCAGTTGCCCGTGCAGAGCAAGGCTATCAGCATCTCGCCGTTGCTCAGCGAACTGATCAAAGCCTCCGTGGGCTTTACCGCGCCGTTTGCCGAAGACTCGCGTGAAGCCCGGGTGATGCGCCTGATCCTCGACGAGATCTGCGTGCTGCCGACCTTGCCACTGAAGCTGTCGCAGCCCGGCGACAAGCGCCTGCAGGCAATCTGCGCCGCGCTGCACGAGCGGCCTGACGATAACGCCACCGTGGCCGACTGGGGCCAGCAGCTGGGGGTGGACGAAAAGACCATCCAGCGCCTGTTCCGCAAGGAAACCGGCATGACCTTCGGCCAGTGGCGCCAGCAGGCGCGGCTGATGCAGGCACTGGAGCGGATCGCCCTGGGCGAGCGGATCATCGATGTGGCGGGGACGCTGGGGTATGACAGCCCAAGTGCCTTCGCCAGCATGTTCAAGCGCCAGTTCGGTATCACGCCGAGTCAGTTCTTCAAATAGCCTGTAGGAAACATATGAGATCGCCCCGCGTCGCCTGATCTCGCACAGCAACCCTGTCAAGCCGTGTACAGTACCCTCACAACAAAGCCCCCAGAAGGAGCCCGGCACATGACCGTGACGCTGTCCCCCCTGCAGATCGACTGCGATTTCGACTCCGGCAACATCCAGGTGCTGGATGCCAGCAACCCGGCCCGGGTGCACCTGGCCATCCGCCCGGACACCCACAGCGGCCACTACCAGTGGTTCCACTTCAAGGTCAGCGGGCTTACGCCGGGCCAGGTCCATCGCTTCAGCCTCGACAACGCCTCCGGTTCCTCCTACAAGAACGCCTGGAGCGGCTACAACGCCGTGGCCTCCTACGACCAGCAAACCTGGTTTCGCGTCCCCAGCCAGTTCGACGGCACGGCGCTGTCGTTCGAGGTAAAGGCCGAACAGCCGCACATCTGGTTCGCCTACTTCGAGCCCTACCCGCGCGCGCGCCACAACCAGCTGATCGAGCGTGCACGGCAACTGCCGGGGGTCGAATTGCTCGCCAGTGGCCGCAGCGTACAGGGCCGCGACATTCCCCTGCTGCGTGCCGGTGATGGTGCCGCAGGCAAACGCAAGCTGTGGCTGATTGCCCAGCAACACCCGGGCGAACACATGGCCGAATGGTTCATGGAGGGCGTGATCGACCGCTTGCAGGCCAACGACGAGGTGATCCGGCAGTTGCTGGCCAAGGCCGACCTGTACCTGATCCCCAACATGAACCCCGACGGCGCCTTCCTCGGCCACCTGCGCACCAACTTCAAGGGCAAGGACCTCAACCGTGCCTGGCAGGACGCCAGCGTCGAGCTCAGCCCCGAGGTGTTCTTCGCCCAGGCACAGATGAAGCAATACGGCGTGGATGCGTTCATCGACGTGCATGGCGACGAGGAGATTCCCCATGTGTTCACCGCGGCCTGCGAGGGCAACCCCGGCTACACGCCGCGTCTGGCCAAGCTGGAAGAGCAGTTCCGCAGCACCCTGTGCAGCCTGACCCGCGACTTCCAGACCGTGCATGGCTACACCCGCGACGAACCGGGGCAAGCCAACACGACGCTGGCCTGCAATGCGGTGGGGATGGCGCATGACTGCCTGTCACTGACCTTGGAAATGCCCTTCAAGGACCATGACGACGCTCCGAATGCCGTCACCGGGTGGTCGGGGGCGCGCTCGAAGGCGTTGGCCGGGGCGGTGCTGGAGACATTGGCGAAGATGGTTGGCGATTTGCGCTGAGGCCCCTGGCCGACGCGCCCCCTGTAGGAGCGGCCTTGTGTCGCGAAAGGGCCGCAAAGCGGCCCCGGCGATATCTGCGGCGAAGCTGAAAATGTGGGGCCGCTGCGCGCCCCTTTCGCGACACAAGGCCGCTCCTACAACGATCGCGTCAGCCGGGAGCCATGTCAGAACTGCACATCCAGAAGCACGCTGTCGGTATAGGTCGCAGCCGGGGGTGTAGCCTGGTCGGTGTAGACCTTGGCGTTGTAGTTGAACACCTGGCTACCGGTGCCGGTCCCCGTGCCGGGGTTCACATCGGCATCGGCACTGGCCCGTCGCGCAGCCCCTGTCGAACCCCAGCGCACCGCACCGGCGCCCTTGAAAATGTCATAGGCCAGGTAGTTGTTGGCAGCCGACTTCATCCGCCGCCGCCCATTGGCCACGTTCTGCCCGTCATCCAGGCCCACGGTGTAGTTGCTGCCCTTGGTGCACGACACACTCAGGCTCTGGCTCACCGTGCCGAACCCCGCCACCACCGGCGCGCTGGCGAAATTGATGCTGGGTGTGGTGATCTGGCAGTCGTTGGTCACCGTCATGCTCACCAGCAGGGTCTTGGTACCAGTGCCCTGGTCTCGCCCTATGCAAAGCCCGCCAACACCAATCCCGTCGCAATAGTCCCAGGTCCACTCGACAGTGAGGGTTTCCTGATACAACCCGGCCGATACGTTGCTGCCTACCTGCGTGCGCATGTAGATGGGCACGTTCTTCGGTGTACCGTTGAGCAACCCGAGCAAGTCGAGGATGCCGGTGGTCCTGAATTCGAAGGCGGTGCCACGGGTAATCGGATAGGTGGTCGTGGCGTCGGCATACAGCGTGTAGGGGATCACATCCCCGGTAGGCCCTACCAGCCCGCTGGTGGTAGAGGTGACCTTGATCTTGAAGGAGTCGGTGCTGCTGAGCACGCTGATCACCGAACCGTTGCATTGCAGGCCCGAGTTGGTACTGGAAGCTGTCTGTACCGCGCCACGTACCTGGGTCGAGTTGAGCGAACCAAACGCCGCCGGCGTAGTCAGCACTGACGTGCACTTGGCCCAGGCCGAGCCCGCCCACAACAACAGGGCGCATGCCCACAAACCACGCCAGCGGGCCTTCACTTGCACACCAACGGGCCGATCAAGGGAATCGAGCCTTGTGCTTCAGGCAGGTCGAACGCCACCTGGCACTGCCCGCCCCCTTCCAGCTCCACCTGCAGGCGGTTATGCGGCGCCAGGTTCTCCAGATACACCAGGCCATCCCAACCGACCACCGCCTGGCTGCCGCTTTCTGCATGGGTGACACGGCTGCCCAGCTTGAGCACCTGCCGGTCGGCGTCCACCAGTTCGACACTGGCCGCCAGCACGCGCCTGAGCGGGAACTCCAGCAGGTAGCCACTGCCCCGGCGCACCGCCACCCGCTGCTCCACTTCCGGCGCGAGGATGTCCGGCGGCAAGTCCATGGGGTCGATCTCGTACTTGCCGCGGTAGTAACCGCTGCTGTACGGCACCAGCAGGTGGCCATCGGCATCGGTGCGGCCGACCTCCTGGTTTTCGTAGCGCACCGGCACATCGGCGTAACCACCGGTGCTGACCACCACGAAGGCATCGTCGATGCGGTTGGCAGCGAACAGCCCGGCATCCATCCACACCAGCGAGCCACTGGCGTCGGCCCAGCGGGCCATCTCGCCACTGCTGCCATACACACCGGCCTGCAACTGCACCGACTGCAGGCGCCAGGTGACATCGGCCTGGCGGTAGGCATCGCGCTCGTTACCAGCGGCGTAGCCCAGGTTGTAACCGACACCACCACCCACCGGCGTCGCGCGGCTGTAGTTGACCCGCTGCAGGCTTTCGCCTTGCTGGCTGCGCTCCATGCCCAGGGCCAGGGTGCCATGCAGGTCGAACGGGATCACCAGTTGCGCCTGCACCGCCCACTGGCTGTCCCCCACCTCGCGGTTGGCCGACAGATAAACGCTGCTGTTGCCCCACAGTGGCCTGCTGTAGCTCAGGTTGATCAGCCGGGTTCGTGTACCGTCACCGGCGCGCACATCGAAATAGCCGGCGCCGATGTTGCCGTATTCGTTCAGGTTCAGGCTCAAGGTGACCTGTTCGCTGCGCTGGCTCAGCTGTATGTCCCGGCTGTCGACCCGGGTCAGGTCGGCATAGTCGCCATGGCGTTGCAGGCGCTGGTAGCTGAAGCCGATGCGCTGGCTGTTGTACTGGTAACCGAGGGCGACCTGGTGGCCCTTGTCGCCGTCGAACCGGCTCTGCGCCAGGGCCGCGTTGAGCACGCCGAAGTTGCCCAGCCGCATGTTGCCGCCCAGGCCGCCCAGCATCAGCGATTCGGCGCTTTCGGCATGGGTCTCCAGGGTGAAGATATCGCTGACCCCGTAGCGCAGGCTGGCCGAAGCAACCCCTGGGCCGTAGGCAAAATCGCGCACCCCGTAGTCACGGCGCAGGCTGCCGGCTGCCACCGAATAGTCGGTCAGGCCCTGCTGCAGCAGGCTGCTGGTGACGTAGAACGGCAAGGTGGTCGACACCTGCCGGCCAAGGGCATCGGTGGTAACCACCACCGCCTCCCCGGCGCCGTTGATGAACGGCACGTTGGTCAACGTGTAGGGGCCCGGCTGCAATTCGCTGGTGCTGGACTTGTAGCCATTGATGAACAGGTCCAGCGAGGTCGGTACCGCCGCTTCACCGGAGAACGCCGGCAGCGGATAGGTGACCAGGTCGGGGCGCGCAGCGAAATCGCGCGACAACTGCAGGCCACCGACCCGCACCGAGCTGGTCCAGGGCAAGGCCCCGGTTATCAGGTCACCGGCTTCGTAGGTCAGCAGGCGCTGTTCGTCGGTGAAGCGCCAGGTGGTGTCGTAACGCAAGAAGCCCTGGCGCGTGTCGTCGGTCGGCGCACCATTGAACGACTGGCGCCATTGCCCGGTGCTGGAGAACGTACCCCAGCTGTCGAACAGACGCAGTTCGTTCCAGGCCGCCAGGTAGCTGCCGCCGTCATCGGTGTCGTTCAGGTACAGGTCGTAGTTGAACAAGGCGCCGAAACTGCTGCGCGCATCGCTGGCCGGGTACAGGTTGCGGTCGCCCAGCTGCTGGTCGGGCAGCCAGGCCGGCGGCACTTGCAGCAGCAGGCGCTGGTTCTGGCTGTCGTAGTCGGCGTGCAGCCCGGCGATGGCCTCCAGCGCCACCTCGCCCTGCGGGTTGCCCGGCAGCGAGACGCCGGCCGCCCGCAACACCTCGCTGTCCAGGTACAGCTGCCCTGCGCGCTGCTGCACTGGCACCAGTTCAGCCCTGGGCATCTGGTTCACCAGCAGCTCGAGGTACAACGTGGCATCGGCGATCGCGGACAGTTCCGTGGGTGGTGGCGGCAGGTCGTCGGCCAGCAACAGGCCAGGGCCGACCAGGGCTAGCCCCAGGCACCAGCGGTGCGTCCTCGCTGTCAGCCCCCTCACACACGGTTTCCAACCATTGCCGGGTCCTCCCTGGCCCCTGCGCGGCATTCAGGCGCAGGCTCATTGGCTTTGGCGGATGGTGTCCGCGCTGCTCTGGCCGTTTACCCTCCCCTTCAGCACACTGCCGGCACTCGGTGCCAGCGGTGCCGGCCAGCGCATGCTGGCCCCCGGCAGCACATAACCCAGCAGGCCATCGGCCAGTGGCTTGCTCTGGCTGCCCTGCTGCACCACCACATCGGTCAGCCGCGCATGCACCGCGCCGGTGTTGCGCAGCTCCACGTACGGCTTGCCCTGCACGGTCACCGCACGCCAGCTGAGTTGCGGCTTGCCGACGCCCTCGGCATTGCGCTTGCCCGCGGGATCGGCCTTGCCCCACAGGCCTTCGCCGTATACGAACAGGGGTACCGAGTAGCGCATCTGCAGGCGGATCGCCGCGGTGGTGCCGGGCTCGGCCTTGTCGACGGGGATGGCGGGCGGAATTTCGTCGATGATGATGCGGTAGGCCTGCTCCTGGCCGACTGGCGAGGGGCCGGTGCGGGTCAGGCGGATCAGTTGCTTCTGCCCGGGGGCGATGTTGGCCACCGGCGGGCTGCCAATGATCTCGCGCTGCGCCTGGTACTGTTCCTGGTAGTCACCCTGGCGCCAGGCGAACACCCGCACCTGCAGGTTGGCCGGTGCCGTGCCGCGGTTTTCCAGCCACAGTGCGCCAGCCTTCTGGTCAGCCTCCAGCACCGGGTCGATCGGCCAGATCAGCACCGAGGTGGCCGCCCCGGCCGGCAGGCTCGCCAGCCACAATGCTCCGATCAATCCACGCGCCCACTTCGCGCCTGCCCCCATGAAGCTCTCCTTGAATACCGGTCGTTGGTGCCGGTGCATTCACCAGGTCACCGTCACTTGCACCACATCGGTGTAGGTCCCCGCCGGCTGCGTGCCGGTCAGCTGGACCCGCCCGTACACCGGCAGCTTGATCGCCGTCGGGTCGGTGTAGCTCACGGCCACGCTCTGGCCGATCCCCAGGCTCTGGCTGTATGCCGCATCCCGGTACAACTGGTAGGCCAGCACCTGCGTGCCGCCCGTCCGCTTGAGGTTGCGTGTGCCACTGGCACTGTTCTGCCCGCCATCCACGCTCATGCTCAAGGCCACCCCCGGGGTGCACTGGAATGTCACCGTGCTGCCGCCCAACGAGGTGCCGATGACTCCGCTGGCCAGAGCCGATTGCGAACCGTAGTCGAGCGTCCCGAAGCTGCTCACACCGCCCACCACCAGGCACCCGGCAACGATCTGCGCCGTCACCTGGAAGCTGCTGGTGGTCGCCGCATCCAGAGGCGCGGCCAGCAGCACGCCAAGGCCGCTCAGGCCGCCCGCCAGCCAGCTGCGCATGGTTCAGAACGACAGCTCGACGGACACAGTGTCGGTGTACACCCCCGCCGGCAGGCCGGCCTTGCCGCGCGCCTGACCATACAGGTTGACGGTCTGGGCCGTACCGCTGCTGGTCGGCAAGGTGATGGTGCCGTTGATGGCCAGCACCTGCGTGCGCCCGGCATCGGTGTAGAAGTCGTAGGGCACGAAGTTGCCGATGCCATCTGCCAGCGCACGGCTGCCCCCGGCCGACTGGCCATCGTGGGAACCTGCACCCACGCGGATCACGGGTACCGTGCCGGCCGAACAGAGAATGCTGATAGCCCCTCCTCCGCCGCCGATCACCTGGGCGTCTGCGCTGGTGAACAGGGCATCGCGAGTACCGAAGTCCAGGGCACCGAAGTTCACCCCCGAAGTGCCCGAGCTGCCATTGACCTGGCACGCCGCGGTCAAGGTCAGCTTCGAGTCGATGGTCCCGGTAGTGGCGGCCTGCGCCTGGGAAGCCAGCATCAGCCCCAGGCCGGCAAGGATGCAGCGTGAAAGGTTCGTTCGCATCGAAGTCTCCTTGTGTCGTTACCAGTCCAGGGTCACCCTCAGGGTGTCACGGTACAGCCCGGCCGGCAGCGCGCGCGGTTGCGCCACTACCACACCGTAGATGGGGATCGGTATCTGCCGGGTACTGCTGATGGTGAAGGCACGCGCCTGGCCGATGCCGTAGCGGCTGTTACCGCCTGGGTCGACCGCCAGTTGATAGGGGATCAGCTCGCGGCCGTTGCTCAGGCGCCGTATGCCGTCGCTGCCATTCAGGCCGCCGTTGATGCGCACGTTGAACGCCCGCACCTCGGGCGTGCAACTGATCTGCAGGCTGCCTTCGCCGCTCACATCATCAACCCGGCTGCGCAGCGGCTGGTCCCAGTTCGGTCCGCGCTCGCCGAAGTCCATCAGGCCGGGGTTACCCACCGTTGCCGGTTGCGTCTCGTTGCTGCTGATCTGGCAAGCGGTGCTGATCACCAGCCGCGCCTGGATGAAACCGGTGCTGGTGCCATGCGCGGCACCACCGGGCACCAGCAGCGGGCCCAGGGAAAGCAGCAGGATCGAGGTACGGTTCATGGCGTCGCGTCCTTGTGCATGGCGGCATCCCTACCAGCTGACGGTGACTTTGAGCAGGTCGGCGTACAAGCCTGCAGGCGGTACCCAGGCCAGCTTGTCGATCCGAGCAAACAACGGCAGCTCGACCGAACCGCTGTTCGGCACCCGCGCCGAATGCGCCACGTTCACCGCCAGCGGTTCGCGCCAGGCAGCGTCGCGGTAAAGGCGATACGGGATGGGCCGGGCCGTGGCATCGTCACTGGCCAGGAAGCGCAACTCGCCGACGCCGCCATGCTGCCCACCATCGACGCGGACCTGATAGGGGGTGTGGGGATTGCATTCCAGGCGTGGCGGACGCTGGCTCAACAGCGCGCCGGTGAGCGGCGCCCCAGGGCCATCCAGCCGTGCAGCAGCGCCCAGGTCGATGCGCCCAAGCGCCTGTGCCCCGGCATCGCGGGGCTGGTTGACCAGCATGCAGCCGCGCTGCACCAGCACCCGCACCTCCACCAGGAAGTCCGCCGCCATGGTACTGCTGCTCAACATAAGGCCCAACAGGGCGGCCAGGTAGCGCTCCGTCACCTAATTATCCTTGTCGATGTCTGCTGACCTGAGCGTAGCAGCGGAGTGGCATCACGCTGCTGGCATCGAGCCATTTTTTTGTATTAGCCAAAAAGCGCTACCACCTGAAAAAAAAGCCGCACGACACAGAACGCATCGCCGACATTCTCCTCAAATGGCCAAAGGCCGTTATCCGGACCGATATTCTGTTAGGGTGTATCCCCTTCATCCTGCCTAGACTCATGCGGCATGCATGGAAGGACACGACAGGAGCGTTTTCATAGATGATTGCAGACAGCACGCTCACCCAAGCCCTCGAGCGCTGCGCCCAGGAGCCGATCCAGCTGCCTGGCAGCATCCAGCCCCACGGTTTCCTGCTGGTGCTGGACGAAACCGACATGCGGGTACTCCAGGCCAGTGAAAATGTCGAACACTGGCTGGGCATGCCGGCCAGTGAACTGATAGGTCGCGACTTCGCCGAACTGGTCAGCGGTGCCTTCGACCTGCGCCTGCACCTGGCCCGCCTGCCGCAGGACGAGGTCTTTCCGTTCCACATCAGCGATGTGCACCTGCGCCAGGACGCTCCATATCGTGGCAACCTGCACCTGCTGGTCCATCGTCACGACCAGGTGCTGATCGCCGAATTCGAACCCCCTCGTCTGCCGGCGGACCTTGCCGGGCAAGGCGACTACTACCCGCTGGTGCGCAGCTTCGTAGGCCGCCTGCACCAGGCCGGCAGCCTCGAGGAACTGCTGCAGCAAACCGTGCTGCAGCTCAAGCGCATCACCGGCTTTGGCAGGGTCAAGGCCTATCGCTTCGATGCCGAAGGCAACGGCCAGGTGCTGGCCGAGGTGGCCGACCCGGGGTACCCGAGCTACCTGGGCCTGTGTTTCCCCGCTTCGGACATACCGCGCCAGGCGCGCGAGCTATACCGAATCAACCGCATCCGCGTGATCGAGGACGCCAACTACCAGGCCTCGCCGTTGCTGCCAGCTGCCAACCCGCGCACCGGCAAGCCGCTGGACCTGAGCTTTGCCGCGCTGCGCAGCGTGTCGCCAGTGCACCTGCAGTACATGCGCAACATGGGTACCCTGGCATCGATGTCGCTGTCGATCGTGGTCGACGGGCAACTCTGGGGGCTGGTGTCCTGTCACCACGAACAGCCGCGCCCGGTGGACCTGCGCACCCGTACCGCCTGCGAACTGCTGGCCAGTGTGCTGTCGCTGCAGATCGAGTCGCGCGAGTCCCACGCCAACACTCGCCAGTTGCTGGAGCTGCGCCAACACATCGTGCGCATGATCTCGTCCATGGCCGACCATGACAGTGTCGGCGACGGCCTGCGCGACTTGCCGGAAGTACTGCTGGCCTTCGCCGGCGCCCAAGGTGCCGCGGTCATATCCGCCGAACGTTGCGACCTGATCGGCAAGACCCCTCCGGCCGCGCAGGTAAACGCCCTGGTGCACTGGCTCTCCCAGCGTGGCGAAGAGAGCGTGTTCCACAGCGACAACCTGCGCCGCGACATCGATGAACTGCCCGAGCTCGCGGCCCATGCAGGCGGTGTGCTGGCAGTGGCCATTTCGCAGATCCACTCGCACTACCTGCTGTGGTTCCGCCCCGAGCAGGTGCGCACGGTGAACTGGGCCGGGCAGCCGAACAAACAGGTCGGGCCGCAGGGCAACCTCGACCCGCGGCACAGTTTCGAAAGCTGGCAGGAAAAATTGCGCGGCTACTGCGAACCCTGGCACCCGCTGGTCATCGAAGGCGTGCAGGAGCTGCGCACGGCAGTGCTCGGCATTGTCCTGCGCAAGGCCGAGGAACTGGCGCAGCTGGCTGGGGAGCTGCGCCGCTCGAACAAGGAGCTCGAAGCGTTTTCCTACAGCGTGTCCCATGACCTGCGCGCGCCCCTGCGCCATATTGCCGGCTACTCCGAACTGCTCGGCGAAATCGAGGGCCAGAGCCTAAGCGAGCGCGGCAGGCGCTTTCTGCAACACATCGAGGAAGCCGCGCATTTTGCCGGAAGCCTGGTCGACAACCTGCTCAACTTCTCGCAAATGGGCCGCTCTGCCCTGCGCCTGTCCGAGGTCGACCTCAACGCCCTGGTCGAGGCCATTCGCAGCGAACTGGCGCCCGACTACCAAAACCGCGAAATTGTCTGGGACATCGCCCAGTTGCCCAAGGTGGTCGGTGACCCGGCGTTCATCAACATGGCCTTGCACAACCTGCTGGCCAACGCCATCAAATACACACGTGGGCGCACCCCGGCGCGCATCGGCATCAGCGCCGTGCAACACCCGGGCGAAACCGAGATCTGCATTCGCGACAACGGCGTGGGCTTCGACATGGCCTACGCCAACAAACTGTTCGGCGTGTTCCAGCGCCTGCACCGCATGGAAGACTTCGAAGGCACCGGGATCGGCCTGGCCAGCGTGCGTCGCATCATCGAACGCCATGACGGCCGGGTCTGGGCCCATGGCAAGGTTGGCCAGGGTGCAACCTTCCACTTCACCCTCCCGCGCCATCCCGCGACTACCTGAGGCACCGCTACCATCATGCTCAAACCCATCCTGCTGGTCGAAGACAACCCACGGGACCTGGAGCTGACGCTCCTGGCGCTGGAGCGCAGCCAGTTGGCCAACGAGGTCATCGTGCTGCGTGACGGTGCCGAGGCACTCGACTACCTGCTTCGGCGCAATGCCTATGCCGAACGTGACGATGGCAACCCCGCCGTGCTGCTGCTGGATCTGAAACTGCCAAAGGTCGACGGCCTGGAGGTGCTGAAGGAAGTGCGCGCCACCGCCGAGCTGCGCAGCATCCCGACGGTGATGCTGACGTCCTCGCGCGAGGAGCCCGACCTGCTGCGCGCCTACGAGCTGGGGGTGAACGCGTACGTGGTCAAGCCGGTGGAGTTCAAGGAATTCGTCGCCGCCATTTCCGACCTGGGGGTGTTCTGGGCGGTACTCAACGAACCGCCACCCGGCTCGCTGCGCCTGAACCGGCGTGGCAGCATCTGAGGTGGCCGCGACGATGCAGCCAACGCCGCTGAAACTGCTGATGGTCGAAGACAACTCGATGGACGCCGAGCTGACCCTGATGCGCCTGGAACGCAGCGGGTTGCAGGTGCAGGCGCAGCTGGTGTTCGACCATGCCGGTGTCGAGCAAGCCCTGAGCGAGCCCCACTACGACCTGATCTTGTGCGACTGCGTGCTGCCGGGCTCGTCCGGCACCGATGTGCTGGCCATCGCCCAGCGCCTGGCACCGGACATTCCGTTCATCTTCCTGTCTGGCATCTATGGCGAAGAACATGCGGTGGAAATGATCCGCCTGGGCGCCACCGACTATGTACTCAAGAAGAACCTGCCGCTGCTGCCCAAGGCCGTACGCCGGGCCCTGACCGAAGTGCAGGAGCGCCAGCGCCGGCGCCGCGCCGAAGAAGCCCTGGCCGACGTCGAGGCACGGGCACGCATTGCCATCGACGCTGCCGGCATGGGCACCTGGGACATGCGCCCGCAAGAAGGCCTGTTGTTGTGGGATGACCGCTGCAAGACCCTGTTCGGCCTGCCCGCCGATACCGAAATGAGCCTCGAGGTGTTTTACGCCGGCATCTACCCCGACGACCTGCCGCAGGTGCGCGAGGCGGTGGAGCACGCCATGTGCCCGGAAAGTGGCGGCCTGTATCGGGTCGAATTCCGCATCGCCCACCCCGCTGGCCTGGAACCGCGCTGGCTGCTCAGCAGTGGCCAGAGCCAGTTCGTCGACGGAAAGTGCGTGCGTTTTTCCGGGGTGCTGCAAGACATCCATGCCCAGCGCCAGGCCAACCAGGCACTGCGCCAGCTCAACGAGATGCTGGGTGAAAGGGTCGAGCGCCGCACCCGCGAACGCGACCGTGCCTGGGAGCTGTCGCAGGACTTGCTGGCCGTGCTCAACAAGGACCTGACCCCAGTCGCGCTGAACCCCGCCTGGGAAGCCAGCCTGGGCTTGTCCCGCGAACGCCTGAGCCAGTCGTCCTTGCTGCACCTGCTGCCCGAGCCCGACCAGGAACTGCTGCTCACCGAACTGGCCGCCCTCGCCCATGGCCGCACCAGCGCCCGCTTTGTCGGGCGTATCCTGGATGCCGGTGGCCAGCAACGCTGGTTGTCGTGGGTGGTGGTGCCGGAAGACACCCTGCTGTACGTGGTGGCGCGCGACATCACCAGCGAGCGCGAAGCCGCCCTGGGCCTGGCCGAAGCCAACGCCCGCCTGCGCGAGCAGATCGCCGAGCGCGAACGTATCGAGGCCGCGCTGCAGCAGATGCAGCGGCTGGAAGCGGTCGGCCAGCTGACCGCCGGTGTGGCTCACGACTTCAACAACCTGCTGACGGTAATCCTCACCGGTGCCAGCTTCCTCGAGCGCGACCTGGCCAAAGCCGACGTTGAAAAAGCCCGTGCGCGGCTCACGCACATCCGCGAAGCCGGCGAGCGCGGCGCCAAGCTGACCTCGCAGTTGCTGGCTTTCTCCCGTCGCCAACGCCTGGAACCGGTGGCGCTGAACCTCAACCGCACCCTGGCCGGCCTGGAGGAGTTGCTGCGCCGCACCTTGGGCGGCAATGTCTCGGTGCGCCTGGACCTGGAACCAACCCTGTGGCAGGCGCTGACCGACCCGACCCAGACCGAAATGATCATTCTCAACCTGGCGATCAATGCCCGCGATGCCATGCCCGACGGCGGCCAACTGACGCTGTCGACCCGCAACACCCGGATCGACGCCCGCCCGCAGCGCCCGGAAGACCCGGACCCTGGCGAGTACGTGATGCTGAGCATCCGCGATACCGGCTGCGGCATGAGTGAAGAGGTGCTGGCCAAGGTATTCGAGCCGTTCTTCACCACCAAGGATATCGGCAAGGGCTCGGGCCTGGGCCTGGCCCAGGTATTCGGCTTCGCCAAACAGTCCGGGGGTGGCGTGCGCATCGACACCACGCCTGGGCGTGGTACGCAGGTGGCCGTGTATCTGCCGGCAGTCAAGGGTGAAGCCGTCAACGAACCGGTGCCGTCGCTGTTCAGCCACTCGATAAGCGAAAGCGGCCGTAATCGCACCGTGCTGCTGGTGGATGACGACCATCTGGTACGCGACATGCTCGGCGATGTGTTGCGCCAGTACGGCTACCAGGTGCGCCAGGCGCACAGTGGCGAACAGGCCTTGGCCTTGCTGGATGAGCAGATCGACCTGCTACTGAGCGATTTCGCCATGCCCGAGTTCAACGGTGCGCAACTGGCACTGGCGGCACGCGAGCGGTACCCGCACCTGCCGGTGGTACTGCTTACCGGTTATGCAGAATTGCAGGGGCTGGAGTTGCCGGGCAGCCTGGTGATCCAGAAGCCGGTACAGGCCGATGAACTGGCCCGCTTGCTGAACGAGATGCTTGGAACTGCCAGGTGACCGAACAGCCCGCGACAAAACCTGCGGAAACGACAAAGCCCGGCGCTTGTCTTTCCAAGCACCGGACCGAGATACGTTTGAAGCAGGAAAATGGCAGGGGCGGCTGGATTCGAACCAACGCATGGCAGGATCAAAACCTGCTGCCTTACCGCTTGGCGACGCCCCTGTATCGGATGCAGCATCTGCTGCTCTGACAATTCCAACTGAGTGACAACTGGGTTGTTGTCTTGGAATGCGCGGCACTTTAACAACAAACTTTCGGTCTGTGAACCCCCTGATGAAAAAAAATTACCAAAAAACAGCGAGTTAGTCATTTTCGCGGTTGGCGAGGCGACCATCCGTCGCTTTCCGCCCGCTTGGCTTCAACACAATCGCATTCCTCCCTTCCAATCAGATGAACCATCTGCATTGACCAAGGAGGACCCCATGCCTGTCTCCCACGATCTTTACCAGGACTTGCACTACCCGCGCGAAATCGTCCAGCAACGCCGTCAGCAGGACAAGGCACTGGACCGGCTGCTGGACGAGTACATGGACATCGACAACCAGGTGCTGGCCGCCGAGTCGATCTCGGCGGGCAACTTCGAGGATGAAGACCTGCGCCGCCTGAAAGAACGTCGGCTGGCAGTGAAGTACATGATCGAGCGCCAACTGGAGCACAAGGCCTGAGCTAACCCGGCAACATGGCCAGGGTCAGGGCGTCCTGATCACCGCCGTAAAATTGCACCAGCGCCAGCTGGAACAGCGGGTTGTCGGGCGCCGCCCGGGCGAACAGGGTCAGGCACGAGCGCAGCTTGAGGTGGTCGGGGCTGCCGAGCATTTCACGGGCGCTCTTGTCGCTGTGCTGCAACAGCGCAGTCACGCAGGCCTCCAGGCGTGGGCCAAGCAGCGGATGAGCCAGGTAGGCACGGGCCTCGTCGATACCGGCCAGCGCATAGCGTTCGGCCATGGCGCTGTGGCCCAGGCCATCGAGCTGCGGGAACACGTACCACATCCAGTGGCTGCGCTTGCGCCCGGCCTGCAGCTCCTGCATCACCTGGTCATACACAGGGTTCTGCGCCTCGACGAAACGCTGCAGATCATGGTCGGCGTGCATGCTCGCCCCTCCTCGCATCGGCTCCAGCATCTACTGTACGCCTGCCATGGCAAACCTATCTCATCAGGCGATGATTGCCGCGCACTTTCTGTATTGGTCAAAATGGCCGCCCTCGGGCAAGCTGCACGCTGCCCCGCCATCGCCCAAGGAGCTTTGCTTTTGCCTGCCTGGATCCCTACCCCGCTACGCCAGCTTGGCCAACGCCTGCGCGGCGCCGCCGCCAACCAGAGCGAACTGCTCGGCTGGTTCGAGGACAAGGCGCACAGCCGCGGTTACCAGCTCAGCGACGGCCAACGCCGGGTGATCCACTGCATGGCCGAACAACTGGCGCAGCTCGAACAAGGCCAGCCGCGCAGCCTGTACCTGTACGGTTCGGTAGGCCGGGGCAAGAGCTGGCTGCTCGATGGGTTTTTCCAGGCGGTGCCGGTGCAGGCCAAGCTGCGCCTGCACTTCCATGACTTCTTCGCCCGCCTGCACCAGGGCATGCACCGCAACCGGGCGCTGGACGACGCATTGGGCGCGACCCTCGACGAGCTGGTGGGCGATTGCCAGGTGCTGTGCTTCGACGAATTCCATGTGCACGACATTGGCGATGCCATGCTGCTCACCCGGCTGTTCAATGCGTTGTTCAGCCGCGGCGTGTTCCTGCTGGTGACGTCCAACTATGCACCCGAAGGGCTGCTGCCCAACCCGCTGTACCACGAACGTTTCCTGCCGGTGATCCGCCTGATCAACAGCGCGATGGAAGTGCTGGAAGTGGGTGGCGATACCGATTTCCGCAGCCTGCCGGCCAACCGCGAGCATCAGCGCTTTACCCGGGGCCACTATGTGTGGCCGGGCAATGCAGCGCAGCGCCAGGCGCTGAAGGTGCCCGAGCCGCAGCCGGTGATGCTGGAAGTGAACAAGCGCCCGCTGCGCGCGCTGGCCGTCGATGGCCGGCGGGTGGTGCTTGGCTTTGACGACCTGTGCGAAAAGGCCACGGCAGTGATCGACTACCTGGTGCTGGCTGGGCAGTACGATGAGTGGATCATCGATGGGCTGGATGATCTGTCTGAATGTTCGCTGGCGGCGCAGCAACGTTTCGTCAACCTGGTGGATGTGCTGTATGACCAGGACCGGCAGGTGCTGGTGATCGGCAAACGGCCGCTGGAAGAAAGCCTGGGCGGGCCGCTTGCCGACCTGATGCGTACGCGCAGCCGGTTGGGGCAGCTGCATCAGGTAGGGCCCTAGAACTGCATTGCCTGGGCCGGCCTCTTCGCGGGTAAACCAGCTCCCACAGGGATGTCACAGGCCTTGAGAACTGTGCAATACCTGTTGGAGCGGGCATGCCCGCGAAGAGACCAGCAAAGTCAAAACATCAACCCGCCCTGGGCAAATCCGCCAGCACCGCCTCGATCTCCCCCAGCACTGCCGGGTCATCCAGGGTCGAAGGCGGCACATAGTCCTGCCCGTCGGCAATCTTGCGCAGCACCGCCCGCAGAATCTTCCCGGAGCGGGTCTTGGGCAGCCGCTTCACCAACCGCACCCGGTTGAAACACGCCAACGCGCCAATCTCCTCGCGCACGCTGCCCACCAGGTCCACCAGCAACTGCGCCTCGGCAATGCCCTCGCCGTCCTTGAGCACCACCAGGGCCAACGGCACCTGCCCCTTGATCTCGTCATGCACGCCAATCACCGCGCACTCGGCCACCGCCGGGTGGCGTGCCACCAGGTCCTCCATCTCGCCGGTGGACAGCCGGTGCCCGGACACGTTGATCACGTCATCGGTACGCCCCATGATGTAGACGAAACCGTCATCGTCCAGGTAGCCACCATCGCCGGTGTGGTAATACCCCGGGTAGGTCCGCAGGTAGGCCTGCAGGTAACGCTCATGGTCGCCCCACAACGTCTGGCTGCACCCGGGCGGCAATGGCAGGGCGATGACGATCGAGCCCTGGTGGTTGGGCCCCAGCAGGTGGCCCTCGTCATCCAGCACACGCACGTGATAGCCCGGCACCGCCCGGTTGCTCGACCCCGGCTTCGCCGCGCTGCCTTCCAGCCCTACGCAGGGCGCGGTGACCGGCCAGCCGGTCTCGGTCTGCCACCAATGGTCGTGTACCGGCTTGCCACTGACCCGTTCCAGCCATTCGTGGGTGCTGGAATCCAGTTTCTCGCCAGCCAGGAACAACTGGCGCAGCGAGCTCAGGTCGTGCTTGCGGATCAGCTCCCCCTCGGGGTCTTCCTTGCGGATGGCGCGCATGGCTGTGGGCGCGCAGAACAATGCATTGACCTTGTATTGCTCCACCACCCGCCAGTACGCCGAGGCGTCCGGGGTACGGATCGGCTTGCCTTCGTAGAACACCGTGGTGCAGCCGCTCATCAGCGGCCCATAGACGATCAGCGAATGGCCGACCACCCAGCCCACGTCGGATATGCCCCACCACACATCGCCGGCCTGCATGCCGTAGATATGGCGCATGGCGTAGCACAGCGCCACGGCATTGCCGCCGTTTTCCCGCACGATGCCCTTGGGTTTGCCGGTGGTGCCAGAGGTATACATGATGTAAAGCGGGTCGCCGGCATCCAGCTCCACCGGTGCCACCGGCTCGGCTTTGGTCAATGCCGCCTGCCAGTCCAGGTCGCGGCCTGGCTGCAGCTGGGCACGCGCCTGCGGGCGCTGCAGCACCAGCACGTTGCGCGGCTGGTGGCGGGCCAGTTGCAGGGCGCGATCGACCAGCGGCTTGTATTCGATTACCCGGTCGAACTCCAGCCCGCAGGAGGCCGTCAGCAGCAGCGTCGGCCGGGCATCGTCGATGCGCAAGGCCAGCTCGTTGGCGGCAAAGCCACCGAACACCACCGAGTGCACTGCGCCAATCCGCGCGCAGGCCAGCATGGCCATGGCCGCCTGCGGCACCATGGGCATGTAGATGATCACGCCATCGCCCTTGTTCACCCCCAGCTGGCGCAACAACCCGGCCAGGCGCGCCACCTCGTCGCGCAGTTGGTGGTAGGTGTAGGCCTGCTGCACGCCGGTCACCGGCGAGTCGTAGATCAGCGCCAGCTGCTCGCCACGGCCCTGCTCGATCTGGTGATCGAGGGCCAGGTAGCAGCTGTTCAGGCGGCCATCGGCAAACCAGCGGTGGGTACCGTCGGCATTGTCTTGCAGCGTGAGGGCAGGCTTGCGGTGCCAGGCCAGGTGCGCGGCCTGTTCCGCCCAGAAAGCGGCAGGGTCGGAAATGGAATGGGCGTAGCTGTGCTGGTAGCTCATATCGAAAGAAACCCGGTACTTGTTGTTATTGAAGGGCGAAACTTGAGTATGGACCGCTACACCCGCGCCGCCAGGGGACTAAAGTCACAACCGACCTGCAAATTTGCAGACAACGCAAAAACGCCCCATAACGGTGCAAAGCCTCTAGAATAGGCCACCCCTTCAACCACCGAGCAGCCCATGGACATCGATCAGGCCCGTACCTTTCTGGAAATCGTGCGTTGCGGCAGCCTGGTCGCCGCCGCCGAACGCCTGTTCGTGTCACAGACGGCGATCACCGCGCGGGTGCAGCGCCTGGAGCAGCAACTGGGCTGCCAGCTGTTCGTGCGCAGCCGCAACGGCGCCAGCCTGACCAGCGACGGCGAGGCATTCGTCAGTTATGCCAACCAGATGGTGCAAACCTGGGAAGCGGCGCGCCGCGACCTGCCGCTGCCCGAAGGCTGCCAGCAAGTGCTGCACGTGGGCGCTGAGGTGAGCCTGGGCAACCCGATGCTGCTCGACTGGGTCAGTGCCCTGCACCGCGAGCTGCCCAGCCATGCCATCCGCAGCGAGGTGAGCGACGGCGAATCGCTGCTGCGCAAGGTCGAGATGGGCCTGCTGGATGCCGCGTTGGTCTACCAGCCGACCTACGGCCCGGGCCTGCAGGTGGAGCAGTTGATGGAGGAAAAGCTGATCCGTGTGCGCCGGGTCGCCCAGCCAGACCCGTACATCTATATCGACTGGGGCGAAGCCTTCCGTCGCCAGCACGATGCCGCCCTGCCCGACTGCGCGCGCCCGGCGCTGAGCTTCAACCTGGGCCCGCTGGCCTTGCAGTTCATACTCGACCAGGGCGGCAGTGGCTACTTCCGCACGCGGGTGGTACAGGCCTACCTGGACAGCGGGGTGTTCGAGCGGGTACCGCAGGCGCCGGAATTCACCTACCCGACCTTCCTGGTGTACCCGCGCAAGCGCGACAGCGAAGCCCTGCAACAGGCCTTCGCCATCCTGCGCCGGCTGGTGGCCGCCGGCGCCAGCGACTGGTCACAACGCTGGGACCCGGTTATCTGAAGCCTGGGCCTTGCTGAGCAGCTGGCGCTTGAGGCCGGCGATCAGGTCGGTCTGGGTGATCACCCCCACCAACTGGTCGGCATCGAGCACCGGCAGGCAATGCAGGCCCTGTTCGCACAACAATGGCAGCAAGCGCTCCAGCGGGTGCTGGCTGCTGACGCTGATTACCCGGCGGCTCATCACCTGCTCCATGCGCACCGCCTTGCGGCCGAACAACCCGCGCCAACTGAAGCGACCACGCTGCATGGCCGGGCCGACCAGGTCGCTGAGGCTGACTATCCCCACCAGCTTGCCCTGCTGCAGCACCGGCAGGGTTTTCAGATGGTGGCTGGCCAGCATTTTCCAGGCCTGCTCCAGAGTGGTGTCGGGGGTGGCGAACTGCACGTCGCGGGACATCACCGAGGCCGCGGTGATACCGCCGAGGCTGCGCTGCAGGGCGTGTTGCTCGGTGGCCAGGATGATGCGTTCCAGTTCGTCACGGGTGACGTCGACGAACTCGCCCAGTTCTTCCAAGGCCTGGTCCAGGTCTTCTCCACGGATGCCGACCCGCTCGCTGGGCAGCGGGTCATGGGTGTGGTGCAGGTCCTTGCGCGGCACCGCGCCTTTCGGGTAGCGCACGCCGGTGAGGCGGTTGTAGAGGATCGCCACCGCTACCAGGATCAACGCGTTGAGCAGCACCGGCTCCAGCAGGTGGTCGCCCATGGCGGTCAGCCCCGGGTCGGCCAGCACCGCGCTCACCGCCACCCCGCCACCTGGCGGGTGCAGGCAGCGCAGCAGGCACATCACCAGGATCGAGATACCCAGGGCGGCAGCGGCCACCCACAGCTCCGGGCCGAAGCCCTGGCGCATGGCCAGGCCGACCGCGCCGGCCAGGGCGTAGCTGCCCAGCACCGGCCAGGGCTGGGCCAACGGGCCCGAGTGCACGGCGAACACCAGCACGGCCGAAGCCGCCAGCGGGCCGAGCAGGTGCAAGGCGATGCTGGGGCCATAGGCCATGCTGGTCAGCCAGCCGGCGAGGAACAGGCCGAGCAACGCGCCGATACCGGCACGCAACCATTCTTTGGGGGGAATATTCAGGGGCGCTGGCAACAGCCGCTGCAGACGACTTTCGGAACGCGAGGCAGACATGTAGGTAATCGGAATCTGTAGTTTTTCTGGTTAGAAAGAAAGCCCAGCCGAGGTGGCCTGGGCCTCGTATTGCGGTTGCAATAGCACAAGGGGCTCCGTCCGTGGAGAGATGGAAACCGCAAGGTTTCGTGGGGGAATTTTGCCGGGTGGGGTGAGATTGGGCTAATTCAAAAAAATGCGGCTGTACTGCAATTTTTTTGCAGTGGTGATATGGCCAGCAAATTCCTCAAGCGCGCCGCGCAACTTGTGGGAGCGGGTTCACCCGCGAAGAATGCGACACGGTGCATGGCACCGGCTTCGCCGGTGTTCGCGGGTAAACCCGCTCCCACAGGGACCCGGCATTACCGAGCCTTGCGCGGCAAGTCGATGCTTACCCGCAAGCCGCCCAACGGGCTATCCAGCAGCGCCAGGCGCCCGCCCCAGGCCTCGACGATATCGCGCACGATGCCCAACCCCAGCCCGTGCCCGTCTACCTGCTCGTCCAGCCGCGAACCGCGCTCCAGTACCTGCTGCCGCTGGCCCTCGGGGATACCGGGGCCATCATCATCGACCCACACCTGGTAGCCCTCGGCATTCGGTGCGATACCCAGCCGCACCTCGCTGTCGGCCCACTTGCAGGCGTTGTCCAGCAGGTTGCCGAGCAGCTCCAGGAAGTCCTCGCGGTCCCAAGGCAGCAGCAGCCCGGGCGGCACATCCCTGGCCAGCAGCAGGCCCTCGCCATGGATCATGCCCAGCGTCCCCAGCAACCCCGGCAGTTCGACGTCGCAGTCGAACTGCGCGCCAGGCAGCGCATCCCCCGCCAGGCGCGCACGATTCAGCTCACGCGCCAGGCGCTGCTGAATCTGCTCCAGTTGCTCACGCATCTGCGCGCGAACATCCGGCAGGTCCTTCAGGCGCTCGCTGGAGGCCAGGCTCAGCAGCACCGCCAGTGGCGTCTTCAGCGCATGGCCCAGGTTGCCCAGGGCATTGCGCGAGCGGCGCAGGCTGTCTTCGGTATGGCTCAGCAGGTGGTTGATCTGCCCCACCAGCGGCGCCAGTTCGCTGGGCACTTCGGCATCCAGCTGCGAGCGCTGGCCCTGCTGCAACTGGGCGATCTGCTGGCGTGCCCGCTCCAGTGGCCGCAGCGAGCGGGTGACGGTGATGCGCTGCAACACCAGCACCAGGATCAGCGCCACCAGGCCCATGCCCAGGCCGATCTGCTGCAGGCGCCGAAAACCTTCGCGTACCGGCGAATAATCCTGTGCCACGCTGATCGAAATGTCCTGGCCCAGGCGCCGGTAGTCGGCACGCAGGGCAAGCAGTTGCTGGCCTTCCGGGCCGAGTTCGTGGCTGTCGGAAAGGCCCGGCGCGGCGGGCTTGGGCATGTCCAGATCCCACAGCGAACGGGAGCGCCAGGTGCCTTTATCGAAATCGATGCGGAAGTAATAGCCGGAAAACGGCCGCTGGTAGGCGGCCGAGATACGCCGCTCATCCAGCTGCAGGCCCGAAGGCCCGCGCACCAGGGCCACCAGCAGGTTTTCGCTTTCCTTGCGCAGGCCGTTCTCCAGGTAGCGCTGCAGGCCGACTTCGAACAGCCACAACGTCAGCTGCGCCAGCACCAGGCCGACCACCACCAGCACCGCCACCAGGCCCAGGCTCAGGCGCGCCTGGATCGACTTCACGCGGCGCTCCCGGCGTAGATGTAGCCCTGCCCACGGCGGGTCTCGATGACGCTGCGGCCCAGCTTGCGCCGCAAGTGGTTGACGTGCACTTCCAGCACGTTGGAATCGCGCTCGGTTTCACCGTCGTAGAGGTGCTCGGCCAGGTGGCTCTTGGACAGGATCTGCTGCGGATGCAGCATGAAGTAGCGCAGCAGGCGGAACTCGGCGGCGGTCAGCTGGATATCCACGCCGTCACGGTTCACGCACTGCCGGCTTTCGTCCAGGTGCAGGCCGGCCGCTTCCAGCGTCGGCTGGTTGGCCAGGCCACGGGCACGGCGCAACAACGCCTGGATGCGCAGCTGCAGTTCTTCGGGGTGGAAGGGTTTGCTCAGGTAGTCATCGGCCCCGGCCTTCAGCCCTTCGATACGCTCGGCCCACGAGCCACGGGCAGTAAGGATCAACACCGGCGTGGCCAGGCCGGCGGCACGCCACTGGGCCAGTACCTCCAGGCCCGGCAAGCCCGGCAGGCCAAGGTCCAGGATGATCAAATCGTAGGGTTCGCTCTGGCCCTGGTACACCGCGTCGCGGCCATCGGCCAGCCAGTCCACGGCGTAGCCCTGGCGCTGCAGGCCGGCGGTCAGTTCATCGGCCAGCGGTACATTGTCCTCGACAAGCAACAGGCGCATTCAGTCGTCTTCCTCGTCTTTGAGCAGGGCACCGCTGCTGGCGTCGAGCTTGATCTCGCGCACCACGCCTTCAGCCGTCAGCAACTCGACTTCGTATTCGTAGCGATTGTCGTCTTCTTCCAGCTCGGCCTCCAGCAGGCGCGCCCCGGGGTGACGCCCCAGGGCGGTTTCCAGCAGATGCTCGAGCGGCAGGATGATGCCCTTCTGGCGCAGTTCCAGGGCTTCGTCCTGGTCCAGGTCGCGGGCAACGGCCAGGGAACACACGGCCAGCAGGGCCAGCGCGAGGTAGCGCGCCGGCCGCAGTAGGTGGGTCATCAGTTGTCCCGCTCGTCCTTCAGCACTTCACCGGTCTTGGCGTCCAGCGCCACGTCCCATTCGACGTTCTGCGTGTCGCGCAACTCGACCTTGTAGATGTAGCGGCCGTACTCGTCTTCAAGCTCCGAGTCGGTGACGGTGGCACCCGGGTGCTTGGCCACGGCGGCGGCCTTGAGTTCGTCCAGCGACTTGACGGTCTTGGCATTGACCAGTTTGACCACTTCGTCGGGCTGCACATCCTTGGCGATGGCGGAATGGGCGCCCAGGGCAAGGGCGGCGGCTACGGTGAACAGGGCAGTCATGTGTTTCATCGTTCTTCTCTCCTGAGAACTGTGCAAGTTGTCTACGGGGTTAAGATTAACCACCGGTCCTTAATTCAACCTGAAAACAACTGGCGCCATGATAGCGCAGGTCAGGCTGCTTTCACGCCATCACCGAATCCCGCGCGGTCTGTGGGAGCGGGCATGCCCGCGAACACCGGCGGAGCCGGTGCCATACACCGCGCTGGGCCATTCGCGGGCGCGCCCGCTCCCACAGGGAATGTGACATGCTCTAGAACCTTGTTCCCTATGCGACAGCGCAACCCGATGGGTTGGGCAATCTCCTGCAGGCCCTGTGCATGCCTTGAACCCTTTACAATGACTCGCCTGCTGCCAAAGAGACCCGCCATGAGCGCCATTCACATCAAGTACCCCGCCCTCACCTTCAAGGCCGGCCAACGTGCCCTGCGGCAGGTCCGCGAGCGCGGCCTGCAGGCGGCCGATGTCGGTGTGCTGCCGGGTGCGGCTGGCGGGCCGAAGCCGCTGGGCATCCAGGGCCTGGACCTGGCGCTGTTCGGTGAGTGGCTGCCGTCGGCACCACGCCAACGTGCGCTGATCGGCGCCTCGATCGGCGCCTGGCGCTTCGCCAGTGCCTGCCTCGACGACCCGGTCGCAGGCATCCGTCGCCTGGGCGAACTGTACACCGAGCAGGATTTCGCCAAGGGCGTCACCCCGGCCGAAATCAGCCGCAGCTGCCAACACATGCTCGACAACCTGCTGCAAGGCCGCGACGGCCAACTGCTGGCCAACCCGCACTATCGCCTGAACATCCTGGTAGTGAAGAGCCATGGCCAGCTCGCCCACGACCATCGCGGCCGCCTGGGCCTCGGCCTGGGTTCGGTGATCGCCAGCAACCTGCTCGGCCGCTCGCGCCTGGCCCGGCACTTCGAGCGCATCATCCTGCACGACGGCCGCGCCACGCCGCCGCTCGACGCACTGACCGACTTCCCCTCGCGCTGCCTGCCGCTGGACCTGGCCAACCTGCGCCATGCCTTGCTCGCCTCAGGGTCCATCCCCATGGTCATGGAAGGTGTGAAAGACATCCCAGGCGCAGGTGCAGGCACCTACCGCGACGGCGGCCTGCTGGACTACCACCTCGACCTGCCCTACCGCGGCGACGACCTGGTGCTGTACCCGCACTTCACCGACAAGGTCGTACCCGGCTGGTTCGACAAGGCCCTGCCCTGGCGCAAGGGCGATGCCACCCGCCTGCAGAACGTGCTGCTGATGACACCCTCGCCGCAGTACCTGGCGGCGTTGCCCTACGGCAAGCTGCCCGACCGCAACGACTTCAAGCGTTTCATGGGCGATGCGCCTGGCCGCAAGCGCTACTGGTACAAGGCCATTGCCGAGAGCCAGCGGCTGGGCGACGAGCTGCTGGAGCTGATTGCCACCGGGCGGTTGCATGAACGCCTGCAAGCCTTGTAGCGGCCATGCTGGTAGACTGCGCGCATTCTTGATTCACATAGAGTTATGACAGCGTGGAAATCTTCAAGGAATTCACATTCGAATCGGCCCACCGCCTGCCGCACGTCCCTGCCGGGCACAAATGCGGTCGCCTGCATGGCCACTCGTTCAAGGTCGGCCTGCACCTGACCGGCCCGCTCGACCCGCACACCGGCTGGATCCGCGATTTCGCCGAAATCAAGGCGATCTTCAAGCCGATCTACGAGCAACTGGACCATAACTACCTGAACGACATCCCGGGCCTGGAAAACCCCACCAGCGAAGTGATCGCCAAGTGGATCTGGGACCAGGTCAAGCCGCTGCTGCCGGAACTGTCAAAGGTCCGCATCCACGAGACCTGCACCAGCGGCTGCGAGTACAGCGGCGACTGAACCCCGGCAAGGGCGCTGTAGCAGCGCCCTTGCGCCCCCCTAGAACCTGGCCGAGGTTTCAACCACCTGCACAGTCAGGGATCCTTCCTCACCCAGCGCCTCCGTACCCAGCCTGCGTTCGCTGCGATCAGCCAGCTTCACGACTCGGCCACTGCTGTGCCTGAGTTTCACGTTGGCCACTGTTGCCCCCACCTGCAAGGCAGCCGGGTCCAACCCGTCCAGATGCCAGAGAAAATCCGCCTCCGCACGAACCGATTGCCAGCGCTGCGCCAGGCTCATGGTCCAGCCCTTCTGTTTGCGCAGGGTGAACTTCAGGCGCCGACCGCGCTCGTCAAGCGGCCAGATCTCATACGCATACACCCCGTTATCGAGGTAGGCGGCAAACCAGAAACGCTCGCATGCCGGTCGGGTTTCATCGTCGCGCCAGCGCGTGCCCAACGAATCGGTCTGCTCCACACTCAGCCTTGCCCGTGGATTCCACTCCCAGCCTTCGTCAAAGCGAGCTGCCACCAAGCCCTGCACGCCGTCCGCGGAGCCGGCAGGGCCGGCTGGCGCCTCGTCGGGCCGCCAGCACAAACTGGCGATGAAACTGTGCTCTGCCTTGAACACATGACTGCTGCCCGCCCGCTGCAGGCCCGTGCCCCAGGCGACATCACGCGCTTCATGTGCGTAGTCCATCACTTCTAGGGCCATCAGTCCTGGCTCGCCAGTCAGCGTGTTTATCAGCCACGCCTCCCGGTTGGCGAGGCGCCTGGCCCGTTGCCCGGCGGCGTCGACCAGAACGACATTGCATAACCGCGCCCCGCGCTTGATATCGTTGTGGTTGATACCCGAAAGGTTCCACAGGTGCTGCGGGTCGGCCAGATGCTGACGCCCGGCGGCCGCCTCGGTCTGGTCCTTCACGCCTACGTAGCCTGCAAAGCCTGACAGCGCCCCCGGCTTACTGTAGACAATCCGCTGCAGCGGTTTCCAGTTCCGGTCATAAGGCCGCATTTCATACCGCAGCGTCGCCCCGGTCCGGTCCGTACCGCTGACATAGGCTCCGAACCAGAACAGCTCGCCATACACATGACTGGGCAAGGTGTAGCTCCATGGCTCCAGTTGCAATGGCCCGGTGCCTTCGGGCTCGGCCCGCAGATACCGGTACCAGTGGTCATTGTGAAACCCGGCCCCGCCATAATGCAGCCACATGGGCGCAAGCCTGGCGGTCGAAGCATCCCACTGATCGGGGTGCAGGAGCTCATCGCCCAGCTGCCACCAGCAGCGAGCCAAGAAGGAAAATTCCGGGTGGTAGACATAGTCGCTCATGGGCGCTTCCTGTACATGGAAAACGCCGGACACTACGCGAGCGATGCCGCCCGAAATCAGCGGGAAACAGCCTACTCCAAAGCCTGTTGCAGGAACGCCGGGGCGATGTAGCGCTGGTAATGCGCCTCGGACAGCAGGAAGAACTCGCGGTCGATGGCGTCGCGCAACTGCGGCAGCTCCCAGTCGCGGAATTCCGGCAGCAGCACCATGCCATAGGCCTCCAGGTCACGGATCATCCGCGCCCCGCGGGCAATCAGCTGGTACGCCCAGCAATATTCCGACTGCTGCTCGACAAAGCGGATGGAACGCTGCTCCAGTTGCTGGCGCAGCAGGCCTTTGTCGAACACCTCCAGCTTGGCCATCATCACCTGCACCAGCAGTTGCTCCAGGCGCAGCCACACGGCGCGCTTCTGCGCATCGTCGTAGCCGTTCCAGTTGATCACTTCGTGGTGGAACCGCTTGCAGCCACGGCAAACCGTGTCTCCGTAAACCGTGGAGCACAGGCCGACGCAAGGGGTCTTGATGGACTTGTTGGACATGAAAAACAACAGCTTGGCGGTGGAACACGGGCTCATGTTAGCCCTTTGTCTAACCAGGGTCACTCGTTAAAGTCATCTTCGCCGCCTTACGTTCGAGCTTTTTTTGCCGTAGAATCATCCCGCCTTTTCAAAGGCAACAATGTCCGTTGGAAGCTGTTTTCAAAGCGTCACGAGCACAGTTCATCCGGTAGAACGGCGTTGGCCCGGGCCATGCATCCCTCGCATGCCCGTGCCAGCCCTCATCAGCTCCCCGTTCTGCAGGCGTAAAACTTTGAAAGCAGCTTCTGTAAGGATTCTTTGCGACTCTGGCTGGGCGGCCCACAAAGCCGTGGCAGCGCATGGGTGCATTGAATGCTGGATGAGCGTCCCGGACCCCCTTTAGGGACCACTGATGAGGGAAATAACTGTGCTTGAAGCCTACCGCAAACACATCGAAGAGCGTGCCGCCCTGGGTATCGTGCCCCAGCCGCTGAACGCCGAACAAACTGCAGGCCTGGTCGAGCTGCTGAAAAACCCGCCGGCCGGCGAAGAAGCCTTCCTCGTAGACCTGATCACCAACCGCGTACCGCCAGGGGTCGACGAAGCTGCCTACGTCAAGGCCGCTTTCCTCTCCGCCGTCGCCAAGGGCGAAGCCAAGTCGCCTCTGATCGACCGCAAGCACGCCACCGAACTGCTGGGCACCATGCAGGGCGGCTACAACATCGAAACGCTGGTCGCACTGCTGGATGACGCCGAACTGGGCGCCGTCGCGGCCGAACAGCTCAAGCACACCCTGCTGATGTTCGATGCCTTCCACGATGTGGCCGAAAAAGCCAAGGCCGGCAACGTTCACGCCAAGGCCGTGCTGGAATCCTGGGCTGCCGGCGAGTGGTTCACCTCGCGTCCGGCCATCGCCGACAAGTACACCCTGACCGTGTTCAAGGTGCCTGGCGAAACCAACACCGACGACCTGTCCCCTGCTCCGGACGCCTGGTCGCGCCCTGACATCCCGCTGCACGCCCTGGCCATGCTGAAAATGGCCCGTGACGGCATCGAGCCGCAGCAGCCTGGTTCGGTCGGCCCGCTGGCCCAGATCGAAGCCGTCAAGGCCAAGGGTTACCCGGTTGCCTACGTCGGTGACGTGGTCGGTACCGGTTCCTCGCGTAAATCCGCCACCAACTCGGTGCTGTGGTTCTTCGGCGACGACATCCCGTACGTGCCGAACAAGCGCGCCGGTGGCTTCTGCTTCGGCACCAAGATCGCCCCGATCTTCTACAACACCATGGAAGACGCCGGCGCCCTGCCGATCGAATTCGACTGCACCAACCTGGGCATGGGCGACGTGATCGACGTTTACCCGTTCAAGGGCGAAGTGCGCCGTCACGGCAGCGACGAACTGGTCACCAAATTCGAGCTGAAAACCGAAGTGCTGCTGGATGAAGTCCGCGCTGGCGGCCGTATCCCGCTGATCGTCGGCCGTGGCCTGACCGAAAAAGCCCGTGCCGAACTGGGCCTGGGTGCTTCCGACCTGTTCAAGAAGCCGGAGCAGCCTGCCGATTCGGGCAAGGGCTTCACCCTGGCACAGAAAATGGTCGGCCGTGCCTGCGGCCTGCCAGAAGGCCAGGGCGTGCGCCCAGGTGCCTACTGCGAGCCGAAGATGACCACCGTCGGTTCCCAGGACACCACTGGCCCGATGACCCGCGACGAGCTGAAAGACCTGGCGTGCCTGGGCTTCTCCGCTGACCTGGTGATGCAGTCGTTCTGCCACACCGCGGCCTATCCGAAGCCGATCGACGTCACCACCCACCACACCCTGCCAGACTTCATCCGCACCCGTGGCGGCGTGTCGCTGCGCCCGGGCGACGGCATCATCCACAGCTGGCTGAACCGCATGCTGATGCCTGACACCGTGGGTACCGGTGGCGACTCGCACACCCGCTTCCCGATCGGCATCTCGTTCCCGGCAGGTTCCGGCCTGGTGGCCTTCGCCGCCGCCACCGGCGTCATGCCGCTGGACATGCCAGAGTCGATCCTGGTGCGCTTCAAGGGCAAACTGCAGCCAGGCATCACCCTGCGTGACCTGGTTCATGCCATCCCTTACTACGCCATCCAGAAGGGCCTGCTGACCGTCGAGAAGAAAGGCAAGAAAAACGCCTTCTCCGGCCGCATCCTCGAGATCGAAGGCCTGAACGATCTGACCGTCGAGCAAGCCTTCGAGCTGTCCGACGCCTCGGCCGAGCGTTCCGCTGCCGGTTGCACCATCAAGCTGCCAGAAAAGGCCATCGCCGAGTACCTGCAGTCCAACATCACCCTGCTGCGCTGGATGATCGGCGAAGGCTACGGCGATGCCCGCACCCTGGAGCGCCGCGCCCAGGCCATGGAAGCCTGGCTGGCCAAGCCTGAGCTGCTGTCGGCCGACGCCGATGCAGAATACGCCGAAATCATCGAAATCGACCTGGCCGACGTGAAAGAGCCTGTGCTCTGCGCGCCGAACGACCCGGACGATGCCCGCCTGCTGTCTTCGGTACAGGGCGAGAAGATCGACGAAGTGTTCATCGGTTCGTGCATGACCAACATCGGCCACTTCCGCGCTGCCGGCAAGCTGCTGGACAAGGTCAAGGGCGGTATCCCGACCCGTCTGTGGCTGGCTCCGCCAACCAAGATGGACGCTCACCAGCTGACCGAAGAAGGCTACTACGGCATCTACGGCAAGGCTGGCGCGCGCATGGAAATGCCAGGCTGCTCGCTGTGCATGGGTAACCAGGCACGTGTGCAGACCGGTTCGACCGTGGTCTCCACCTCGACCCGTAACTTCCCGAACCGTCTGGGCGACGCCACCAACGTGTACCTGGCATCGGCCGAGCTGGCTGCTGTCGCTTCGATCATCGGCAAGCTGCCGACCGTCGAAGAGTACATGCAGTACGCGAAGGACATCGACAGCATGGCTGCCGACGTTTACCGCTACCTGAGCTTCGACCAGATCGCCGAGTTCCGCGAAGCGGCAGCCAACGCCAAGATCCCGGTAGTTCAGGCGTAAGCTGAGTTGTAAGATGTAAAGGAAAGCCCCGGCAGAAATGCCGGGGCTTTCTTGTTTCAACCTGTACCGGCCTCTTCGCGGCTAAAGCCGCTCCCACAGGGACCCCACAGTTGTCGACGGCTGCGCAGGACCTTGTGGGAGCGGCTTTAGCCGCGAAGAGGCCAGCACAGGCAACCTCAGATCACGAGCAGGTCGACAAACCTGTGCACCGCCATCTGTTCCAGCTTCTGCTGGTCCTTGCACACCTCAAGAATCTCCCCACACCGCTGCCGCGCAAAGCGCGTGGCCAGGTTGTCCCTGAACTTGGCCTCCAGCAACGGTATGCCCTCCCCTCGCCGCCGGCGATGCCCGATCGGGTATTCCACCACCACCTGCTCGGTACTGCTGCCATCCTTGAAGAACACCTGCAGCGCGTTGGCGATCGAGCGCTTGTCCGGCTCCAGGTACTCACGGCTGAAGCGCGGGTCTTCCACCACCTCCATCTTCTCGCGCAGGCGGTCGATGCTTGGGTGGTTGGCATGGAAGGTGTCTTCGTAATGCTCGGCCACCAGATGACCGAAAATCAGCGGCACCGCCACCATGTACTGCAGGCAGTGGTCGCGGTCGGCGGCGTTGGCCAGCGGGCCGCTCTTGGAAATGATGCGGATCGCCGACTCCTGGGTGGTAATGACGATACGGTCGACTTCGTGCAGGCGGTTACGCACCAGTGGATGCAGGGTTACCGCTGCCTCGCAGGCGGTCTGGGCGTGGAACTCGGCAGGGAAACTGACCTTGAACAGCACGTTTTCCATCACGTAGCTACCCAGGGCTTGCGGCAGGCGCAGCTCTTGCTGCTCGGACGGCTTGAGCGCCAGGTCCTTGTTGGTGTGGCTGAACAGCACATCGTAGAAGCCCCACTGCGGCGCGGTGAGCACGCCAGGCACGCCCATCTCGCCACGCAGGGCAATGTCGGCCAGGCGCACACCACGGCTGGAAGCATCCCCGGCGGCCCACGATTTGCGCGAACCAGCGTTGGGCGCATGGCGGTAGGTACGCAGCGCCTGGCCATCGACGAATGCGTGGGACAAGGCGCTCAGCATCTGCTCACGGTTGGCCCCCATCAGCCTGGCGCACACGGCGGTGGAGGCTACCTTGACCAGAATCACATGGTCGAGGCCAACGCGGTTGAAGGCGTTTTCCAGCGCCATCACGCCCTGAATCTCGTGAGCCATGACCATGGCTTCGAGCACATCGCGCATCAGCAGCGGTGCCTCACCTGCGGCCACGTGCTTCTGCGACAGGTGATCGGCAACGGCCAGGATTCCGCCAAGGTTATCCGAGGGGTGGGCCCATTCGGCGGCCAGCCAGGTATCGTTGTAGTCCAGCCAGCGCACCGTGCAGCCGATGTCCCAGGCAGCCTTGACCGGGTCGAGGCGGTAGGCGGTGCCGGGCACGCGGGCGCCGTTGGGCACCACGGTGCCTTCAACCTGGGGGCCTAGCAACTTGGTGCATTCGGGGAAGCGCAGGGCCAGCAGGCCGCAGCCGAGGGTATCCATCAGGCAGTTGCGCGCGGTGTCCAGGGCTTCGGCGGATTCGACCCGGTACGTAAGGGCGTAATCGGCAAGGGTTTGCAGCACCCGGTCGTAGTCCGGGCGGGCGTTGAGGTCTACGTTGGCGCTCATATCCAGCTCCCTTCAGAATTGCCGGGGCTGCTTTGCAGCCCTTCGCGACACAAGGCCGCTCCTACAGGTACCGCGCAAACCGTGTAGGAGCGGGCTTGCCCGCGAAGGGGCGCAAAGCGGCCCCAACGAACTAAAGCCGAGCGCCAGTGGTGCGTTAGAAGCTATCGCCAGGCACGCGAACCCAGCCCTCCATCAGCACGCGAGCACTGCGGCTCATGATTGCCTTGGTCACTGTCCATTCACCATTCACCTGGCGCGCCTCGGCCCCCACCCGCAGGGTGCCCGAGGGGTGGCCGAAACGCACGGCGCTGCGCTCGCCCCCGCCTGCGGCGAGGTTGACCAGCGTGCCCGGAATGGCCGCCGCGGTGCCGATGGCCACCGCGGCCGTCCCCATCATTGCATGGTGCAGCTTGCCCATCGACAAGGCCCGTACCAGCAGGTCGATATCACCCGCCTGCACCGCTTTGCCACTGGACGCAGTGTAGGTGCTCGGCGGCGCGACGAAAGCCACTTTCGGCGTGTGCTGACGCCCGGCAGCCTGGTCGACGTTGTCGATCAGACCCATGCGCACGGCGCCATAGGCGCGAATCGTCTCGAAGCGCAGCAGCGCCTGCGGGTCGCCGTTGATGGCGTCCTGCAGTTCGGTGCCGGTGTAGCCGATATCCGCCGCATTGACGAAGATCGTCGGGATGCCGGCATTGATCAGGGTCGCCTTGAACGTACCGACACCCGGCACCTCGAGGTCATCGACCAGGTTGCCGGTGGGGAACATCGCCCCGCCGTCGCCATCTTCGTCGGCCGCCGGGTCGAGGAACTCCAGCTGCACCTCGGCGGCCGGGAAGGTCACCCCGTCCAGCTCGAAGTCGCCGGTTTCCTGCACTTCACCTTCGGTGATCGGCACATGGGCGATGATGGTCTTGCCGATGTTGGCCTGCCAGATGCGCACGGTGGCGATACCGTTGCGCGGAATGCGCGCCGGATCGACCAGGCCGCTGCTGATGGCGAACGAACCGACCGCGGCAGAAAGGTTGCCGCAATTGCCGCTCCAGTCGACGAAGGCCTTGTCGATGCTGACCTGGCCGAACAGGTAGTCGACATCGTGTTCAGGCTTGATGCTTTGCGACAGGATCACGGTCTTGCTGGTGCTCGAAGTGGCGCCGCCCATGCCGTCGATCTGCTTGCCATAGGGGTCGGGGCTGCCGATCACCCGCAGCAGCAGTGCATCACGGGCAGGGCCGGGGATCTGCGCCTGCTCGGGCAGGTCTTGCAGGCGGAAGAACACGCCTTTGCTGGTGCCGCCACGGATGTAGGTGGCAGGGATTTTTACTTGCGGTACATGAGCCATGTTCAATTCCTGTCTTGCACAGCACCCCTGTGGGAGCGGGTTCACCCGCGAAAGCGTCCGATCAGAAAACAATGTTGTATCTGCTGACGCATTCGCGGGTAAACCCGCTCCCACAGAGGACCGCGCTGCTCTTGATTAGGCGGTCGCTTCGAGGAAGTCCTGGGCGAAGCGTTGCAGCACCCCGCCAGCCTCGTAGATCGACACCTCCTCGGCGGTGTCCAGGCGGCAGGTCACCGGTACCTCCAGGCGCTCGCCGTTGGCGCGGGTAACCACCAGGGTCAGCGTCGCCCGCGGCGTGCGCGCGCCCAGTACGTCATAGGTCTCGCTGCCATCCAGGCCGAGGGTCTTGCGGTCGGTGCCCGGCTTGAACTCCAGCGGCAGTACGCCCATGCCCACCAGGTTGGTACGGTGAATACGCTCGAAGCCTTCGGCGACGATCGCCTCGACACCGGCCAGGCGCACACCCTTGGCCGCCCAGTCACGGGACGAACCCTGGCCGTAGTCGGCACCGGCGACGATGATCAGCGGCTGCTTGCGATCCATGTAGGTCTCGATCGCCTCCCACATGCGGGTGACCTTGCCTTCCGGCTCGATACGCGCCAGCGAGCCCTGCTTCACGCTGCCGTCTTCCTTGCGCACCATTTCGTTGAACAGCTTGGGGTTGGCAAAGGTAGCGCGCTGGGCAGTCAGGTGGTCGCCACGGTGGGTAGCGTAGGAGTTGAAGTCCTCCTCCGGCAGGCCCATCTTCGCCAGGTACTCGCCGGCAGCGCTGTCGAGCATGATGGCGTTGGACGGCGACAGGTGGTCGGTGGTGATGTTGTCCGGCAGCACTGCCAGCGGGCGCATGCCGCGCAGGGTACGTTCACCGGCCAAGGCACCTTCCCAGTACGGCGGGCGGCGGATGTAGGTGCTCATCGGGCGCCAGTCGTACAGCGGCGCCACCTTCGGCCCACGGTCTTCCTCGATGGCGAACATCGGGATGTACACTTTGCGGAACTGCTCCGGCTTGACCGCGGCACGCACCACGGCGTCGATTTCTTCGTCGCTGGGCCAGATGTCCTTGAGGCGGATTTCCTTGCCGTCGACCACACCCAGCACATCCTTCTCGATGTCGAAGCGGATGGTACCGGCGATGGCGTAGGCCACCACCAGTGGCGGCGAGGCGAGGAAGGCCTGCTTGGCATACGGGTGGATACGCCCGTCGAAGTTGCGGTTGCCCGACAGCACGGCGGTGGCGTAAAGGTCACGGTCGATGATTTCTTGCTGGATCACAGGGTCCAGGGCGCCGGACATGCCGTTGCAGGTGGTGCAGGCGAAGGCGACGATGCCAAAGCCGAGCTGCTCAAGCTCCTTCTCCAGCCCGGCTTCTTCCAGGTACAGCTGCACGGCCTTGGAACCAGGCGCCAGCGACGACTTGACCCACGGCTTGCGGGCCAGCCCCAGTTTGTTGGCATTGCGCGCCAGCAGGCCTGCGGCAATCACGTTGCGCGGGTTGCTGGTGTTGGTGCAGCTGGTGATGGCAGCAATGATCACCGCGCCATCTGGCATCTGCCCTGGCACTTCTTCCCAGCTGCCAGCGATGCCTTTGGCCGCCAGGTCGCTGGTGGCGACGCGGGCATGCGGGTTGGACGGGCCGGCCATGTTGCGCACCACGCTCGACAGGTCGAAGCTCAGCGTGCGCTCGTAGACTGCACCGCCCAGGCTGTCGGCCCACAGGCCGGTGGCCTTGGCATAGGTTTCCACCAGCTTGACCTGTTGCTCTTCGCGACCGGTCAGGCGCAGGTAGTCGATGGTCTGCTGGTCGATGGCGAACATCGCCGCAGTGGCGCCATATTCCGGGGCCATGTTGGAAATGGTGGCGCGGTCGCCCAGGGTCAGGGCACGTGCACCCTCGCCGTGGAACTCCAGGTAGGCGCCGACGACTTTCTGCTTGCGCAGGAATTCGGTCAGGGCCAGCACCAGGTCGGTGGCGGTGATGTTCGGCGCCAGCTTGCCGGTCAGCTCGACGCCGACGATTTCCGGCAGGCGCATCCACGAGGCACGGCCGAGCATCACGTTCTCGGCTTCCAGGCCACCCACGCCGATGGCGATCACGCCCAGGGCGTCGACATGCGGCGTGTGGCTGTCGGTGCCGACGCAGGTGTCCGGGTAGGCCACGCCACGGTCGTTGTGGATCACCGGCGACATCTTCTCCAGGTTGATCTGGTGCATGATGCCGTTGCCCGGCTGGATCACGTCGACGTTCTTGAACGCCTTCTTGGTCCAGTTGATGAAGTGGAAGCGGTCTTCGTTGCGGCGGTCTTCGATGGCGCGGTTCTTTTCGAAGGCCTGCGGGTCAAAACCGCCGCACTCGACGGCCAGCGAGTGGTCGACGATCAGTTGCACCGGCACCACAGGGTTGACCTGGGCCGGGTCGCCGCCTTTGTCGGCAATGGCGTCACGCAGGCCGGCGAGGTCGACCAGTGCGGTCTGGCCGAGAATGTCGTGGCACACCACGCGCGCCGGGAACCACGGGAAGTCGAGGTCGCGCTTGCGCTCGATCAGCTGGCCCAGCGAGGCGTCGAGGGTGGCAGGGTCGCAGCGGCGCACCAGGTTTTCGGCGAGTACGCGAGAGGTGTAAGGCAGGCCATCGTAGGCGCCGGGCTTGATGGCCTCGACCGCCGCGCGGGCATCGAAGTAGTCCAGGTCGGTGCCTGGCAGGTGCTTGCGGAATGCAGTGTTCATATCGTTATCAGGCTCGGTCACGGTATTCGGGGGCAGGTGCGGCTCAGGACTTGGGGGCGCTACGCGCCCCTTTCGCGACACAAGGCCGCTCCCACAGGTACTGCGCCGTCCCTGTGGGAGCGGCCTTGTGTCGCGAAAGGGCTGCGCAGCAGCCCCAGCGATCTATGACTCAGCGCTGCTCGATCGGCACGAACTGGCGCTGCTCGACGCCGACATACTCGGCGCTCGGGCGGATGATGCGGTTGTTGGCGCGCTGTTCGAAGACGTGCGCCGCCCAGCCGGTCAGGCGCGAGCAGACGAAGATCGGGGTGAACAGCTTGGTCGGGATACCCATGAAGTGGTACGCCGAGGCATGGTAGAAGTCCGCGTTGGGGAACAGGCGCTTCTGCTCCCACATGGTCTTGTCGATGGCTTCGGAAACCGGGTACAGCACCTTGTCACCCACTTCGTCGGCGAGCTGTTTCGACCAGCCCTTGATCACCTCGTTGCGCGGGTCGGACTCTTTGTAGATGGCATGGCCAAAGCCCATGATCTTGTCCTTGCGCTCGAGCATGCGCAGCAGCTCGGCAGTGGCTTCCTGCGGGCTCTGGAAGCGCTCGATCAGCTCCATCGCCGCCTCGTTGGCACCGCCATGCAGCGGGCCGCGCAGCGAACCGATAGCAGCGGTTACGCAGGAGTACAGGTCGGAGAGGGTCGAGGCACAGACGCGGGCGGTGAAGGTCGAGGCGTTGAACTCGTGCTCGGCGTAGAGGATCAGCGACACGTTCATGACCTTGACGTGCAGCTCGCTCGGCTTCTTGCCGTGCAGCAGGTGCAGGAAGTGGCCACCGAGGGTGTCTTCGTCGCTGGTGCAGTCGATACGCACGCCGTCGTGGGTGAAGCGGTACCAGTAGCACATCACCGCCGGGAACAGCGCCAGCAGGCGGTCGGTCTTGTCACGCTGGGCCTCGAAGGTCAGTTCGGGCTCCAGGGTACCCAGCACCGAGCAACCTGTGCGCATCACGTCCATCGGGTGGGCATCACGCGGGATGCGCTCGAGCACTTCCTTCAGGGCTTGCGGCAGGTCACGCAGGCCCTTGAGCTTGCGCTTGTAGTCGACCAGTTCGGCTTTGCTCGGCAGCTCGCCGTACAGCAGCAGGTAGGCGACTTCTTCGAACTCGGCACCAGCGGCCAGGTCACGCACGTCGTAACCACGGTAGGTCAGCCCGGCACCGGCCTGGCCCACGGTCGACAGCGCGGTCTGGCCGGCCACCTGGCCGCGCAGGCCTGCGCCACTGAGTACTTTTGCTTCGGCCATGGTGTTTCTCCTTTCTTGAACTTGTTATGGAAATCTGGCTAATCGTTGAAACCTGGGCCGGCCCCTTCGCGGGTAAACCCGCTCCTACAGGGTTCCACAGGCATCGAGCATCACGCCGTACTTGTGGGAGCGGGTTCACCCGCGAAGAGGCCAGCCGCTCCAACGCAAATCTTTGACCTTCAGCCCTTCTTCTGGGCAAACAGCGCATCGAGGCTCTGCTCGAAGGCGTGGTAACCAATGGCATCGTAGAGCTCCATGCGGGTCTGCATGGTGTCGATCACGTTCTTCTGCGTGCCGTCGCGGCGCAGCGCGGTGTACACGTTTTCGGCCGCCTTGTTCATGGCGCGGAACGCCGACAGCGGGTACAGCACCAGCGACACGTCGACCGAGGCCAGCTCTTCGGTGGTGTACAGCGGCGTGGCGCCGAATTCGGTGATGTTGGCCAGGATCGGTGCCTTCACCCGGTCGGCGAAGGTCTTGTACATCTGCAGTTCGGTGATGGCTTCCGGGAAGATCATGTCGGCACCGGCCTCGACGCAGGCGGCGGCGCGGTCCAGGGCGGCGTTCAGGCCCTCGACGGCCAGGGCATCGGTACGCGCCATGATCACGAAGCTGTCATCGGTACGGGCATCGACTGCGGCCTTGATGCGGTCGACCATTTCCTGCTGGCTGACGATTTCCTTGTTCGGGCGGTGGCCGCAGCGCTTGGCGCCGACCTGGTCCTCGATATGGATGGCGGCAGCGCCGAACTTGCTCATCGAGCGCACGGTACGGGCAACGTTGAAGGCAGAGGCGCCGAAGCCGGTGTCGACATCCACCAGCAGCGGCAGGTCGCACACGTCGGTGATGCGGCGCACGTCGGTGAGTACATCGTCCAGGCCGCTGATGCCCAGGTCCGGCAGGCCCAGCGAACCGGCGGCGACGCCGCCACCGGACAGGTAGATGGCCTTGAAGCCGGCGCGCTTGGCCAGCAGGGCATGGTTGGCGTTGATGGCGCCAACCACCTGCAGCGGATGTTCAGCGGCAACGGCGTCGCGGAAACGCTGACCGGGGGTGCTCTTCACAGTCATTTCTCACCTCGTGGGCTGTTGTTGTGGGCGTCCAGGTAGTGACGCTCGATATTGCGCTTGGACGCGCCGATGTGGCGGCGCATCAGGAGTTCGGCCAGCTCGCCGTCACGGTCGGCGATGGCATCGAGAATGCGGTGGTGTTCGGCAAAGGCCTGGCGTGGCCGGTTCGGCGTGGCGGAAAACTGGATGCGGTACATGCGCACCAGCTGGTAGAGCTCGCCGCAGAGCATCTTGACCAGAGTCTGGTTACCGCTGCCCTGGATGATCCGGTAATGGAAGTCGTAGTCGCCTTCCTGCTGGTAATAGCCCAGGCCGGCCTGGAACGCGGCATCGCGCTCGTGGGTGTCGAGCACCCGGCGCAGTTCGTCGATGTCGGCCTGGCTCATGCGTTCGGCGGCAAGGCGGCAGGCCATGCCTTCCAGCGATTCGCGAATTTCGTACAGCTCGATCAGTTCGGCGTGGTTGAGCGACACCACCCGCGCCCCCACATGCGGCACGCGCACCAGCAGGCGCTGGCCTTCGAGGCGGTGGATGGCCTCGCGCAGCGGCCCGCGGCTGATGCCGTAGGTACGCGCCAGCTCCGGCTCGGAAATCTTGCTGCCGGGGGCGATATCGCCCTTGACGATGGCCGCCTGGATGCGCCGGAAGACGTTTTCGGACAAGGTTTCCGTTTCGTCTGCCAGCACCGGGCTGGGGGTGGATAGGTCCTGCATATTGTCGACACCTTGCAAATCTCTTTGCCAGAAATTAGCTAATTCGACCGCAGCAGTCAAAGACAAAATGAATATTGTCGACAATCGTCTAAGAACGAACTAATGCCAGCGCGGTGCTGTCAGATCGCGCACCGCTGGCGTCAAGGCGCCGGCGTGATAGAATGCCGCGCCTCCGATGGAGTATGGATAGCCTGTCTGTCATCCATTCATGCTGTTGACAGATGAACGAGGAAGCTTGCGCAGTCGCTGCCAGTCGCCTTGCCCTGAACACGGCTCTGAACATGGCTTTGAAAACAGCCCCGAACCTTGCACTGCACCGCGCCAGGAATATGAGACTTACACCCGTATTATTGCTGCTCTGCCTCACCCTGCTGCCGGCCCTTGGCCAGGCCGCAGGCAAGACCGTGTACGGTCTCAACGAATATGCACGCCTGGGCGACCTGGACCTGGAAGTGGCCGCCAAGCTCGACACCGGCGCCAAGACCGCGTCGCTCAGCGCCCGCGACATCAAGCGTTTCAAGCGCAACGGCGAAAGCTGGGTGCGCTTCTACCTGGCCATCGACGCCGCCCATTCGCACCCCATCGAACGCCCGCTGGCACGCGTAAGCAAGATCAAGCGCCGGGCCGGCGACTATGATGCTGAATCGGGCAAGGCCTATACCGCGCGCCCGGTCATCGAACTTGAAATCTGCATGGGCCAGGCCATGCGCACCATCGAAGTCAATCTCACCGACCGCAGCGCCTTCCAGTTCCCGCTGCTGATCGGCTCCGAGGCGCTCAAGCACTTCGACGCGCTGGTCGACCCAAGCCTTAAATACGCGGCCGGCAAACCTGCCTGTGCCACCGACGCTCCCAAAGCAGAGTAATCCCGATGCGCTCTCTTACCCTCCATCTGAAAGTCCTGATCACCGTGCTGGTGCTGTTGGGCGTGGCGGTCACGGCTTATCAGATCTTCGTACTCGGCATCCCGGTAACCGAGGATGAAACCGACGACCTGTGGAACATCGACGCCAAGGTCGAGTTCGTGGCCAGCACCAAGGACCCGGTCAAGGTGCAGATGTTCGTGCCACCACTGAACCGCGACTACGTCAGCCTCAACGAGAGCTTCATCTCCAACAACTACGGGGTGAGCGTCAACCGTGCCGACGGCAACCGCAAGGTCACCTGGTCGGCCCGCCGCGCCAGCGGCAACCAGACCCTCTACTACCGCCTGGTGCTGACCAAGCGCTACAGCAACGAGAAGACCACGGTCAAAGGCCCGACCTTCCGTGACAGCCTGGCAGTGGAAGGCCCCGAGAAGATCGCCGCCGAGGCCCTGATGGCGCCGATCCGCCAGCACTCGGCCGACGTCGAGACCTTCGTCAGCGAGACCATCAAGCGGGTCAACAACCTGAACGACGATAACGTCAAGCTGCTGCTGGCCGGCGACACCACGGCCATGAAGAAGGCCCAGGTCATCGACCTGCTGCTGTCGATCGCCCACGTACCGATGGAGAAGGTGCACACCATCCGCCTGGTGGCCGACACCCCGCAAACCCCGGAACTGTGGCTGCGCAGCTTCAACGGCACCGACTGGCTGTACTTCAACCCGGACACCGGCGAGCAGGGCCTGCCCAGCGATCGCCTGCTGTGGTGGACCGGTGACGACAACCTGATCACTGTCGATGGCGGCAAGAAGGCCAACGTTACCTTCAGCATGAACAACAGCGAGATGAACGCCATCCGCCTGGCCAAGCTGACCGACGAGAATACCGACGCCGACTTCCTCGAATATTCGCTGTACGGCCTGCCGCTGCAGACCCAGCAAACCTTCATGATCATGGTGATGATCCCGATCGGTGTGCTGGTGATCCTGGTGCTGCGCAACCTGGTCGGCCTGCAGACCCTGGGTACCTTCACCCCGGTACTGATCGCCCTGGCCTTCCGCGAGACCCAGCTTGGCTTCGGTATCGTGCTGTTCACGGTAATCACCGCCCTGGGCCTGTCGCTGCGCTCGTACCTGGAACACCTGAAGTTGCAGATGCTGCCACGCCTGTCGGTGGTACTGACCTTCGTCGTGGTACTGATTGCCGCCATCAGCCTGTTCAGCCACAAGCTGGGCCTGGAGCGCGGGCTGTCGGTAGCGCTGTTCCCGATGGTGATCCTGACCATGACCATCGAGCGCCTGTCCATCACCTGGGAAGAGCGTGGCGGCGGCCATGCCATGAAAGTGGCCATCGGCACCCTGTTCGCCGCTTCCCTGGCGCACCTGTTGATGATGGTGCCGGAGCTGGTGTACTTCGTGTTCACCTTCCCGGCCGTGCTGCTGATCCTGGTGGGCTTCATGCTGGCGATGGGTCGCTACCGCGGCTACCGCCTGACCGAGCTCGTGCGCTTCAAGGCATTCCTGAAGAAGGCTGACGCCTGATGTTTGGCCTGATCAAGACGTGGAAAGCCCTGGAGGCCCGGGGCATCATGGGTATCAACCGGCGCAACGCGGACTACGTGTTGAAGTACAACAAGCGCCACCTGTACCCGATCGTCGACGACAAGATCATCACCAAGGAGCGCGCCCTGGCGGCCGGCATCCATGTGCCGGAAATGTACGGCATCATCGAGACCGAGAAAGAGATCGAGAAGCTCCACCAGATCATTGGTGGGCGCAGCGATTTCGTCATCAAGCCGGCGCAGGGCGCCGGTGGTGACGGCATCCTGGTGATCGCCGACCGCTTCGAGGACCGCTACCGCACGGTGTCCGGCAAGATCATCAGCCACGAGGAAATCGAGCACCAGATCTCGAGCATCCTCACCGGCCTGTACTCGCTGGGCGGGCACCGCGACCGTGCGCTTATCGAGTACCGGGTCACCCCCGACCAGATCTTCAAGAGCATCAGCTACGAAGGCGTGCCGGACATCCGCATCATCGTGCTGATGGGCTACCCGGTGATGGCCATGCTGCGCCTGCCGACCCGCCAGTCCGGCGGCAAGGCCAACCTGCACCAGGGCGCCATCGGCGTGGGTGTCGACCTGGCCACCGGCGTGACCCTGCGCGGCACCTGGTTGAACAACATCATCAGCAAGCACCCGGACACCACCAACGCGGTGGATGGCGTGCAACTGCCGAACTGGGACGGCTTCATGAAGCTGGCCGCCGGCTGCTACGAGCTGTGTGGCCTGGGCTACATCGGTGTCGACATGGTGCTGGACCAGGACAAGGGGCCGCTGATTCTCGAGCTCAACGCCCGCCCCGGCCTGAACATCCAGATCGCCAACGACTGCGGCCTGACCCAGCGCACCCACGCCATCGAGGCGCACCTGGAAGCGCTGGCCAAGGATGGCATCAGCGAAGATGCCGAACAGCGCGTGCGGGTATCGCAAGGCTTGTTCGGGCACGTGCACCCGCGCTGAAATCGCCGGGGCTGCTGCGCAGCCCATCGCGACACAAGGCCGCTCCTGCAGGATCACGCGATCTCCTGTAGGAGCGGCCTTGTGTCGCAACAGGGCCGCAAGGGCGAAACCCAGTGCTTGAATGTCGCCACAAAGCTAGGCGCATTTCCTGCACAGGTCTACAATCGCCCTCCTCGCTTTTACATCGCCGTCCACACTGATGCCGACCTGTACGCTCCACCCCCTGCCCTACCAGCCCGACCCTGCCGCCTATTTCGCCCGCCTGCGCCAGGCCCCCGGTGCGATCCTGCTGGACAGCGCCCGCCCCGGCGCCGAACGCGGGCGCTTCGACCTGCTCAGCGCCTGGCCGCTGCAACACCTGCAAGCGCAGCCCGACGAAGATGGCCGCACCTTCCTCCAGCGCCTGCGCGCCGGCCTGGCACGACTGGGCCATGCGCAGTTGCCCGCAGGCAGCGAGCTGCCGTTCGCTGGCGGCCTGATCGGCTACCTGAGCTATGACTTCGGCCGCCGCCTGGAACACCTGCCCAGCCTGGCCGTGGACGACCTTGGCCTGCCGGACGCGCAACTGGGGCTGTATGCCTGGGCGCTGGTGACCGACCACCAGTGCGCGACCAGCCAACTGGTGTTCCACCCGAGCCTGCCCGGCAGCGAACGGGAACGGTTGATCGCCCTGTTCGAAGGTGTCGACAACGCGGAAAGCGGCAGCTTCCAGCTACTCGCGCCGATGGCCGGCGACCTGCAGCCCGAGCAGTACAAGGCCGCCTTTGACCAGGTGCAGCACTACATCCAGGCCGGCGACTGCTACCAGATCAACCTTACCCAGCGCTTCCGCGCGCCCTGCCAGGGCGACCCGTGGCACGCTTACCAGGCCCTGCGCAAAGCCTGCCCCACCCCCTTCTCCGGCTACCAGCAACTGGCAGACGGCAGCGCCCTGCTGAGCTTTTCGCCCGAGCGCTTCATTCGCGTCAGCCAGCGCCAGGTGGAAACCCGGCCGATCAAGGGCACTCGCCCGCGCGCCAGCAACCCGGCTGAAGACATGCGCAATGCCGAGGAGCTGCTGCACAGCCCCAAGGATCGCTCGGAAAACCTGATGATCGTCGACCTGCTGCGCAACGACCTGGGGCGCACCTGCGAGATCGGCTCGGTGAAGGTGCCGGAATTGTTCAGCCTGGAGAGCTACCCCAACGTGCACCACCTGGTCAGCAGCATCACCGGCCAGCTGGCCAGCGATAAAGACGCCCTGGACCTGATCGGCGACAGCTTCCCGGGCGGCTCGATCACCGGTGCGCCGAAGATCCGCGCCATGCAGATCATCGACGAACTGGAGCCGGCACGCCGGGCGCTGTACTGCGGCTCACTGCTCTACGTGGATGTGCGCGGCGAGATGGACAGCTCTATTGCCATTCGCAGCCTGCTGGTCAAGGGTGGACAGGTCAGCTGCTGGGGCGGCGGCGCGGTGGTGGCCGACTCCGAGTGGCAAGCCGAATATGAAGAGTCGATTGCCAAGGTGCGGGTGTTGATGGAGACCTTGCAAGGCTTGTGATCGGCGGCGCCTGCTTCGCGGGCGCCACCGACTCCAAGCCCGCCTACCCCGCCATTTTTTGTTACCATCACCTCACTACGAGCGCACAGCGCCACAGCCACGATGGAAACCGCCTGATGAGCCAACCCTTCGACGTCGCAGCACTGGCCGCGACCTATGCCAACAAGTCCCCGCAGGACATCCTCAAGCTTGCCTTCGAGCACTTCGGTGATGACCTGTGGATCTCCTTCAGCGGCGCCGAGGATGTGGTGCTGGTGGACATGGCCTGGAAGCTGAACAAGCAGGTCAAGGTGTTCAGCCTCGACACCGGCCGCCTGCACCCGGAGACCTACCGGTTCATCGACCAGGTCCGCGAGCAGTACAACCTGCCGATCGAGATCCTCAGCCCCGACCGCGCCAAGCTCGACCCGTTCGTCAAGGAAAAGGGCCTGTTCAGCTTCTACAAGGACGGCCACGGCGAGTGCTGCGGTATCCGCAAGATCGAGCCGCTGCGTCGCAAGCTGGCCACCGTGAGCGCCTGGGCCACCGGCCAGCGCCGCGACCAGAGCCCGGGCACCCGCAGCCAGGTGGCGGCAGTGGAAATCGACAGCGCCTTCTCCACCCCCGAGCGCACCCTGTACAAGTTCAACCCACTGGCACAGATGACCAGCGAGGAAGTGTGGGGTTATATCCGCATGCTGGAACTGCCGTACAACAGCCTGCACGAGCGCGGCTTCATCAGCATCGGCTGCGAGCCCTGCACCCGCCCGGTGCTGCCAAACCAGCATGAGCGCGAAGGGCGTTGGTGGTGGGAAGAGTCGACGCAGAAGGAATGCGGGTTGCACGCGGGCAACCTGATCAGCAAGGCATAATGGGCCGTTGTGGGAGCGGGTTCACCCGCGAACACCGGCGAAGCCGGTGCCATACAGCGCGTCGCCTTCTTCGCGGGTAAACCCGCTCCCACAGGGGCCGTGAGGCCCTTGCAATTCCGGATCAGTGCACCGGCAGCTCGACGCCTTCGAACAGGTCTTCCAGCTCCTGCTTGTTGTGGCACTGGATGGCCTTGGCCATCACTTCACGGGTCAGGTGCGGGGCGAACTTCTCGATGAAGTCGCACATGAAGCCACGCAGGAAGGTGCCGCGGCGGAAGCCGATCTTGGTGATGCTGGCTTCGAACAGTTCGCTGGCATCCAAGGCCACCAGGTCGCTGTCGAGCTTGGTGTCCACCGCCATCTTGGCGACGATCCCCACGCCCAGCCCCAGGCGCACATAGGTCTTGATCACGTCGGCGTCAGCCGCGGTAAACACCACTTTCGGCGTAAGGCCGCGGTGGTTGAACGCTTCGTCCAGCTTCGAACGCCCGGTGAAACCGAACACGTAGGTAACGATCGGGTATTCGGCGACCGCTTCCAGGGTAAGCTTTGGCAGCTTGGTCAACGGATGGCCCTGCGGCACCACCACGCAGCGGTTCCACTTGTAGCACGGCATCATGATCAGGTCGCCGAACAGCTCCAGCGCCTCGGTGGCGATGGCGAAGTCGACCGTACCGTCCGCGGCCATTTCGGCAATCTGCATGGGCGAACCCTGGTGCATGTGCAAGGACACTTCCGGGTACTGCTTGATGAAGTTGCTGATCACCGGCGGCAAGGCATAACGCGCCTGGGTGTGGGTGGTGGCGATGGACAGCGTGCCCTTCTTCTCGTTGGAGAACTCCTGGGCAATCTGCTTGATGCTTTCGACCTTGCGCAGGATTTCGCCAGCGGTATTGATGATGCGCTCACCGGCCGGGGTAACGCGGGTCAGGTGCTTGCCGCTGCGGGCAAAGACTTCAACACCCAGCTCATCCTCGAGCAGGCGGATCTGCTTGCTGATACCTGGCTGGGAGGTATACAGGCTCTGCGCCGTCGCGGAGACGTTGAGGTCATGGTGCGCCACTTCCCAGATGTAGCGCAGTTGTTGAAGCTTCATAGGTTCCCCTCGGTTCAGCGATGAGTCCGCGGCAGCAGGCAGCGACGATATATAACTATATTAGTGGTTCTGGAAATAAATCTAGAACTATTTTGTTACATACCCCCGGAAATGGCCTACGGCCATCTTCATGCTTTCCTACGCCCCAAATGCTGCGCCAGCGGCACCATGTACACCGGTACCGGCGACAGCTGCAGCAGCCGTACCGCCGTGCGCCCCAATGGCACATCCACGCCGGCGCCAGCACTGTGGCTACCGAAAATCAACAGGTCGACGCTCAGCCGCTGTGCCTGGTCGAGGATCACCTGCGCCGGGTCGCCCTGGCGTACTCGCACCGCCTTGATCACCGCCAGGTCAGCCTCCTCGCCCAGTTCGTCGCGAAAGTTTTCCAGCACACGCTGCTCGATATTGGCCATCACCGTGTTCACCCCCTGGCTGTGCAGCTGGTCGAGCGTCTGCTCATCGAGGTAGCTTTGCAGAAGAGATTCAGCGAACTGGCCCATGGGCTCTACCGCATGGATCACATACAACTCGGCGCCGAATGTGCGCGCCAGCGCCAGCGCGTGTTGCATGACAAAAGGGGCGTAGACACCGAGGTCGGTGGCGTACAGCATGGAGTGGATCATTCGACCTCCTCGACTGCCGCTTCGGCAGAGCAAGCTTCAGCTTAGCAGCGCGCCGGACGCACGCTTTGCCGTCCGGCGCGCTGCTGATGCGGGCTGGAGGGCCCCGGCGGGGCCAGAGCCACCCTCAGCGAGGCTGTTCGCCCCGGTCGATGAAAGCCAGCGCCTGGTACAGCATCTCCATGCGTGGCAAGTGGCAGCCTGCCGCACGCGCCTGCGCCAACGGCTCGGCATAGATGGCCTGCAGCTCCAGCGGGCGCTTGTGGACATGGTCGTGGTACATGCTGGGCCAGTAGTCGGGCATGCGCTCGGTCACCTGGAACAGGTGCTCGGCATACCCCTCGGGCAACACATGGCCACACGCCGCCGCCCCCTGCACCACCTCGGCCATCAGGGCCTGGATCAGGGCGCGGCCATGGCTGTCGGCCATCAGCGGCGTGGTGCTGGCGCCGAGCAGCACCGACAGGCCGTTGTAGGGCACGTTCCACACCAGCTTCTGCCAGCGTGCCTGGGCCAGGTCGGGCATGGCCTGCGAGTCGATGCCCGCAGCCCGGAACAGCTCCGCGCCTTCATTGACCAGCGCGGCACCGCCATCGTTGGCCGGCCCGCTGTGGTAGCCGAGGTTGACCGCGCCCAGGGCCTGGTGGCGGATCACGCCGGGCGCCTGGCGGTTGACGCAGATGAAACACAGGCCGCCGAGCAGGTGCATGTCGCTGCGCAAGGCCGGGCGCAATTGCTCCTCCACGCCCAGGCCGTTCTGCAGCAGCACCACCTTGGCGCCCGGTGCGGCCGCCTGCACGATCAGCGGCGCCAACTGGTCATTGCTGGTGGCCTTGGCCCCCACCAGCAGCCAGTCGCAGGGTGGCATGTCGGCGGCACTGGCATAGGCCTGCACCTTCATCTGCAAGTTGCCATGCACGGCACTGTCCAGGGTCAACCCCTGCTCGCGGACAACCTCGTACTCGCTGCGCAACAGAAAATGCACATCGAAGCCAGCCCGGGCCAGCATCAACCCATAGAAGCCGCCGATGGCGCCACTGCCGATGATGCCGATACGTGGTGTGTGCGGATGCATGCCGATCTCCAGGTAAATGTCAGCCCTCTTTTTACACAGGTTGCGCAGCGCTGGGCAGCCCATGCACGGCAAACACCTGCCATCTCGGAAAAACCCCACACGGACTGGGCCCAGCCCATTGTCGCGCCACCTGTAACGCGCTAAGGTTCGGCTCCCCGCTGCGATTATTCTTGCTGCTGGGCCGCACGGGGATAGTTGGCGGCCGGCACCCGTGACCTGACGAGTAACACGATGGCTGATTTACCGATCGATGACTTGAACGTTGCCTCCAACGAGACCCTGATCACCCCCGATCAGCTCAAGAAGGAAATCCCCCTCAGCGCCAAGGCCCTGCAGACCGTTACTGCCGGCCGTGAAGTGGTGCGCAATATTCTCGACGGCAAGGACCATCGCCTGTTCGTTGTGGTCGGCCCTTGCTCGATCCACGACATCAAGGCCGCCCACGAGTACGCCGAGCGCCTGAAAGTGCTGGCCGAGGAAGTGTCCGACACGCTGTACCTGGTCATGCGTGTGTATTTCGAAAAACCGCGCACCACCGTCGGCTGGAAAGGCCTGATCAACGACCCGTACCTGGATGACTCGTTCAAGATCCAGGATGGCCTGCACATCGGCCGCAAGCTGCTGCTGGACCTGGCCGAAATGGGCCTGCCGACCGCCACCGAAGCGCTCGACCCGATTTCCCCGCAGTACCTGCAGGACCTGATCAGCTGGTCGGCCATCGGCGCCCGCACCACCGAATCGCAGACCCACCGCGAGATGGCTTCGGGCCTGTCCTCGGCAGTCGGCTTCAAGAACGGTACTGACGGCGGCCTGACCGTTGCCATCAACGCCCTGCAGTCGGTGTCCAAACCGCACCGCTTCCTCGGCATCAACCAGGAAGGCGGCGTGTCGATCGTCACCACCAAGGGCAACCCGTACGGCCACGTGGTACTGCGCGGCGGCAACGGCAAGCCGAACTACGACTCGGTCAGCGTCGCCCTCTGCGAGCAGGACCTGGCCAAGGCCAAGATCAAGGCCAACATCATGGTCGACTGCAGCCACGCCAACTCCAACAAGGACCCGGCCCTGCAACCGCTGGTGATGGAGAACGTCGCCAACCAGATCCTCGAAGGCAACCAGTCGATCATCGGCCTGATGGTCGAGAGCCACCTGAACTGGGGCTGCCAGTCGATTCCGAAGAACCTGGACGAGCTGCAGTACGGCGTGTCGATCACCGATGCCTGCATCGACTGGTCGGCTACCGAGAAGACCCTGCGCAGCATGCGCACCAAGCTGAAGGATGTGCTGCCGCAGCGCAAGCGCGGCTGATGCGATAAAGAGCGGGGCCGCTTCGCGCCCCATCGCGACACAAGGCCGCTCCTACAGGGTTATGCGATTTCCTGTAGGAGCGGCCTTGTGTCGCGATGGGCTGCGAAGCGGCCCCGCTTTTTATTTACAGAATCAGACCTTGCTCGAATGCCGCTGCTGGCGCTCCATGTAGCGCTCCACGTATGAGCAGGACGGAATCACCGTGTAGCCCATCTGTTCAGCGTACTCCAGGGCCCGTTCGGTCAGGGCGGCAGCAATCCCGCGGCCGCGCAGGGCGTTGGGTACGAAGGTGCGATAGATGTCCAGCGTCTGCTTGCCCAGGTCCATGTACGTCAGATAGGCACGATGACCGTCCACGTTGGTCTCGAACTGATGACCGGCCTGGTCATGGTGGATGGTCAGCGCTTCGCTCATCACTACTCCTCGCAGGTCTTCTCGGCAGACCCATACCTTAACCGATGGTGGTTTATCCGGCACAGAATCCTCTACGCCACCTGTTGCCCCCTTCGACCACTGGACGATTGCAATCGTTCGGATCCTCTGGCACTCACAAGATAGTAGGCGCCGCAGGCGGGATTGCTCAAGGTGGTGGCGGTTAAAAATGGCGAAAATGCAGCCAGATGCCATTCTTGGCAACGCGCCAGGCAGCCACCGGATGTACTAGGGCTTAAGACGCCGAAGGACAGTTAAAGTCACCCTTAGTTCAACAAAAAAGTTCCTGTACTACAGTCGCTTGCGAACCCTGTACGTTTTTTTCACAGGCGTGTCGCAAATCTTGTCGGAAAGGCGTCAAGCAACATTTTTTTTGCAGTTCTTGCGCTTAGTCAGTTTACTTACTACAAGTAATGGGTACTATGTACGCCGGCCAGTTTCTCTTTTCCGAGAGATGGCTATTTAATAGAAAGTCCTTGAAGGGGAACACGATGAACAACGTTCTGAAATTCTCTGCTCTGGCTCTGGCCGCAGTTCTGGCTACCGGTTGCAGCAGCGTATCCAAAGAAACCGAAGCTCGTCTGACTGCGACTGAAGACGCAGCAGCTCGCGCTCAAGCTCGTGCAGACGAAGCCTACCGTAAGGCTGACGACGCACTGGCAGCCGCTCAGAAGGCTCAGCAGACTGCTGACGAAGCCAACGAGCGCGCTCTGCGTATGCTGGACAAAGCCAGCCGCAAGTAATAATCCTCACGGATTGTTATGGAGCCGACCCACTTGTGGGTCGGCTTTTTTATTGCCTGCCACAAGGCAAACGCGCCACGCAGAAACGAAAAGGCCTGCACTAAAGCAGGCCCGGGTGTGTCGCAATTACCTTACTGCAGTTCGGGCGGAATGCTCGAAACCATCGGTGCGCCACCCTGGTTTTCGGTCGGCACGGCAATTTCCACCGGCATGCCATCTTCCGCGGCCACCACGTCACGCACCATGTCCCAGTTCATGCGTAGGTTATTGGCCAGGTCTTCACGCTTGAGCAAGGCGTTGATAACAGCAGTGTGTTTATCGACCACCGACGGATTACCCTGGTCGTCCAGCGGCGTGTGCGCCTCCAGATAGACCTTGCCGCCACTGATACCAAACTTGTAGGGCTCGTTGATGATGCGCACCGGCGTACCCACCGGCACCATCTTCGACAGTTCCAGCACGTTGTTGTTGAGCATGCGGAAGCAACCGTGGCTGGTACGCATGCCAATGCCGAACTTCTTGTTCGAACCATGGATCAGGTAGCCCGGCACGCCGAGGGTGAACTTGAACGGCCCCAGCGGGTTGTCCGGGCCAGCCGGCACCACGCTCGGCAGGATGTCGCCGTCAGCCGCGTGCTCGGCACGGATCGACGCTGGCGGGGTCCAGGTCGGGTTCGGCGTCTTGGCGGTGATCTTGGTATTGGCGATCGGCGAGCCCCAGCCTTCACGGCCAATGCCCAGCGGGAAGGTATGCACCACGTTCTGCCCTTTCGGGAAGTAGTACAGGCGGTACTCGGCCAGGTTGATGACGATGCCCTCGCGCGGGCCCGGCGGCAGGATGTAACGGGTCGGCAGGATGATCTCGGTGCCGGCACCTGGCAGCCATGGGTCCACGCCCGGGTTGGCGGCGATCATTTCCAGGTAGCCGAGGTCGTTGGCAGTGCCGATATCGGCGAACGTGTCCTCGTACTTTGCCTTGATCACATGCACCTGACCGATGATGTCTTCACCGGGTGGTGGCAGTGGCAGCTCCAGCGCAGCAGCGGGGCCTGCTACCAGCAGGGCGGCCAGGGACAGGCTACGGGTGACGGCAGGAAAGCGCGGCAACATCCGGTAAATCCTTCGAAAGGTGGGTCAAGAGAATCGATTGTACACCTGCGCCGATGCAAGCGGGAGGCATTGGCACCATGCAAGCGTTCCAGATGATGAAAGGCGCGGTGTTCAGGCGCCCTGCAGCTCCGGCCACACCGGGCGCATGCCGCGCCGCTGGGCATCGAGGATGGCGCGGCACAGGTCGCACAGGCGGCCGTCGCGGTAGATCGAGCGCGCCACCCCCGACCAGCGCGGTTGCGCCGGCAGCAGGCCACCGCACAGAGTGCGGTCGGCCGGTACGCCCAGCTCGAGCTGGCGGGCCACGAGGTGGACGCGGATTTCCTGGCAGGCGAACAGGTCGAGCTGCTCATCAGGCTCGATCAGTTGGTAGGCATACAGGGACCAGGCAGGGCGCGGCATCGGTGGCACTCGAAACGGGGGGCGCAACATTAGCCGAAAGCCGGCGCCGTTTAAAGCGTCACAGCAAGGGTTTTATCGCCGGCCAGGCATTTTCCAGCAGGCGCTGCTGGGCGGCCTGGGCCGGGTGAATGCCATCCGCCTGCATCAACTCAGGCACGCCCCCTACCCCCTCGAGGAAAAACGGCACCAGCGGCACCTGTTTTTCTGCCGCCAGCTGTTCATACGCCTGGGCGAAGGCGGTGGTGTAGCGCACGCCATAATTGGGTGGCAGGCGCATGCCCAGCAGCACCACCTTGGCACCGGCCTTGCGCGAACTTTCGATCATCGAGGCAAGATTTTGTTGCAATTGCGCTGGCGACTGCCCGCGCAGGCCATCGTTGCCGCCCAGCTCCAGCACCACCAGGCTCGGCTTGTGCGCTGCAAGCAGCGCCGGCAGCCGCGCCTGGCCACCTGCACTGGTGTCGCCGCTGATCGATGCATTGACCACTTTGTCGTCGAAACCTTCGTCCCGCAGGCGGGTCTGCAACAGGGAGACCCAGCCCTGGCGGGTATCCAGGCCAAAACCGGCGCTGATACTATCGCCGACAACCAGCAGTGTTCCCGCCGCCGCGCTCTGGGCCAGGCAATACAGGGCCAGACCGGCACTCAACCACCACACTCGCATCGGATTCTCCATGGGCCCCAGCATTCTCGTTGCGCAGAACCTTAGCAAAGTGGTCCCCAGCGCGGAAGGTGACCTGACCATCCTGCACGCGCTGTCCCTCGACCTGGCCCAGGGCGACAGCCTGGCCATCGTCGGCGCCTCGGGCTCGGGCAAGTCGACCCTGCTCGGCCTGCTCGCCGGCCTCGACCAGCCCAGTGCCGGCAAGGTCATCCTCGCAGGCCACGACCTGGGGCCGCTGGATGAAGACCAGCGCGCGCGGGTGCGCGCCGAACATGTGGGCTTCGTGTTCCAGTCGTTCCAGCTGCTCGACAGCCTCAACGCCCTGGAAAACGTCATGCTGCCGCTGGAGCTGGATGGCCGCCGCGACGCCCGCGAACACGCGCGCACCCTGCTCGAACGGGTCGGCCTGGGCAAGCGCCTGAGCCACACCCCGCGCCAGCTTTCGGGCGGCGAACAGCAACGGGTGGCCATTGCCCGTGCCTTCGCCGCGCAACCGGCAGTGCTGTTCGCCGACGAACCCACCGGCAACCTCGACAGCCACACCGGCGAGCGCATCAGCGACCTGCTGTTCGAACTGAACAAGGAACGCGGCACCACCCTGGTGCTGGTTACCCATGACGAACGCCTGGCCCGGCGCTGCCGCCGCCAGATCCGCCTGGATGCGGGCTGCCTGGTGGCCCCGGTGGAGGCCTGATGAACCACATGCCGCTGTCCCGCCTGTGCGGCCTGGCCCTGCGCCAGTTGCTGCGCGACATCCGCGCCAGCGAAGTGCGCGTGCTGTTTTTCGCCCTGCTGGTGGCGGTCGCGGCCAGCACTGCCATCGGCTATTTCGGTGCCCGCCTCAGCGGCGCCATGCAACTGCGCGCCAGCGAGTTCCTCGGTGCCGACCTGGTGCTGCAGGGCAGCGCCCCGGCCCGCGACAAGCAGATAAAAGCCGGCAAGGCGCTTGGCTTGCGCCACGCCCAGGTGGTCGAGTTCACCAGCGTGGTCGGCGGCGACAACGGTATCCAACTGTCCAGCGTCAAGGCTGCCGATGGTGCCTACCCGTTGCGCGGCCAAGTGCGCAGTGCCGCGGAGCCCTATGCCGCAGAAACCCCGGGCGGCGGCCCGGCACCTGGCGAAGCATGGGTCGAGCCACGCCTGTTGGCGGCACTGGGGCTGAAGGTTGGCGACAGCATCGACGTGGGCATGAAGACGCTGCGCATGAGCCGCGTACTGACCTACGAACCGGACCGCGCCAACAACTTCTACAGCCTTACCCCACGGGTAATGATGAACCTGGCCGACCTGCAGGCGACCGGCGTGATCCAACCGGGCAGCCGGGTCACCTACCGCGACCTGTGGCGCGGCGATGCCGAAGCGTTGGCCCAGTACCGCGGGGCACTGAAAAAGGACCTGGCCGCCAACCAGCGCCTGCGCGACACCCGCGATGGCAACCAGCAGGTCGGCGGCGCCCTGGGCAAGGCCGAGCGCTACCTGAACATGGCCAGCCTGGTGGCGGTGCTGCTGGCAGGCGTCGCCGTTGCCCTGTCGGCCAGCCGCTACGCCGCACGCCGCCTGGACGCGAGTGCCCTGCTGCGCTGCCTGGGCCTTTCGCGCCGCCAGGCACTGGGCCTGTACTGCCTGCAATTGGCCATGCTCGGCCTGGTCGCCGCGCTGGCCGGCGCCCTGCTCGGCTGGCTGGCCCAGCTGGGCCTGTTCCGCCTGCTGCATGGCCTGCTGCCAAGCGTGGTGCCTGCAGGCGGCATCGTCCCGGCCCTGGCCGGCATCGCTACCGGGCTGGTGGCCCTGGCCGGCTTCGCCCTGCCGCCAATTGCCGCGCTGGGCCAGGTGCCGCCGCTGCGCGTGCTACGCCGCGACCTGCTGCCGATACCGCCCAGCAGCTGGCTGGTGTACGGCGCGGCCCTGTTCGCACTGGGCCTGATCATGTGGCGCCTGAGCCTCGACCTGCTGCTCACCTTCGCCCTGCTCGGTGGCGGCCTGGTCGCCGCGCTGCTGCTCGGTGGCCTGCTGCTGCTCGGTTTGCGCAGCCTGCGCCAATTGCTGGCCGGGGCACCACTGACCTGGCGCCTGGGGCTGGGCCAACTGCTGCGCCACCCCATGGCCGCTGCCGGCCAGGCCCTGGCCTTCGGCCTGATCCTGCTGGCCATGGCCCTGGTCGCGCTGCTGCGCGCGGAACTGCTCGACACCTGGCAAGCGCAGCTGCCCAAGGATGCACCCAACCATTTCGCCCTGAACATCCTGCCGGATGACCGTGAGCCCTTCGCCCAACACCTGCAGCAGGTCAATGCCACCTCGGCACCGCTGTACCCGGTGACACCCGGCCGCCTGGTGCGCATCAACGAGCAACCGGTGCAGCAGGTGGTCAGCAAGGACTCGGCAGGCGAGCGCGCCGTGCAGCGCGACCTCAGCCTGACCTGGGCAGCCGAACTGCCCGAAGGCAATACACTGACGGGCGGCAACTGGTGGCAGGCGTTGCCCGCCGAAGATGAAATCCCCGGTGTGTCGGTGGAGGCGGAACTGGCCAGCAGTCTGAAGCTGCAACTGGGCGACCTGCTGACCTTCGACATCGGCGGCCAGCAGCGCCAGGCCCGGGTCAGCAGCCTGCGCAGCGTGCACTGGGACAGCTTCCAGCCGAACTTCTACATGATCTTCCAGCCCGGCACGTTGCAGGGGCTGCCGACCACCTACCTGACCAGCTTCTATCTGGCACCGGGCCATGACCTGGATGTGGTGGCGCTGTCACGGGCATTTCCGGCAGTGACCATCCTGCAGGTGGATGCCTTGCTCGATCAGCTGCGCAGCATCCTCGCCCAGGTGACCCTGGCGGTGGAGTATGTGTTGCTGTTCGTGCTGGCAGCCGGGTTGGCGGTGCTGTTCGCTGGCTTGCAGGCGACGCTGGACGAGCGCATCCGCCAGGGCGCCTTGCTGCGTGCGCTGGGCGCGGCGCGGCCATTGCTGGTCAAGGCGCGGCGGATCGAGTTCGGCTTGCTGGGTGCGGCCAGCGGCTTGCTGGCGGCGGTCGGGTGCGAGCTGATTACCCTGGTGCTGTACCGCTATGCCTTCGACCTGCAATGGAGCCCGCATGTGTGGTTGCTGCTGTTGCCGCTGGCAGGGGCGTTGCTGGTAGGTGGTGCGGGGGTGCTGGGGACGCGGCGGGCGTTGAATGCCAGCCCGTTGGCGGTTTTACGCGAGAGTTGATGACAGCCCGTGCTGGCCTCTTCGCGGGTAAACCCGCTCCCACAGGTTCACCACAGTACTTGAAACCTGTGTCGGACCTGTGGGAGCGGGTTTACCCGCGAAGAGGCCGGCACAGGCAATATCAACTCACTGGCCGTAAGTGATGCTGTTCACATACCAGGTCGCTTCACCGGTAGGTGTGTGCACCACCACCTCATCACCCTCCTCCTTCTTCAGCAAGGCACGAGCCATGGGCGAGTCGATCGAGATGTAGTCATTGCGCCCATAGATCTCGTCATACCCGACAATGCGAAACTTCATGGTCTCGCCCTCGTCGTTCTCGATCTCCACCCAGGCACCGAAAAACACCTTGCCCTCCTGCTGCGGCGAGTAGGCCACCACCTTCACATCTTCAAGACGCTTGCGCAGGTAACGCACCCGGCGGTCGATCTCGCGCAGCAGCTTCTTGTTGTACTGGTAGTCGGCATTCTCGCTGCGGTCGCCCAGCGATGCCGCCCAGGTAACCTTCTGGGTAATCTCCGGGCGGTATACCCGCCACAGGTGGTCCAGTTCTTTCTTCAGCGCCTCATGGCCTTCCGTGGTGATGATGTTGGTACTCAACAGCGCGCTCCTCAGCGGCGGGTAATCAGGCCTTGGCGCGCGATACGGGTGAGGTGGCCGATGATTTCGGCGGCCTCGTCCGGTGCCGGGGCCTGGATCACGGCCAGGTCGAAACGGTCATTGCCATACTGTGCGAGGTGGCAGCCGGTATCGGCGAACTGGATCAGAAATGCACGCGCCTGGCCCTTGCGCCGGGACAGGCCTTCAAGGTGACGTAAAAGAGTGGGTTGATGCTGGCCGCCGAGCAGGATGCGCGGTGTGCGGGACGCCTGGCTGGCAGGCAAGGGGCTCAAACAGACACTGGTACGTGGGCAACTCATGGAGCTTCTCTCCGCCTCGCGAATCCCGCTGGGCAGCGGTGGGAGGCGTCACCGAACCAGCGCTTTAGCGGTATTTCGGATGACCCGGAGAGGGGCTTTCCTGCGCCCCGCAAGTAGCTGTTTAAATCGGCGCAGACGGTATGCTAGAGCTACAAGCGGCAAGATACAAGCCTCAAGCCGAAAGTGATCGGCCTGAGGCTTGTATCTTGGCATTTGCGGTGGATCAGCGGGCGATCAGGCGGTCCAGCGAGAAGCGGCCAGCGCCTTCGATCAGTACCGCGACGGTGCCAGCCAGCAGGGCCAGGCCGAACTCATAGCCGTTGTTGGACATGAACAGGCCGTTGCCGATGTGCACCGAGAAGATCGCCACCACCAGGGTCACCGCCAGCACCAGGGCCGCCGGGCGGGCCAGCAGGCCGATCACCAGGGCCAGGCCGCCGAAGAATTCGGCACTACCGGACAGCAGGGCCATCAGGTAACCCGGGGCCAGGCCGATGCTCTCCATCCACTGGCCGGTGCCTTCCAGGCCATAGCCACCGAACATGCCAAACAGTTTTTGCGCACCATGCGCAATGAAGATGATGCCGACCAGGATACGGATGACGCTCAGGCCAGCACCGGCGCGGGTGGAGAACAGAGCGTTGAGGGTAGCGTTGTTCATGTCGAAGACTCCTTGAAGCGGGGAAGTTGTGTTGGGATGGTCGCCATCATAATCGATTCGATAGATATGAAAATCGCAAAAAACCCAACATAACAATCGACAAAATCGATTTGTCAGCGTTTAGCCACACGCTCCAGCGCGGCACGCTCCCGGTTGAACGCTACAAAGTACTTGTTGACGCTATTGACGAAGTTGACTGGCCCCATGCCCACCTGCTCCATGGCGACACGTTCGGTCTGGAAGAACCACTGGTCGCCATTCAGCCCGCGCCGCCGCGCTTCGGCGCGCATGGCCTGGACGCGCTCGGGGCCCAGGTTGTAGGCCGCCAGCACGAAGGCCATGCGCTCGCGCTCGTTGATCTTGGCGCTGGCAAAGAACTTGCGCCGGATCAGCGCCAGGTAACGGGCGCTGGCCTGGACATTGCCATCCACCGTGGCGGTGTTGCTCACCCCCACACGCTGCGCCGCCGAAGGGGTGATCTGCATCAGGCCATGGGCCCCTCCGGTGCCGCGCGCTGCCGGGTTGAGCGTCGACTCCTTGAAGGCCAGCGCGGCCAGGTTGAGCCAGTCGATCTGCTGCGCCTCACCGTGTTTCTGCAGCACCGCCCGCAGCGCGGTCAGGCGCTGGCGATTCTTGCTGGCCAATGGGTCGTGCACCCGGTACTGGCGGCGGTAGATGCGCTCGAACGCGGCGTCCTGGTTGTCCGGTGCGCGGTAGCCCTGCAGAAAGCGATCGACCGTGGCCTGCAACTGCGGCGCATCGGGCCTCACATACCAACGCATGGCTTGCGGCGCCCCCAGCTTTACGCGGCTGTCCAGGCGCAGGCGCGGCATCACCCGGGCCCAGCGCCGGGCGATCGGCTGCTCGACCACGGTCAGGTGATAGATGCCGGCCTGGACCATTTCCAGCACATCCTCCACCGCCAGGGTCGAGTCGACCCACTCTACCTTGATCGGCGCGCGCTTGCGCAGCGCCAGTTGCTGGTTGACCTGCTGGATCAACGGGCCGGCGGCACTGGCGCTGGTCAGGGCCACGGTACGCCCGGACAACTGCTCGACATGGCTGAAGCTGCGCTCGCCCTTGCGCCCCACCAGCAGCAGCGGCACCTGGTCGAGCACCGGCGCGCTGCTGCTGACCCCACGCACCACGGCGGGGTCGAGCAGCTCACCCGGCGCGGCCAGGTCACCCTCGCCCCGGGCCAGGGCGCCGAGCAACTGCTCCTTGGCCCGCGGGATCAGCTTGAGCTGGATCTCCTGGCCGTCGGCGGCGCGGGCATTGAGGTAATGTTCCAGGGCACGGAGGCGATAGTATTCGATGCCGACCGGCTCGCCCTTGACCTCACCGGAGCTGTTGCGGCTCTGGTTGACCAGCACCCGCAGCACCTGGCTGGTGCGAATCTGTTGCAGGTCACGGACCTTGGCCGGCGCGATGTTCTGCTGCGGTCCCGGCACGCGCGCGTGGGCAGGCCCGGTCAAGGTCAGCCCAAGCGTCAGCAGGAAAATGAGCCAGCATCGCTGCATGCGAAAACGTGTCCGTGGTCGGTGGGCGGCATCCATGGGGTTGCACCGCCAAGAGAGAAATGACGGTAAAAGACCACGGCAACAGCATGAAGTTCTTGGTTTTTTCAGAAAAACACGGTTTTTGCTATGCTGGCCGCCCCGCGGCACGAGATAGCACCATGCAACTGATCGATATCGGCGTCAACCTGACCAACAGCAGTTTCCACGACCAGCAGGCGGCAATCGTCGAGCGCGCCCTTGAGGCCGGGGTCACGCAGATGGTGCTGACGGGCACCAGCCTGGCGGTCAGCGAACAGGCGCTGGAGCTGTGCCAGCAACTGGATGCGAGCGGCGCGCACCTGTTCGCCACGGCAGGCGTACACCCTCATGATGCCAAAACCTGGGATGCCGGCAGCGAGCGCCAGTTGCGCCAGTTGCTGAATGAAACACGCGTGCGCGCCGTGGGCGAATGCGGCCTGGACTTCAACCGCGACTTCTCCCCTCGCCCGCTGCAGGAAAAAGCCCTGGAGGCACAGTTGGCACTGGCTGCCGAGCTGCATCTGCCGGTGTTCCTGCACGAACGCGACGCCAGCGAACGCCTGCTGGCGATCCTCAAGGATTACCGCGACCACCTGACCGGCGCAGTGGTGCACTGCTTTACCGGCGAGCGCGACGCGCTGTTCGCCTACCTGGACATGGACCTGCACATCGGTATTACCGGCTGGATCTGCGACGAACGCCGTGGCACCCACCTGCACCCGCTGGTGGGCAACATTGCCGAGGGGCGGCTGATGCTGGAGAGCGATGCGCCTTACCTGCTGCCGCGCAGCCTGCGGCCCAAGCCGAAGAACGGGCGCAACGAACCAGCGTTCCTGCCGGAGGTGTTGCGTGAAGTGGCCTTGCACCGGGGCGAGTCGACCGAACAGACGGCGGCGCATACCACGGCAACGGCGCAGGCGTTTTTCCAACTCCCCTGAACCCGACGCGTTCTCCTGTAGGAGCGGCCTTGTGTCGCGAAAGGGCCGCAACGCGGCCCCGGCAATCTATGCAGCGAAGCTGAAAACCTGGGGGCGCTTCGCACCCCTATCGCGACACAAGGCCGCTCCTACAAAAGCGCGTCAGAACTTGCGGCAGAATTTTCTTGATACACATCAAGAAAGGCCCTGGCTTGCGCAGGCACAATGATGGCACCTTGCCAATATTGTTCCCGCTCAACTCAGAGAAGACCTGCCCATGGGTGCCTGGCTTAGCAACGTTTCCCTGAAGTACAAGTTCTGGGCCGTCAACGCGGTGGCCTTTGTCACGACCTTGCTGCTGGTGCTCTATGCCGTGCACCTGGAGCAACGCGCCCGCGCCGAGGCCGCGCAGGCCCAGGCGGCCGCGCAGGCCCAACTGCTGGCTGCCTGGCCGGCCGGCCAGCCGCTGCCCCGCCCGGCCAACGTCATCAGCTGGTCAGCCGGGCAAACGCCCACCTTCGCGGGTGAACCCCTCGAGGCCCTGCGCAATGCCCAAGGCTGGGTCGAACTGCCCGCCGCCCGGCTCTTGGGCAACAACCCGCTACAGGGCGCGCAGGTGCTGCGCAACGGCGATCAGCAAATGGCCGTGCTGGCCCAGTCGCCCAGCCTGCGCCAGGTGTTCCTCGACCGCTTCAGCAACTACGCAGTATGCGTGCTGGTCCTGATGCTGGCCATGCTCGGCGCCTCGCAGCTGCTGATCCGCTTCCTGCTCAGCCAGCTCAACACGCTCAAGGACGTGATGCTGCACGTGGAAAAAACCGGCGACCTGTCGGCCCGCGTACCGCTGGCCTGTGGCGACGAGGTCGGCCAGATGGCCGGGGCCTTCAATGCCATGCAGGCGACCTACCACCGCGTGGTCAGTACCGTCGCCCACACCGCAGCGCAACTGGACTCCGGTGCCGCGCGCCTGGCTGCGAGCATGAGCGACGTGCGCCACGGCATGCTCGGCCAGCAGAGCGAAACCGACCAGGCCGCTACCGCCATCAACGAAATGTCGGCGACGGTGCACCACATCGCCCAGCACGCCGGCGCCACCCGTGACCTGTCACAAACCGCCGACACCCTGGCTGGTAGCGGCCAGGAGGTGGTCAGCCGGGTGCAGGACTCGATTTCGGGGCTGTCCAGCGGCGTTCAGCAAACTGCCGAGATGATTCGCCAGCTGGCCGAAGACAGCCAGAAGATCAATGGCGTGGTCAGTGTGATCCACAGCATCGCCGAGCAGACCAACCTGCTGGCGCTCAATGCCGCCATCGAAGCAGCGCGTGCCGGCGACCTGGGCCGCGGCTTTGCCGTGGTGGCCGATGAAGTGCGCAACCTGGCCAAGCGCGTGCAAAACTCCACCGACGAGATCACCACCATGGTCTCGGCCCTGCAGTCGGGCACCCGCGATGCAGTGGATTTCATGCAGGAAAGCTCGTACAAGGCCGACGACTGCGTCAGGCAGGCCCAGGAGGCCGGCGAAGCACTGGCCGAGATTACCGGTGCCGTGGCGCAGATGCGCGAAAGCAACACCCAGATTGCCGTGGCAGCCGAGCAACAAAGCCAGGTGGCCGAGGAAATGAACCGCGCCGTGGTGAGTATTCGCGATGTCACCGAACAGACCGTGCAACAGACCGTGGGCTCGGCGACCACCAGCAGCGAACTGGCGACCCTGGCCGGTGAACTGAACAAGGCCATTGGCCAGCTCAAGCTATAGTCACCATAGCCAGCCTCGATTGGCCCCCGCCTGGGGGGCGCACTAAGCTTTGGGCATGACCGAGAGGAAATGCCCATGAGCAAACGCCTGCCCAACCTGCCCGCCTGGCAATGGCGCGGCTACCACCACAACCACCGCCACCCGACCAACCTGGTGCTGCACCTGATCGCCGTGCCGTTGTTCATCCTTGGCGCGTTGCTGATTCTGTCCGGCCTGTTCGGCCTGGATCTGGGCCAGATTGCCGTTGGCATCATTGCCTTGATCGCCGGCCTGGGCCTGCAGCGCCAGGGCCATCGCCTGGAAGCCGAGCAACCCGAGCCCTTCGCCAACCGCAAGGATGCCGTGCAACGCCTGCTGACCGAGCAGTTCATCACCTTTCCGCGCTTCTTGCTGAGCGGGGCCTGGTGGAAGGCCTGGCGGGAACGACACAAGCATCGGCGCTGATGCCAGTGGGGCTGCTCTGCAGCCCAATCGCGACGCAAGGCCGCTCCCACAAGAACCGCGCATGTCCTGAATTTTACGCGATCCTGTGGGAGCGGCCTTGTGTCGCGATAGGAGCGCAACGCGCTCCCGGGTTCGGTCAGGCAAACACGGTAACCGTCTGCCGGCTCAAGGCCAGCAACTCGCCCTGCGCCGTCCTCAATGCGGCGGCGGCATGCCCATAACCATCCCGCGCATGCTCGGTTTCCACGCAATAACGGCACCAGTCCAGGGTCGACAGCTGCGCCGTGGGCTGCATGAATTCGATCGTCCAGGTCAACGTGCTGCCGGCAGCCGGCTGCTTGAGAAACGGCATCAGGCTCGGCGGCCAGGCATCGACCAACGCCAGCAGGTGCGCCTCGTTGACCGGTTCTTCGGCCACCGAGCGCAAACGTACCCAGCCACCCATCTGGCGCGACTGATTGCCACTGAACGGCAACCCACCCACCGCCCAGCGCAAGGCCACATGCTGCATGAACTCCGGGGTAACGCCTTTGATATGGGGCAGCTCGGGGGCTGCGTCTTCGAGCGCTTTCATTTCCGTGGCCGGCAACGCCGGCACATCGACCACTGATGGCCGCCCTGCACCGAAATTGCCCTGCACCAGGGTCACCACCTGGCCGTCTTGAACGGCACGGCCCAGCAAGGTGCTGACTGCCTTGCCTTCACGCAGCACCTCCACGTCGAAGCGGATTGGCACATCCGCCGCGGCCGGCGCCACAAAGCTGATGGCCAGCGAACGCACGGGGCGGTCATCGGAGATTTTCTGGCGCATGGCTTCATACACCATGGCCGCCATCAGCCCGCCAAAGGCGGCGCGACCCTGGGCCCAGCTTGGCGGGACGCTCACCGCTTCGGGGTTGGCCCGCACGGCGTCGAGCAGTTGGTTGAAATTCATTGGCCGGCTCCTGCCTGCAGCGAAAAAGGTCTGTCCATCCTAGCCAGCAAACCCTTGTCGATCAGCCCGCATATCGGTCATTTTTCGGGCTTTCGCCGCGCCAGCGCCTGCAGCAGTGCAGCCAGCGTCACATCCGAATGGCGCTCGGCCTCGTGCAACTCCTGCTCCCAGGCGACCTTGCACGGTTCCAGGTCGGCATGGTCGCGCGCCTGCAGCAGCCATTGCTGGCGATCATGCCAGTCACCCAGGTCGCCCTGGGCCTGCTTCAGCAAGCGCCGCAACGGCTTGCCCGCATGGTCGAGCTGCGGGTATGCCTCGTCACCGTAGCGCGCACGCTTGATCAGCAAACGCAGGCGATGGCGATCGTGGGCCGGGTCCTGCAGCGCTTTGTGCAACTTGCGCCACTGTTTGACCAGGCGTTTGTCGATACGCTTTTCCAACGCCTTGACCAGGCCCTCGCGGCCAGCTGCACGCAGGAACAGCGGAAACGCGTCGACAATCGCCAGCACCCGGGTCAGCTGCGGGCTGGCGGCAACACTGGCAAAGGTACTGCCACGCCCTTCCAGGCGCCGCTGCCCGGCCTCGGCAAAACCACGCCCGATCAGTTCGGCCGCCAGCACCTCACGATCACGCAACGGCGTGGTCAGTGTACCCAGCGACTTGGCGGCGTCCTCCAGTTGCTCCACCCCCGGCAGCCCACGCAGCGGCCGCAGCAGGCTGCGCAGGCGCCGCAGGGTGGTGCGCAGGTCATGCAAGGCCTCACTGTCGGTATCGGCAGCCAGGCGCTCGCGGCAGGCCAGCAGGCGCACCTGCAAGGCCACTATCTGGGCAACCACATGATCGAGCATGGCAGACATCGAAAGACGCTCCTTGGTCAGCGCCCGGCGCGAGACTCACGAATATAGAAACGGGCCTTTTCGGCTTTTCTGGTACAGCTTTCATAACCTTCGAACTGCTGCTGGGTCTTGGCCCCGGTCAGCAACGACAAGGCCTTGGAGTAGCTCACGGCACCGGCAAAGCCTTCGGCCTTGGCCAGGTCCAGTTCCTTCCAGGCGGCATCCAGTTGGGTCGCGCAACTCTCGCGGTAGGCCGTCTTGCCCGCGCAGCCAGCAAGGGCCAAGGCGATCAAGGGAAGGCAGATCCAGGCTTTCATCGGTAATACCTCAAAAGAAAAAACGTTGGCTTTTTGACGCCTCGGCAGCTGAAAAGTGCCCTGCCCAGCCAGCTTGGCCCAGCCAGTTTTATTACAGTAGCTCAGCGCGATGCACATTGAAGCACAGGTGGCGATGGGTGCATTGTAGGACCATGGTTGCACTGGCCGGGGAATGTTCATGAGCAAACGCGTGGCACTGGTACTGGGATCCGGCGGAGCCCGGGGGTATGCACATATCGGGGTGATCGAGGAAATCGAGCGCCGTGGCTACGACATTGCCTGCATCGCCGGCTGCTCCATGGGCGCGGTGATCGGCGGCATCTATGCCGCCGGCAAGCTGGAAGACTACCGCAACTGGATCGAGAGCCTCGACTACCTGGATGTGTTGCGCCTGGTCGATGTCAGCTTTCGCCTCGGCGCAATTCGCGGCGACAAGGTGTTCGGGCAAATCCGCAAGATCGTCGGCGAGATCAACATCGAGCAATTGCGCATCCCCTACACGGCGGTTGCAGCCGACCTCACCAACCAGCAGGAAATCTGGTTCCAGGAGGGGTGCCTGCACCAGGCCATGCGCGCCTCGGCGGCCATCCCCAGCCTGTTCACCCCAGTGATGCAAGGCAACCGCATGCTGGTCGACGGCGGCATCCTCAACCCGCTGCCGATCGTGCCGGTGGTGTCCAGCCACTGCGACCTGATCATCGCGGTCAACCTCAACGCCACCAACCAGAAGCAGTACCAGTTACCTGTGATCGAACGCCCGGCAGCGTTCAAGATGCGTTTCGATGCCCTGCTCAGTTCGCTGGGCTCGCGCTTGCCGTTCCGGCGCAAGCCGGCGGAGGAGCTGATCCGCATCGAGCAGGAAATCGTCGCCGAAGGGCTGGCGCCGCCAAACCCGTGGCTGGCCGACGCCGCCAACCCGGAAGGCCAGCAACCGGCGGCGGCGCCGGAGCGCGAAGGCGCGCCGAAGTCGGCGACTGGCTCGTTCATCATCGACAACGTGGGGCCCGCTTCGCTGCTGGACTTGATCAACCAGAGCTTCGAGGTCATGCAGACGTCGTTGGCGCAGTACAAGATCGCCGGCTATCCGCCGGATGTACTGATCAACGTGCCCAAACGGGTATGCCGGTTTTTCGAGTTCTACAAGGCGCCGGAGCTGATTGCCCTGGGGCGGGAGATTGCGCGGGATACGCTGGATATCCATGAAGGGGTGAAACGCTAGACCCTGCGCTGCTGGTGCCGGCCTCTTCGCGGGTAAACCCGCTCCCACAGGTTCACCACAGTACTTGAAACCTGTGTTGGACCTGTGGGAGCGGGTTTACCCGCGAAGAGGCCGGCACAGACAACAGAAACGAAACAGGCCGCACTGGGCGGCCTGTTCGTTCATGCATCCATCACCTTAGTAACGGGTGATGTCCGCCTTGGCTTCCAGCTGCTTGCGGTACGCCGCGAAGTCTTGCTGGCCAGCACGCGACGCGAGGTAGCGGCGGATCTGCTGCTTCTCTTCGTCGGTGGCAGTAGCGCCTTCGTTGACACCCTTGAGCTGCAGTACCACCAGGCTACCGTCACGCAGCACGACGCTGCCATAAACCGGCTTGTCCTTGGCTTGTGGCTTGCCCAGGCGGAACAGTGCCTGCAGCTCGGCCGGGTCGATACCGTCCTCGCCGCGGGTAACTGCTTCATAGGCCTTCCAGCCCTGCCCTTCGTGCACACTGCCCGCTGCGATGGAACCGTCACGCAGGCCGGCAATCAGCTTGTCCGCCTTGGCCTTGAGCTCGGCAGTCGCCTTCTCCTTGGCCAGGTGTTCGCTGATGTTCTTGGCCACGGCTTCCAGCGGCAGCTGCTCAGGCTTGCGGTGCTCCTTGACGCGCAGTACCACGGTGGTTTCCGGGTCGAGCTCGATGGCGGTGCTGTTGGCACCCTCCTCCAGCACTTCTTCGGAGAATGCGGCCTGCACGACCGAACGGTTGGCAGTGATGCCTTCACCACCCTCACGGCCGAAGGCTGCGGAGGTTTGCACCTTCAGGTTCAGGTCCTGGGCCGGCTGGGCCAGGTCGGAAGCCTCGTAGGCGGCATCCTGCAGCTGCTTGCTGGCATCTACGTAACGCTGCTCGACCAGCGGGATCTTCAGGTCACGGGTCAGCTTGTCCTTCAGGCTGGCGAAGCTCGGCACTTCCGGTGCCTGTACGCCCAGCAGCTTGATCAGGTGGTAGCCGAACTCTGTGCGCACCGGCGCCGAGACCTGGCCATCCTGCAACTTGTACAGTGCATCTTCGAACGCCGGGTCGTAAACGCCCGGGCCGGCGAAGCCAAGGTCACCGCCGCTGTTGGCCGAACCCGGGTCCTGGGAGAACTCCTTGGCCAGCGCGGCAAAGTCTTCACCCTTGGCCAGACGCTGCTCGATCTCGTCGGCGCGGGCCTTGGCCTGGGCGTCGGTGACCTTGTCGTTGACCTCGATGAGGATGTGCGCGGCATGGCGCTGCTCGGCGAGGTTGGCGATTTCCTTCTCGTACTGGGCCTTGAGCTCTTCGTCGGTCACCTTGACCTGATCGAAGAACACCGACTTCTTCAGCTCGATGTAGTCGATCACCACCTGGTCTGGCGACATGAACTCCTTGGCGTGCTGGTCGTAGTGCGCCTTGATCTCTTCATCGCTGACCTTGACCGCGGCCGGGTCGGCCTTGAAGGTCAGGGAAGCGAAGTCACGGGTCTGCTTCTCGAGGCGGGCAAAGGCATCGACCTGCTGGTCGGTGACGAAGCTGCTGCCGGCCAGGCCGGTGCGCAGCTGGCCGATAAGCATTTCCTCGGCGAGCATGTCGCGGAACTGCATGCGGCCATAGCCCATCTGGCGAATGACCTGGTCAAAACGGTCGGCACTGAACTTGCCGTCCACCTGGAATTCCGGCGTCTGCAGGATCACTTGATCCAGCGCGGCCTCGGAGAAGGCGAATTTGGCATCTTCGGCGCCTTGCAGCAGCAGCTTGCGGCTGATCAGGCCTTTCAGTGCCTCTTCGCGCAGCAATTTGTCGTCCAGCAGCGCCGGGTCGAAATCCTTGCCCAACTGTTGCATCAGCTGACGGCGCTGCATGTCGGCCGCCTGGCTCAGCTCGTTCTGGCTGATGGTCTGGCCGTTCACCTTGGCGGCGTCCTGGCTATGTGTGGCGGCCTGGAAAATGGCTTCAAAGCCGGTCAACGCCATCAACACGACGATAAGGCCGATGATGGTCTTGGCAATCCAACCTTGTGAATTGTCCCTGATATTTTGCAGCATGCGTCCCCCAGAAACGGCTGTACCACTGCGTCGACAACCGCGGAGCGTGGGTAGAAACCTGATAAAAGAAAGGCGCATCCGAGGATGCGCCTTTTCTTAGCAAACGTGTCAGGCGGGAACGTTTGCGCCCCGCCATCACCGTGCTCGGACCTGGCCAGGCCGGGTCCGGCTGAAAGAGACGACTTAGTTGACGGCGTCTTTCAGGCCTTTGCCAGCCTTGAAGCCTGGAACCTTGGCGGCAGCGATCTTGATCGCGTTACCGGTTTGCGGGTTGCGGCCGGTGCGCTCTGCACGCTCCTTGACCGAGAAGGTACCGAAACCAACCAGTACCACATCGTCACCTTGCTTCAGGGCGCCGGTGACGGATTCGATGACTGCGTCCAGCGCACGGCCGGCTACAGCTTTCGGGATGTCAGCAGATGCGGCGATAGCGTCAATCAGTTCCGACTTGTTCACTCTAAGTCCCCTTATTTCTCTATTGAGTTTGTTTCTAAGTATGTAATGAAAAGCTTATGAAACGTGCGCTGGGTGGCCTGATGACAATAGCGTGCCGCTTTATAGCAAGGCCCCGAAAAAACTGTCAAGGAAAGCCCCCCAGCCAAAAACTACTAGTGCGTGCTAATTCTTTCCTTAGCATCGCCGTCGCGCTTTTCATCTTTCGCGACAATCTCCGGAGCCACATCTGGCAAGGGCTCCGGGGCGTATTGCAGCGCAATTTGCAGGACTTCGTCAATCCATTTGACCGGTTTGATCTGCAGATCCTGTTTGATATTTTCCGGAATCTCCTTCAGATCGCGAACATTCTCCTCGGGAATGATCACCGTCTTGATCCCGCCACGGTGTGCCGCCAGCAGTTTTTCCTTCAACCCGCCAATGGCCAGCACCTGGCCACGCAGGGTGATTTCGCCGGTCATGGCCACATCGGCACGTACCGGAATCTGCGTCAGCGCCGACACCAGCGCGGTGCACATGCCGATACCGGCACTCGGGCCATCCTTCGGCGTGGCGCCTTCCGGCATGTGGATATGCACGTCGTGCTTCTCGTGGAAGTCGGCGGCGATACCCAGGCTGCGGGCACGGCTGCGCACCACGGTCTGCGCGGCGGTGATCGACTCGACCATGACGTCGCCCAGCGAGCCGGTCTTGATCAGCTGGCCCTTGCCGGGGATGACCACGGCTTCGATGGTCAGCAGTTCGCCGCCCACCTGGGTCCAGGCCAGGCCGGTAACCTGGCCGATCTGGTCCTGCTGCTCGGCCAGGCCGTAGCGGAACTTGCGCACACCCAGCAGGTGCTCCAGCTGCTCGCTGGCCACCTTGACCTTGACCTGCTTCTGCCCGGTATGTTCCTTGACCACCTTGCGGCAGACCTTGGCGATTTGCCGCTCCAGGCCACGCACACCGGCTTCGCGGGTGTAGAAGCGGATGATGTCGCGGATCGCCGAGACGTCGACTTCCAGCTCGTCCTTCTTCAAGCCGTTGGCCTTGACCTGCTTGGGCACCAGGTACTTGACCGCGATGTTGATCTTCTCGTCCTCGGTGTAGCCCGGCAGGCGGATGACTTCCATCCGGTCGAGCAGCGCCGGCGGGATGTTCATCGAGTTCGAGGTGCACAGGAACATCACGTCCGAGAGGTCGTAGTCGACCTCCAGGTAGTGGTCGTTGAAGTTGTGGTTCTGCTCCGGGTCGAGCACTTCGAGCAGTGCCGAGGCCGGGTCGCCACGCATGTCGCTGCCCATCTTGTCGATTTCGTCCAGCAGGAACAGCGGGTTGCGCACCCCCACCTTGGTCATCTTCTGGATCAGGCGGCCAGGCATGGAACCGATGTAGGTACGGCGGTGACCACGGATCTCGGCCTCGTCACGCACACCACCCAGGGCCATGCGCACAAACTTGCGGTTGGTCGCAGCGGCGATCGACTCGGCCAGCGAGGTCTTGCCGACGCCGGGTGGGCCGACCAGGCACAGTACCGGCCCGCGGATCTTCTTGACGCGCTTTTGCACGGCAAGGTACTCGAGGATGCGTTCCTTGACCTCTTCCAGGCCGTAGTGGTCCGCATCGAGGATTTCCTCGGCCTTGGCCAGGTCCAGGCGCACCTTGCTCTGGGCCTTCCACGGCACCTGCACCAGCCAGTCGAGGTACGACCGGACCACGGTGGCCTCGGCCGACATCGGCGACATCTGCTTGAGCTTGTTCAGCTCGGCCTGGGCCTTGGCCAGTGCGTCCTTGGGCAGGCCAGCGGCTTCGATGCGCTTTTTCAGCTCTTCGACTTCGTTGTGGCCTTCGTCGCCATCGCCGAGCTCTTTCTGAATGGCCTTCATCTGCTCATTCAGGTAGTACTCGCGCTGGCTGCGCTCCATCTGCTTCTTGACCCGACCGCGAATGCGCTTTTCGACCTGCAGCAGGTCGATTTCGGCATCCAGCAGCGCCAGGACGTGCTCGACACGGGTCGGCAGATCGACGATTTCGAGAATTTCCTGTTTCTGCTCGATCTTCAAGGCCATGTGTGCGGCCATGGTATCGACCAGGCGCCCTGGCTCTTCGATGCTGTTCAGCGACGACAGCACTTCGGCAGGGACTTTCTTGCCCAGCTGCACGTACTGCTCGAACTGCGACAGCAGCGTGCGCACGAACACTTCCGACTCGCGCTCGGCGGCGTCGACTTCGTCGATCAGGGAAACTTCGGCACGGATGTGCCCTTCTACTTCGCTGAAACGCTCCACGGCGCCGCGCTGCTCGCCCTCGACCAGCACCTTGACGGTGCCATCGGGCAGTTTCAGCAATTGCAGCACGGTGGCAACGGTACCGACGCGGTACAGGGCGTCTTCGCCCGGATCATCGTCGGCCGGGTTTTTCTGGGCCAGCAGGAGGATCTGCTTTTCGCCCGTCATCGCCGCCTCAAGGGCTTCGATGGACTTTTCGCGCCCCACGAACAGCGGGATGACCATGTGCGGGTAAACAACGACATCGCGCAATGGCAAAAGAGGCAAGTCGAGGGTGGTCTTCATGATTTCGCCTCTACAGCGGCCTTATGGCCGGAAACCGGTGGAAATGATGCTTGGACCTAATGTGGGGGCACGCTTGGGAAATTACAAGCGCTAGCGCAGGAAAAGCAGAAAGGGGCCCGTAGGCCCCTTCTTGCTTGCAACCGTCAACCGGCCATTGCCTGGATCAGGCGTCCGGTGCGGCCTTGGCTTGCGGCTCGCTGTTCTCGTAGATCATCAGCGGCTGCGAGGTGCCATCGATGACGCTCTCGTCGATCACCACCTTGCTGACATCCTTCTTCGAAGGAATCTCGTACATGGTGTCGAGCAGCACGCCTTCGAGGATCGAACGCAGGCCACGGGCGCCGGTCTTGCGCTCCAGGGCCTTGCGCGCCACGGCCTTGAGCGCATCGCTGCGGAACTCGAGGTCGACGCTTTCCATCTCGAACAGCTTGGCATACTGCTTGGTCAGGGCGTTCTTCGGCTCGGTGAGGATCTGCATCAGCGCAGCCTCGTCCAGCTCGTCGAGGGTTGCCAGTACCGGCAGGCGGCCGACGAATTCCGGAATCAGGCCAAACTTGACCAGATCGTCCGGCTCGACCTCACGCAGGGACTCGCCAACCTTCTTGCCCTCTTCCTTGCTGCGTACTTCGGCGCCAAAACCGATGCCACCCTTGGTGGAGCGGTTCTGGATGACCTTTTCCAGGCCCGAGAAGGCGCCACCGCAGATGAACAGAATGTTGCGGGTATCGACCTGCAGGAATTCCTGTTGCGGGTGCTTGCGGCCGCCTTGCGGCGGAACCGAGGCCACGGTGCCTTCGATCAGCTTCAGCAGTGCCTGCTGCACGCCCTCGCCCGAGACGTCACGGGTGATGGACGGGTTGTCCGACTTGCGCGAAATCTTGTCGATCTCGTCGATGTAGACAATGCCCATCTGGGCCTTTTCCACGTCGTAGTCGCACTTCTGCAACAGCTTCTGGATGATGTTCTCGACGTCCTCACCCACGTAACCGGCTTCGGTCAGGGTGGTGGCGTCAGCAATGGTGAACGGTACGTTCAACAGGCGCGCAAGGGTTTCGGCGAGCAGGGTCTTGCCCGAGCCGGTTGGCCCGATGAGCAGGATGTTGCTCTTGCCGAGTTCGACTTCGTCACCCTTCTTGTCACGCTGGTTCAGGCGCTTGTAGTGGTTGTACACCGCTACGGCAAGCACCTTCTTCGCGCGTTCCTGACCAATGACGTACTGGTCCAGGATACCGCTGATTTCTTTCGGCGAAGGCAATTTGTGCGCGCTGCTCTCGGCCTGGGCTTCCTGCACCTCCTCACGGATGATGTCGTTGCACAGGTCGACGCACTCGTCGCAGATAAATACCGAGGGCCCGGCAATCAGTTTGCGCACTTCGTGCTGGCTTTTGCCGCAGAAGGAGCAATAAAGCAATTTGCCGCTGTCCTCGCCGTTACGGGTGTCAGTCATTCGATCGATCCAATCCGGTAGGCTTGCAACACAAGATGAAGGCAATTGCGGGCTTTTTCAAGTCCGCAGGTAGGCGCTTTCGGCGCCCACCTGCTCTGGCACCCCGGTTCAGGAGGCCAGTTGCCGCTTGTCGTAGACCGAGTCGATCAGGCCGTACTCGGCCGCGCGCGAGGCGCTCATGAAGTTGTCACGTTCGGTGTCGCGCTTGATGGTCTCGAGATCCTGGCCGGTATGGTAGGCCAGCAGCTCGTTCAGGCGGGCCTTGATATTGAGGATTTCCTGGGCGTGGATCTCGATATCGGTGGCCTGACCCTGGAAGCCGCCCAGCGGCTGGTGGATCATCACACGCGAGTTCGGCAGGCAGTGACGCTTGCCCTTGGCACCTGCAGCCAGCAGGAAGGCGCCCATGCTGCAGGCCTGGCCGATGCAGATGGTCGAGACGTCCGGCTTGATGAACTGCATGGTGTCGTAAATCGACATGCCGGCGGTGACGGAACCGCCCGGCGAGTTGATGTAAAGATGGATATCCTTGTCCGGGTTTTCCGCTTCAAGGAACAGCAGTTGCGCGACGACGAGGTTGGCCATGTAGTCCTCTACCGGGCCAACCAGAAAGATCACACGCTCCTTCAACAGGCGCGAGTAGATGTCGTAAGCGCGTTCGCCACGGGCGGACTGCTCGATAACCATCGGGACCAGGCCGCCTGCGGCCTGGATGTCAGAGCTCTGCTGAATATAAGAATTGCGGGACATGTCCTGCGCTCACTCCCAAATAGTCATGGCTTGAATACGCACAAGCCAGCTCGAAGGCTGGCTTGTGGGGGTTTCCTACGAGAGAAGCCTGTTACTCAGCGGCGGCTGGAGCCTGTGCTGGTTTAACGGCATCTTCGTACGAGACCGACTTGTCGGTCACAGTCGCTTTCTGCAGAACAGTATCTACAACTTGTTCTTCCAGCACAACCGAACGGACTTCGTTCAGTTGCTGATCGTTCTTGTAGTACCACGCGATGACCTGCTCAGGCTCTTGGTAAGCCGAAGCCATTTCTTCGATCATTTCGCGAACCTTGCCTTCGTCCGGCTTCAGCTCGAACTGCTTGACCACTTCGGCCACGATCAGGCCCAGGACCACACGGCGCTTGGCTTGTTCTTCGAACAGCTCGGCCGGCAGTTGCTCAGGCTTGATGTTGCCACCGAACTGCTGAACAGCCTGCACGCGCAGACGGTTGACTTCGTTTTCCAGCAGGGCCTTCGGCACTTCGATCGGGTTGGCAGCCAGCAGACCGTCCATGACCTGGTTCTTCACCTTGGCCTTGATGGCCTGGCGCAGTTCACGCTCCATGTTCTTGCGAACTTCGGTGCGGAAGCCTTCCAGGGTCGATTCCTTGATGCCGAACTGGGCGAAGAACTCTTCGTTCAGCTCTGGCAGCACAGGAGCGGCAACGCTGTTGACGGTGATGGTGAACTCGGCGGCTTTGCCAGCCAGGTCCAGGTTCTGGTAGTCCTCAGGGAAGGTCACGTTGACAACGCGCTCTTCGCCAGCCTTGGCGCCAACCAGGCCGTCTTCGAAGCCTGGGATCATGCGGCCGGAGCCCAGTACCAGCTGGGTGCCCTTGGCCGAACCACCGGCGAACACTTCACCGTCGACCTTGCCGACGAAGTCGATGTTGACCTGGTCGTCGTTCTGCGCAGCGCGCTCGACGGCCTCGAAGCGGGTGTTCTGCTTGCGCAGCACTTCCAGCATGTTGTCCAGGTCGGCGTCAGCCACTTCGGCGCTCAGGCGCTCGACGTTGATCGACTCGAGGCCGCCAACGGTGAACTCCGGGAACACTTCGAAGATGGCGACGAATTCCAGGTCCTTGCCCTTTTCGAAGGACTTCGGCTCTACCGCAGGGGCGCCAGCCGGGTTCAGCTTCTGCTCGACGATGGCTTCGTAGAAGGAAGCCTGGACCAGGTCACCGAAAGCCTCTTGACGGGCATCAGCTTCGAAACGCTGACGAATCACGCTCATCGGCACTTTGCCTGGGCGGAAGCCGGCAACCTTGGCGCGCTTGGCAGTCTGTTGCAGACGCTTGTTGACTTCGTTCTCGACGCGCTCGGCCGGAACGGCGATGGTCATGCGGCGCTCGAGAGCGGAAGTGTTTTCAACAGAAACTTGCATGGATATTCCTCGTTGCACAGACGTTAGCCGGCGTTAGCCCGACTCCAGAATCAAGGGCAAGCATTCTAGTGAGTCGCGCAGCAGAAGTCACCCCACTCGGGACGACGGGAAACCACGCCGGTCGATTAACTTTCAAGGCCCGCACGACATAACGCCGGGCCTGCTTCAATGGGGGCCGCACGACGCCCGGGGCGCCCTGCAGCCGAAATACCTTGTCAAACAACTACCAGGAACGAATTCGCTGCCTTTATTCAGGGTCGATTTCGTTGAACTGGCAGTACTCCTCCCACTCCATCCCCAGCGCCTCAGCTACCTCGCGGTGCGTCTCCAGGCGCATGGCCTGCAGTTGCTCGGGGGTTTCGGCGATCAGTTGCAGGGCCAGCTCCCAAGGCTGGATACCCTGCTCCTCGGCCGCATCCTCGAACGCCCACTCGATCTGCTGGGCCTGCTCGCGCGCATCCAGCTCACGGATCTCTTCGAGCAGCTGCGGGTTGGCCTCGGCAAAGCGCTGTAGCGCCAGGGCCTGACGGGCTTCTTTTGCGATCATCGGGCTGTTCCTCTGCCGGCCAAATGGGCCGGTGTTTCAACCGGCTGAAATCTAACAGCTTTTATTGGGGTGTCACCAGAGGATTGCAAGGGCCGGGATGCGATTTGGCCGGGAGGGCGTTCGCCAGGGCATTTTCAGCGCCCGGGAGACCGAGCGCCGCCCGCGCGGCGATCCGACTTGTCCCGCGAAGCGCCGCGCGGGCGGCGCTCGATCTCACAAGTGCCAGAACCCTCAAGCCATACACCGAGCGCAGAAACAAAAAAGGCGCCCGATCTCACGATCAAGGCGCCTTCGAAGAATATGGGGTGGACGATGGGAATCGAACCCACGACAACTGGAATCACAATCCAGCGCTCTACCAACTGAGCTACGCCCACCATATTGCAGTCTTGCGATGTTGCGGTACAGCCTTACAGAAGCATGGTGCGGACGAAGAGACTCGAACTCTTACAGCTTGCGCCGCTGGAACCTAAATCCAGTGTGTCTACCAATTTCACCACGTCCGCGTAACGCTTAAAACAAAGGCGCCAGATGCTATCGAGGCGCCTTTGAAGAATATGGGGTGGACGATGGGAATCGAACCCACGACAACTGGAATCACAATCCAGCGCTCTACCAACTGAGCTACGCCCACCATATTGCATTACAGCCTACTTGCTTGCCAAAGCTGCCTAATGGCGCACCCGGCAGGACTCGAACCTGCGACCATCCGCTTAGAAGGCGGATGCTCTATCCAGCTGAGCTACGGGCGCTTAAGCTTGAAGCCTAACCGAACGAGACCTTAACAGGTAACTGCTAAACCACTCATTCTGCCCGACTTAGCCAACCAGTGCTAGGCTGTGCCCGACAAGTGCGGCGAATCTTATAGGCGGGCCTGATAGTCGTCAACACCTTTCTCAAAAAAATTTAAATTATTTAAGGGCTTAGGGGATTTGCCCGACCACCCGCCTTTGCCCTTGGCCCATGTCGTGCGAGAATGCGCCCTCTTTAATTGTTTCCTTCTCGATGGTTAATCACGCGTCTATGACTGCACACCTAATCGATGGCAAGGCGATCGCCGCCAACTTGCGCCAGCAGATCGCTCAACGTGTCGTGGAGCGTCGCCAGCAAGGCCTGCGTACGCCGGGCCTGGCGGTGATCCTGGTCGGCACCGACCCCGCCTCCCAAGTCTATGTCTCGCACAAGCGCAAGGACTGCGAAGAGGTCGGCTTCATTTCGCAGGCGTTCGACCTGCCCAGCGAAACCACGCAGCAGGCCCTGACCGAGCTGATCGACCGCCTCAATGACGACCCGGCCGTCGACGGTATCCTGCTGCAGTTGCCGCTGCCGGCGCACCTGGACGCCTCGCTGCTGCTCGAGCGCATCCGCCCGGACAAGGACGTGGACGGCTTCCACCCGTACAACATCGGCCGCCTGGCCCAGCGCATCCCGCTGCTGCGCCCGTGCACGCCGAAGGGCATCATGACCCTGCTGGAAAGCACCGGCCAGGACCTGTACGGCATGAACGCGGTCATCGTCGGCGCCTCCAACATCGTTGGCCGCCCGATGGCCATGGAGCTGCTGCTGGCCGGCTGCACCGTGACCGTCTGCCACCGCTTCACCAAGGACCTCGCCGGCCATGTCGGCCGCGCCGACCTGGTGGTAGTGGCCGCCGGCAAGCCTGGCCTGGTCAAGGGTGAATGGATCAAGGAAGGTGCCATCGTTATCGACGTGGGCATCAACCGCCAGGAAGACGGCAAGCTGGTCGGCGACGTGGTCTACGAGACCGCCCTGCCGCGCGCCGGCTGGATCACGCCGGTGCCGGGCGGCGTCGGGCCGATGACCCGCGCATGCCTGCTGGAGAACACGCTGTATGCGGCGGAAGAGCTGCACAAGTAATACCGCGTGATATGAAAACGGCACCTCTGGCAGGTGCCGTTTTTTTTGCCCGTGATCAATGCATTGGCTTCACCGGCCTCTTCGCGGGTGAACCCGCTCCCACAGGTTGCGCGCCGTCCCAGAAGATGGCGATATCTCTGTGGGAGCGGGTTTACCCGCGAAGAGGCCGGCGCGGTATTCAGCCGGTCACTTCCTCGCCGCCTCCCACGACTTCAGCAGTTCGTTGTAGCTGACCGTCTCGCCCTTGGGCTTTTCGTTGGCCAGTTTCGGTTTCGGCGCCCCGGGCTGGTCGAACCAGTACTGGGCGTCCTTCTCCGGGTTCAGCTTCGGTGCGCAGGTGGCCTGGGCGTTGGACCGCTGCAAGCGCTCCATCATCCGGTCCTGGTCGCGGGCCAGGCCGTCCAGCGCTTCCTGCGGGGTCTTCTCGCCACTGGCCACTTCGGCGATGTGGCTCCACCACAACTGCGCCAACCGCGGGTAATCCGGCACGTTGGTGCCGGTCGGTGTCCACTGTACCCGCGCCGGGCTGCGGTAGAACTCCACCAGCCCGCCCAACTTGGGCGCCAGTTCGGTCATGGCCTGGGAATTGATGTCCGACTCGCGAATCGGCGTGAGGCCGACGATGGTCTTTTTCAGCGACACGGTCTTGGAGGTGACGAACTGGGCGTACAGCCACGCAGCCAGGCGTTGCTTCTCGGGGGTGGACTTGAAGAAGGTCCACGAACCGGTGTCCTGGTAGCCCAGCTTCATCCCCTCCTCCCAGTACGGCCCCTTCGGCGAAGGCGCCATACGCCACTTCGGCGTGCCGTCGGCGTTCACCACCGGCAAACCGGGCTTGGTCATGTCGGCGGTAAACGCGGTGTACCAGAAGATCTGCTGGGCGATGTTGCCCTGTGCCGGCACCGGGCCGGCTTCGGAGAAGGTCATGCCCTGGGCTTCCTTGGGCGCATAGGCACGCATCCAGTCCACGTACTTCTGCGTGGCATACACGGCGGCCGGGCCGTTGGTGTCGCCGCCACGGGTCACGCTGGACCCCACCGGGTGGCAGTCCTCCACGCGAATGCCCCATTCGTCCACCGGCAAACCATTGGGCAGGCCTTTGTCGCCGCCACCCGCCATGGAGAACCAGGCATCGGTGAAGCGCCAGCCCAGCGACGGGTCTTTCTTGCCGTAGTCCATGTGGCCATAGACGCGTTTGCCGTCGATCTCCTTGACGTCTTCGCTGAAGAACCTGGCAATGTCCTCGTAGGCCGACCAGTTCACCGGTACGCCCAGCTCGTAGCCGTATTTTTCCTTGAACCTGGCCTTCAGCTCGGGCCGCTCGAACCAGTCGGCACGGAACCAGTAGAGGTTGGCGAACTGCTGGTCGGGCAGTTGGTAGACCTTGCCATCCGGCGCGGTGGTGAAGGAAATGCCGATGAAGTCCTTCAGGTCCAGGGTCGGCGAAGTGTAGTCCTTGCCTTCGTTGGCCATCAGGTCGGTGATCGATTCCACCTTGCCGTAGCGAAAGTGCGTACCGATCAGGTCGGAGTCGTTGACCCAGCCGTCATAGATGTTCTTGTCCGACTGCATCTGTGTCTGCAGCTTTTCCACCACGTCGCCTTCCTGCAACAGGTCGTGGGTCAGCTGTATACCGGTGATCTCGCTGAAGGCCTTGGCCAGCACCTTGGACTCGTATTCATGGGTGGTGATGGTTTCCGACACCACGTTGATCTTCATGCCGCGGAACGGCTCGGCAGCCTTGATGAACCACTTCAACTCGGCCAGCTGCTGTTCAGGGGTAAGGGTCGAAGGCTTGAACTCACTGCCGAGCCACTTCCTTGCCGCATCCTCGTACTGGTCGGCCCAGGCTGTGCCCTGCACGCTGGCCAGTACCAGCAACGCGGCCAGGGTCAAATGTCGCCTGTTGTACTTGTTGTCGAACATTGTGATCTCCCGTTTCAGTTATCCCACAGGGCCGCTCGCTCAGCCCCAGCGCAGCACCACCACCAGCCACGCCAGCGACAGCAGCGAGGCCACCCACAATGGCCACTCGCTGACGCCAACCACCAGCAAATGCAGGTAGGCGCTGGCCAGCAGGCCGATGAACAAGCGGTCGCCACGGCTGGTGACCAGCGGCAGGAAGCCGCGTCGCTCCACGCAGGGGCGGCGCAGTTCGAGCAGGGTCATGCCCAGCAGCAGCACGCCAACGGCGGCGAAGAACAGCGCCGTCGGCAAGGTCCAGGCCATCCACTCCATGCCTTGCCCTCCTCACACCCGGCCCAGGGCGAAGCCCTTGGCCACATGGTTGCGCACGAACCAGATCACCAGCATGCCCGGCAAGATGGTCAGTACCCCCGCCGCCGCCAACACGCCCCAATCGATGCCCGAGGCCGACACGGTACGGGTCATCACAGCGGCGATCGGTTTGGCATTCACCGAGGTCAGGGTGCGCGCCAGCAGCAGCTCGACCCAGGAGAACATGAAACAGAAAAACGCCGTCACGCCGATGCCGGAGCCAATCAGCGGGATGAAGATCTTCACGAAGAAGCGCGGGAAGCTGTAGCCGTCGATGTAGGCTGTTTCGTCGATTTCCTTCGGCACACCAGACATGAACCCCTCGAGGATCCACACCGCCAGCGGCACGTTGAACAGGCAGTGGGCCAGGGCCACGGCGATATGGGTATCGAACAGGCCGATCGACGAATACAGCTGGAAGAACGGCAGCAGGAACACCGCCGGTGGCGCCATGCGGTTGGTCAGCAGCCAGAAGAACAGGTGCCGGTCACCGAGGAAGCGGTAACGCGAGAAGGCATATGCCGCTGGCAGCGCCACCAGCAGCGAAATCAGCGTGTTCAGGCACACGTAGTACAGCGAATTGATGTAGCCGCTGTACCAGCTGGCATCGGTGAAGATCACCCGGTAGTTGTCGAGGGTGAACGCCTGTGGCCACAGGGTCAGGCCGCCGAGGATCTCGGTGTTGCTCTTGAACGACATGTTCAGCAGCCAGTAGATCGGCACCAGCAGGAAGAAGAAGTACAGCAACAGGGCCAGCGATTTGCGTGAGCTCATGGACTAGTCCTTGTCGGCATGGGTCATGGCTGTGTAGAACAGCCACGAAACCAGCAGGATGATCAGGAAGTACACCAGCGAGAATGCCGCCGCCGGGCCCAGGTCGAACTGCCCCACGGCCATGCGCGTGAGGGTCTGGCTGAGGAAGGTGGTGGCGTTGCCGGGCCCGCCACCGGTCAGCACGAAGGGCTCGGTATAGATCATGAAGCTGTCCATGAAGCGCAGCATCACCGCGATCAGCAGGACGTTCTTCAGCTTGGGCAACTGGATATGACGGAACACCGCCCAGCCCGAGGCGCGGTCGATGCGCGCAGCCTGGTAGTACACGTCGGGGATGGCGCGCAGCCCCGAATAACAGAGCAAGGCCACCAGCGAGGTCCAGTGCCACACGTCCATCACCAGCACGGTCAGCCAAGCGTCGAACGGGTCGCCGGCGTAGTTGTAGCTGACCCCGAGCTTGGCCAGGGTGGCGCCGAGCAGGCCGATGTCGGCCCGGCCGAAAATCTGCCAGATGGTGCCGACCACGTTCCACGGGATCAGCAACGGGATGGCCATGACGATCAGGCACACCGAGGCCATGCGCCCCTTGGTCGGCATGGTCAGGGCAATGGCGATGCCCAGCGGGATCTCGATCAGCAGCACGCAGGCGGAATAGATGAACTGGCGCAGCAGCGCATCGTGCAGCGCCGGGTCGCGCAGCACCTGGCGGTACCAGTCGGCGCCGACGAAGTAGCGGTTGGACTGGTCGAAGATGTCCTGCACCGAGTAGTTGACCACCGTCATCATCGGCACCACCGCACTGAATGCCACCAGCAGGAACACCGGCAGCACCAGCCACCAGGCCTTGTTGTTCGGCACCTTGTTCATGGCCCGGCCTCCAGCAGCACATCGTCGACGTACAGCATCAGCCACTGCGCCGGCAGGCTGACCCAGGCCTGGGCCACCGGCAGTGGGCGGTCCTCGCCCAGGCGCGCCTTGAGCGCGACACCGCCCAGTTCGAGGGTGACGATGCGGTAGGTGCCCAGGTCCTCGACGTCCAGCACCCGTGCCGGGTAGGCGTCATCGAACGGGCTGTCCCACAGCTGCACGAATTCCGGGCGGATGCCTACCTGCAGGCGTCCACCGCCTGTGGCCGCCAGGCGCTCTCGCAGGTGCTCCCGCAGTTGCCCGGGCAGCACCAGGTGAATATCGCCGAACGCCACCCCGCCCGCTTCGGCGCGTACCTCGATCAGGTTCATTCCCGGGCTGCCGATGAAGTAACCGACGAAGGTATGCCGCGGCCGCTCGAACAGTTCGCGCGGGGTGCCGAACTGAACGATGCGCCCGCCGTGCATCACCGCGATCTTGTCGGCGAACGTCGAGGCCTCCAACTGGTCGTGGGTGACGTAGATCATGGTGATGTTGAACTGCTCGTGGATCTGCTTGAGCTTGCGCCGCAGCTTCCACTTCAGGTGCGGGTCGATCACCGTCAGCGGCTCGTCGAACAGGATCGCCGACACGTCATCGCGCACCAGGCCACGGCCCATGGAGACCTTCTGCTTTTCGTCGGCACTGAGGTTGCGCGCCTTCTTGCGCAGCACGGCCGAGAGGTCGAGTACCTCGGCAATCTCCTCCACCCGGGCCTGCACCCGGGCTTCGTCCAGCCCCTGGTTGCGCAAGGGAAACGCCAGGTTGTCGAACACCGTCATGGTGTCGTACACCACCGGGAACTGGAACACCTGGGCGATGTTGCGCGCCTGTGGTGACAGCCGGTTGACCGGCTTGCCGTCGAACAGCACCTCGCCGTGGGACGGTGTCAGCAGCCCGGAAATGATGTTGAGCAAGGTCGACTTGCCGCAGCCCGACGGCCCGAGCAAGGCGTAGGCACCGCCCTGCTCCCACACATGCTCCAGCGCGTGCAGGGCATAGTCTGCCTCGCTGGCGGGCTGGCGGCTGTAGCTGTGCGCCAGTTGGCGCAGGCGGATCTCGGCCATCACCCTCTCCTTGCCTGGCGCAGCCCAGGGGCCTGCACCAGCGCCCCGGCGCTGTCGAACACGAACAGCTTGTGTGTGGGGATGAACACGCGGATCGGCGTGTCCACCTGGTATTCGTGCACCCCTGGCAGGTGCAGGATCATGCGCCAGTGTTCGTTGCGTACATGCAGGAAGGTCTCTGAACCACTGATCTCGGCCAGTTCCACCAGCACCGACAATTCCAGGTCGTCGTCGTGGGCCGGCACCAGGCTGATGTGGCTGGGCCGCACGCCAAAGCGGTAGTCACCCTCGGCAAGCGGCTGCAAGTCGGCATTGCGGGCAAAGTGCACGGCATGGGCCAGGCTCACGTCGTTGCCGCTGATATGGCCAGGCACCAGGTTGATCGGCGGCTCGGAAAACAGCTCGGCAGCCAGCACGCTGCCCGGGCGCTGGTAGACCTCGGCGGTAGGCCCGCTCTGGACGATACGGCCCTCATGCACCAGGGTGGTGGTACCGCCCAGAGCCAGCGCCTCGTTGGGCTCGGTGGTGGCATACACGGCAATGCAGTGGCGTGCCGCGAACAGTTCGCGCAGTTCCTGGCGCAGGCCCTCGCGCAGTTTGTAGTCGAGGTTGACCAGTGGCTCGTCGAACAGGATCAGCGAGGCATCCTTGACCAGCGCCCGGGCCATTGCCGTGCGTTGCTGTTGGCCACCGGACAGCTCCAGCGGCAGGCGCTGCAGGTAGGCTTCGATGCGCAGCATTTCGGCGGTTTCCTGCACCCGTCGGCGAATCTGGGGCTCGGCCATGCGTGCCTGGCGCAGCGGTGACGCAATGTTCTCGTACACGCTGAGGGTCGGGTAATTGATGAACTGCTGATACACCATCGACACATTGCGCTGGCGCACCGGCACGCCAGTCACGTCCTGGCCATCCATCAGCACCCGCCCCCGGTTCGGGCGATCGAGCCCGGCCATCAGGCGCATCAGGCTGGTCTTGCCGGCCAGGGTGCGGCCCAGCAGCACGTTGAACGAGCCGGGTTCGAAACGCAGTGAGGCATCGACGATCCAGGCCTGGTTGTCGACGCTGCGGCTGACCTGTTCCAGCACCAGGGACATGGCGTGGCCTTCTTGTGGTTTTTGTCTGCCGGGCACAGCCAGTTTCGTGCCAGTTGCGCCGCGACCGTCTGGCCCGGGGCCTTGCTGGCAACACCGGCCAATCGCAGGTTCACAAGTGAACACAAGCACTGAACAACTGAACACTTGCCGGTTTGACATTGAACAACCGTGCACGACACTGAACAGCGGTCGGCCCCATGACAACAATCACACAGGACAGGCCCATGGCCGCATCCGCTTCGACCCATGCCCAACTGATCCAGGCCTCCTGGGCCCGCTGCCGCGACCACGGCCTGCAACCCCAGCACGCCCCGGACTTCGACTGCCTGACCCGCGCCGAGCTGAACGCCCTGCTGGAGCAGCGCCAGGCCCTGCTGCACCTGACCCGCGAAGCGGTGCTGCCGCAATATGCGCACCTGCTGGGCAATGCCAGCTACCTGGTGATGCTGGCCGATGCCAGCGGCTGCCTGCTCGACAGCTGGGGCTCGCGGCGGTTCATCGAGCCGCGCCAGCAGCATGGTTTCAGCGCCGGTGCCCACTGGCACGAGCGCGGTGTCGGCACCAATGCGCTGGGCACCGCGCTGGTCTGCGCCGAGGCGATTCACGTGGGCCAGGACGAGCACTTCCTGCGCCAGAACCGCTATATGTCCAGCGCCGCCGCGCCGCTGTTCGACGCCGAGCGGCAGCTGGTCGGGGTGCTCGATGTGGCCAGCGACGGCTACCTGCCCGCCAGCCAGACCCTGGGCCTGGTACGCATGATGGGCCAGAGCCTGGAGAACCGCCTGATCCTCGCCAAGCATGCCGACCAGCACGCGCAACTGATCTTCAACAGCGCCTCCGACAACCTCGACAGCCCCTGGGCCGGCCTGCTGGTGTTCGATCAGCACGGGCAGGTGCTGGCCGCCAATCACCGGGCCGACACCCTGCTCGGGGGCAACCCGCTGCAGCAGAACATCGCGCAACTGTTCCAGTTGCCCCTGCAACAGCTGCTCAGCCATCCCCGGCAACAGCCCTTCGCCCTGCAAGCCACCGGGCGCAACCGCTTTCATTGCCAGTGGCAGCCACCGCGTGAGGCCCCCGGCCGCCCCGCCGCCAGTAGCGCCGAACCACGCCTGGAGAAGGCCCTGGCGCAGGCCGGCCTGCTGCTGGAAAAGGACATCCCGGTGCTGGTGCAGGGGGAAACCGGCGTAGGCAAGGAGGTATTCGTCGATACCCTGCACCGGGCCAGCAGCCGCGCCAGCCAGCCGCTGATTGCCGTCAACTGTGCGGCGATCCCGGCAGAGCTGGTGGAGTCGGAACTGTTCGGCTACGACAAGGGCGCGTTCACCGGCGCCCACCAGAAGGGCAACCCGGGCCTGATCCGCAAGGCCCACCACGGCATCCTGTTCCTCGACGAAATCGGCGACATGCCGCTGCCCACCCAGGCCCGACTGCTGCGCGTGCTGCAGACGCGCAGCATCCAGCCATTGGGCAGCGGCGAACCGGTGGCGGTGGATATCCGCGTGGTGTCGGCGAGCAACCGCGACCTGGCCGAAGAAGTGCGCGCCGGGCGCTTTCGCCAGGACCTGTATTACCGCATCGCCGGGCTGGCGGTGGTGTTGCCGCCGCTGCGCGAGCGCAGTGATCGCCGGCAGCTGATCGAGCAGGTGCATGCGCGCTACCGCGACCCCGGGCAGCCTGCGCGGCTGCCTGCGGCCATTATCGAACTGCTCGATCAGCACCCCTGGCCGGGGAATATGCGTGAACTGGTGAGTGTGCTGCAGGTGGCGCTGGCCTTGGCGGGTAATGGGCCGGTTGGCGTCGAGCACCTGCCTGCAGGATTTCTGGCCGAGTTGCAGGCCCCCGTGCTGCTTGCCACTGAGGAAGCGGACCTGCACGCGCTGGTGGAGCAAGCCAACGGCAACCTGTCGGCGGTGGCGCGCGGGCTTGGGATCAGCCGCACCACGCTGTACAAGCGGCTGCGTGAGCGATGATTGCCTTTGCCTGTGCGGGCCTCATCGCCGGCAAGCCAGCTCTCATAGAACTGCACATAAGTCATTGAGTTAGCAGGGACCCTGTGGGAGCGGCTTTAGCCGCGAACACCGGCGCAGCCGGTGCCATGCACCGCGTTGGATTCTTCGCGGCTAAAGCCGCTCCCACAGGGTACGAGGATCGCTCGCGAATTCAGTTATCTGTGCGACAGCACGGCCCAAAGGGCTGGGCTATCTCCTACAGCGCCGCTCTCAAGGCCTGTGATATCCCTGTGGGAGCCGGCTTGCCGGCGATAGGGCCGGGCCAGGCAGCCACAGCCGATTCGGCTGCCAGCGCAGCGAAATCAGCCAAAGCCGCTGCCGCCACAGCCCATTACAGCCAGCTTTACCTCCCCACCCGCCGCACAATGAAACCAGAGCCCACTCTGGAAGCGTCGACCGCAGGGAGACCCCTCATGACCCGCTATATCGATGTGCAAGACTTGGCCCGCCTGGTCAACCGCAAAGGCCTGCCCACGTGCCTGCTGGAAATGGCCGAGTACATCCGTCAGGACTACCTGCGCTGGCCCGCCTTCGAAAAATGCGCCCGGGTGGCCAACCATTCAGCGGACGGCGTGATCGAGCTGATGCCAATCTCGGACGCCAGCCGCTACGCCTTCAAGTACGTCAACGGCCATCCGAAGAACACTCGCCATGGCCTGCCCACAGTGATGGCCTTCGGCGCCCTGGCGAGCGTCGATACCGGTGCACCGTTGCTGCTTAGCGAAATGACCCTGACCACCGCCATCCGCACTGCGGCCACCTCGGCCCTGGCCGCCCGCTACCTGGCGCGCGAAGACAGCCGCAGCATGGCGTTGATCGGCAATGGCTCGCAAAGCGAGTTCCAGGCCATCGCCTTCAATGCCCTGCTGGGCATCGATGAAATCCGCCTGTACGACATCGACCCGGCCGCCTCGGCCAAATTGGTCGCCAACCTGGCCAACCGACCCGGCCTCAAGCTGAGCATCGCCAGCTCCGTGGCCGAAGCGGTACGCGGGGCCGATATCGTCACCACGGTGACCGCCGACAAGGCCTGCGCCACCATCCTCACCCCGGAGATGATCGAGCCGGGCATGCACCTGAACGCCGTGGGCGGTGACTGCCCAGGCAAGACCGAGCTGCACCGGGCGATTGTCGAGCGGGCCCGGGTGATCGTCGAGTACGAGCCGCAGAGCCGGGTGGAAGGCGAGATCCAGCAGATGCCGGCGGACTCGCCAGTGACCGAATTCTGGCGCGTGGTTGCCGGGGAAGCCAAGGGGCGTGAGCGCGCCGAACAGGTGACGCTGTTCGACTCGGTGGGGTTTGCCTTGGAGGATTATTCGGCCTTGCGCTATGTGCTGGATACGGCGCAGGCGCTGGGTATCGGCACGGATATCGGGCTGGTGCCGGTGCTGGAAGATCCGAAGGATTTGTATGGGTTGTTGCAGCCGCGGGTGGTGGAGTTGCGGGCGGTGGCCAAGGCTGGTTCTGTCTGCGCCTGATGGATCCTGGAGCTGCTGCGCAGCCCATCGCGACACAAGGCCGCTCCTACACAAGGACCGCGTATCCCTTGTAGGAGCGGCCTTGTGTCGCGATGGGCCGCGCAGCGGCCCCCTTTACCGCCTAACCTGTCCCATGCCCTCTTCCGAACGAAGCCCAAGCGCATGGACACCAAGGACGCCAACGCCCACCCCCTCGACCGCATCGACGAAGCGATCATCGACATCCTGCGCCATGACGGCCGCATCACCTTCGAGAAGCTCTCCAGTCTCGTCCACCTCACCCCGCGCCCCTGCCTGGAGCGTGTACGCAAGCTGGAGCGCCGTGGCGTGATCCGCGGCTACGGGGCGATCATCGACCTGCAGAAGGTGGCGCCCGGGGTGTCGCTGCTGGTGCTGGTCGCCCTGTCCAACCAAAGCGGGCGGGCCGCGCAGAAGGCCTTCGAAGCCACCCTGCGCAACTGCCCGGAAGTGCACGAGTGCCAACTGATCAGCGGCCACTTCGACTACAGCCTGCGCCTGCGCTGCCGCGACATGGAACACTACCGGCTGCTCAGCGAAAGCTGGATGAACGACGACACCCTGCACATCGACAAGCTGGTCGCGCACCCGGTACTGGCCGAGGTCAAGCCAATGGCTCGCTGACGCGCTATCAAGAGTCGCGCCATTGCGCCGGCTGCCGATAGGCCAGCGCCCAGGCTTGCACCGCACTGGCCGGCATCGGCCGAGCGATGCAGTAACCCTGTGCCAGCTCGCAGCCCAACCCCATCAGCACCCGCCCATGCTCGACGCTCTCCAGCCCTTCGGCAATCACCTCGCGGCCAAATGCCCGCGCCAGGCCGATCACCGCCCCGGTCAGCGCCAGGTCGTCCTGGTCATGCAGGATGTCGCGCACGAACGACTGGTCGATCTTGATCGTCTGGGTCGGCAAGCGCTTCAGGTAGCTCAGCGACGAATAACCAGTGCCGAAGTCGTCCAGGGAGAAGCGCACACCCAGCGCGCGGCAGGCATCGAGACAGCAGCTGACATGCTGCAGGTTGTCGATGGCCACCGACTCGACGATTTCCAGGTCCAGCCGCGCCGGGTCCACCTCCGGGTGCGCCGCCAGCAACTGCTGCAGGCGTTCGACAAAGTCGCTGCGCTGCAAATGCCGCGCGGCGATGTTCACGCTCAGTGACCAGGGCCACCCCTGGCGCTGCCATGCCTGCAGCTGATTCAGCGCCTGGTCGAGCACCCACTCGCCGATTTCCACGATCAGGTCGGTCTGCTCCACCGCGGGCAGGAAATCACCAGGCGGCACCAGCCCGCGGCCTGGCCGCTGCCAGCGCAGCAAGCCCTCGAAACCCAGCACCTGGCCGCTGCGCAGGTTGACCTTGGGCTGGTAATACAGGCACAGCTCGCCGTTGTGCAAGGCCCGGCGCACCCGCGCCACGGTCTGGTGGGTAGCCTTCAGTTCCTGCTCCTGGGACACATCGAACAGGTGATAGCGGTTGCGCCCACGTTGCTTGGCCACATACATGGCCTGGTCGGCATGGCGCACCAGGGTGTCGGCATCTTCGTCGTCCTGCGGGTACAGGGTCACGCCGATACTGGCGCTCAGCGACAGGCGCTGCTCGCGTACCACATAGGGCGCCGCCAGTGCCCGCAGCACCCGGCGCAGCGCCGCATGCAGCCGGCGGTCTTCGTCGACGTCGCGCAGGATCAGCACGAATTCGTCTCCCGACAGCCGGGCCACCGCGTCGCCATCGCGCAGGATGTGCTTCAGGCGCTGCGCCACCTCGACCAGCAGCAGGTCGCCCATGGCATGCCCGTAGCCGTCGTTGACCGCCTTGAAGCCATCCAGGTCGAGCATGCACACCGCCAGCGCAATGTCTTCACGCCGCGAGCAGGCCAGGGCCTGGTTCAGCAGGTCGGAAAGGTAGGCGCGGTTGGGCAGGCCGGTGAGCACGTCATGGCCCACACGCCACTGCAAGGTATGCAGCAACTGGCGCTTCTCGGTGACGTCGAAACGGATCGACACGTACTTGCGCACCTCGCCGGTGAGCGGGTCGACCAGCGGCACCATGGTGCTGTCGACCCAGTACAGCGAGCCGTCCCTGGCGCGGTTGCAGATCTCGCCCTTCCACACCCGGCCAGCGGCCAGCGCCCGCCACATGCCGACGAAGAACTCCGGCTCGTGCAGGCCGGAGTTGAGGATGCGGTGGTTGGCGCCCAGCAGCTCCTCGCGGCTGTAGCCCGAAATGCTGCAGAACTGCTGGTTGACGTAGGTGATGGTCCCTCGCAGGTCGGTTTCGGAAAAGATCGCAGCCGCGTCCACGGCCGCACGATAGATGTCATCCATAAAGCATCCTGCCTTGGCGGTTGAAGCGCTCCACGAGGGCGCGGATTCTACGAGGTCACCCGCATAATGCAAATAACCCTTATGAATCATGGCGTTATCGAAAATATTGAAGTCGGCATGGCGCTTGGCAAGCTGATTGCTACGGTGCCCGAGGCACTGGCCAAAGCCTGATCTGATTCATGTGCGCACGCGGTTCGCCGCTGCGATTCACCTGCGAACGGCCGCACTGCGGCCCGATCAACCAGACGCACCGAATTAGAGCGAGGCAGGCTGGATTGCCCCACAACTGGTCAGACCGGTAAGGCCAAAAAACCTTGCAAAGTCGGATTTTTCGCGCTTTCATGGCTTCGCGCTGAACAAACCGGTAAGACCACAATAATTAAGTCCTGCGCTCTTTCGCCCCGTGCGGCTACCGAAGCAAGGACACCGATCAGAGATCCCTCCCATGCTCAAATGGTGCTCGCGTTCGATCTTCCTTCAAGTCGTGCTCGGCCTTGCCCTCGGCATCGCCTGCGGTCTCAGCTTCCCCGACCTTTCCCTGCAACTCAAACCCCTTGGCGACGGCTTCATCAAGCTGATCAAGATGCTCATCGGCCTGATCGTGTTCTGCGTGGTGGTCAGCGGTATCTCGGGCGCCGGCGACCTGAAAAAGGTCGGGCGCATCGGCCTGAAGTCGGTGATCTACTTCGAAGTGCTGACCACCCTGGCGCTGGTGATCGGCCTGGTGTTCGCCTTCACCAGCGGCATCGGCAGCGGCGCCAACATCCACCTGGACCAACTGTCCAGCGCCGACGCCAGCAGCCTGGCCGAGCGCGGCCAGCACATCCACGGTGCCACGGCGTTCTTCATGGACCTGATCCCCACCTCGGTGATCGGCGCCTTCGCCGACAACAACATCCTCCAGGTGCTGCTGTTCTCGGTACTGTTCGGTAGCGCGCTGAACCTGGTAGGTGACTCGGCAGCCGGCATCTCGCGGCTGATCAACGAACTGAGCCACGTGATCTTCCGCATCATGGGCATGATCGTGCGCCTGGCACCGATCGGCGTGTTCGGTGCCATCGCCTTCACCACCAGCAAGTACGGCCTGGAATCGCTGCAACACCTGGGCGGGCTGGTGGCGCTGTTCTACCTGACCTGTGCCGGCTTCGTACTGATCGTGCTGGGCACGGTCATGCGCCTGTCGGGCCTTAAGCTGCTGCCACTGATCAAGTACCTGCGTGAAGAGCTGACCATCGTGCTGGGCACCGCCTCGTCCGATGCCGTACTGCCACAGATCATGCGCAAGCTCGAGCACCTGGGCATCGGCAGCTCCACCGTCGGCCTGGTGATCCCCACCGGCTATTCGTTCAACCTCGATGGTTTCTCCATCTACCTGACCCTGGCCATCGTGTTCATTGCCAACGCCACCGGCACGCCACTGGCAATGACCGACCTGCTGACCATCCTGCTGGTATCGCTGGTGACTTCCAAGGGCGCTCACGGCATCCCAGGCTCGGCGCTGGTGATCCTTGCCGCTACCCTGACCGCCGTGCCGGCGATCCCGGTGGTCGGCCTGGTACTGGTACTGGCGGTGGACTGGTTCATGGGCATCGGCCGGGCGCTGACCAACCTGATCGGCAACTGCGTGGCCACCGTGGCCATCGCCCGCTGGGAGAAGGACATCGACCTGGAACGCGCGCACAACGTGCTCGACGGCAAACCCGGCTTCGCCCCCACGCCACGCAAGCAGCCCAACCCCCATCAACAGGAATTCTGAGCGAACGTGGCCGGCACTGATGCCGGCCCTTCCAGGAGCGAACCGTGATCAGCTCATCTACCGTCGTCAACTCAGTGGTGGAAAAACTGCGCCAGGCCCTCGCCCGAGGCCAATGGCGTACAGGCGACATGCTGCCAGGCCAGCGCGAGCTGGCCGAACAACTGGGTATCAGCCGCCCCAGCCTGCGCGAAGCGGTAACCGTGCTGGAAACCCTGGGCCTGGTGCGTTCGCTGCCGGGCAAGGGCGTGCTGGTGCTGGATGCCGATGCCGCCGCCCAGGAACCGGGCGTGGACACCAGCGCCGCAGCCAGCCTGGCCGACGTGCTGGAGCTGCGCTACACCCTCGAGCCCTTCATCGTCGGCCTGGTGGCGCAGTCGGCCAACAGCCAGGACATCGGCCAGCTGCGCCTGACCCTGATGGACATGCGTGAAGCGCTGGAGGCCGATGACAGCGAAGCCGGCGTCAGGGCCTACATCGCCTTCCATGAAGCGCTGTTCGCCCTGACCACCAACCCGATCTTCCAGAGCGTGGTGCAACAGACCGGCAATGCCCTAAAGCAGAGCGCCGACATGCTGCGCAATTCGCCAGAGCACCTGGCCGCGCGGCTGAAGGAAAACGAAGCGGTGGTGCGCGCCATACGTGAGCGCAGCAGCGCCCAGGCCAGTGCCCAGATGCGCCAGCACATCCTGGCCGAAGGGTTGCGCATGGGCATCCCGTTGAACATCCCGGACGAACACCCGCATCCATGACCCCAGGAGAGCGACCATGAACGCCGCCCCTCACTTGCCGGCCCTGCTCGCGGCCGGCGAAACCCGCCTGTCGGCCGAGCAGATCTACCCGCGGCTGTTCGATGCCATTCTCGAACAGCGCCTGCCACCTGGCAGCCTGTTGCCCGAACAGGCGCTGGGCCATGCCTTTGGCGTCAGCCGTACAGTGATCCGCCGCGTGCTCGGGCGCCTGTCCGACCAGCAGGTGGTGGTGCAGCGCCCCAGCCACACTGCGCATCTGGCCGCGCCCGACCCGGAGCAGGCACGCCAGGTGCTCAGCGCCCGGCGCCTGGCCGAAACCACGCTGATCACCCTGGCCGCGCAACGCGCCCGGCCGGTACAGATTCGCCAGTTACGACAACTGGTGGAGCGCGAGCGCCAGCACCATGAGAACGGCGAGCGTTGTGCGGCGATCCGCCTGGGCGGCGAGTTTCACCTGAAACTGGCGCAGGTGGCCGCCAATGCGCCACTGGCACGGTTCCTCAACGGCCTGGTGCCGATGACCTCGCTGATCATCGCCCGCTACGAGTCGCCATGCTGCGACCACTGCGCGTGGCAGGAACATGCGGCGATCATCGATGCCGTGGAGCACGGCGATGCCGAGGCGGCGCTGGGGCTGATGCACAAGCATCTCGACCGCCTGGAAGAAAAGCTCGACCTGGAATGACCGATTCAAGCTGACGCCCCCCTTGTAGGAGCGGCCTTGTGTCGCGATGGGGCGCGAAGCGGCCCCAGGATTTGTGCTGCAGAAATTGCCGGGGCCGCTTTGCGGCCCTTTCGCGACACAAGGCCGCTCCTACATGGATCGCGTTGGCCGGGCGATGGCCGATGGGCTGCACGGCAGCCCTTCACTCCCCACCCTATACTCCGAGAACCACCCCAGCCTCTATCAGGGAGGCGGTTGCGTGAGCACTCGAGTCCTCCTGCTGCTGTGCCTGCTGCTGGCCCTGGCCGGCTGCGCAGGCAAGCCCCCACCTGTCCCGCCACCACCGGTGGTGCTCACCCCCGCCGCCTGGCAACGCATCGACCAGGAACTGATCGAAGCCTCGGTCGGCGCCGCCAGCTCGGCCAACGACTATGCCCGGCGCTCCATGCGAGTGTGGAAGGAACAGGTGCAGCAGCGCACCGAAAGCGACTTCATCCCCTGGTTCACCGGCTACTGGACCCAGCAGTGGCTGACCCTCAAGGTGGCCTGGTACAAGATCGACAGCGGTGAAGGCCGGGAGCCCGCGGAAAAGCGCCTGGCGCTGTACCTGCAGGAGCAGTACCACAAGCGGGTGATCGAACCGGTGGCCGAGCAGATCAACCCCGAAGGCATCCGCGACCGTGCCAGCGAGCTGTACCTGCAACTGCTCGGCCAGCAGCTGCCGGCCATCATCAGCCGCTACAACGCGCCCCCCGAACAGTTCAGCCAGCGCCTCAACCGCATTCCTGCCATCGCCCTGGGGCCGCCGGATGCGCGCAATGCCAGCCTGTACCAACTGCTACGGGCCAAGTCGCTGGCCCAGCAACCGGCCTGGCAAGCCATGCGCCAGCACCTGCACCAGCAGGCCAGCAAAGGCCCCGGGAAGACCGATGTCGGGCTGAACTCGGTGGCCAACCAGGCCAGCGAAAAGCTCGGCGCCACCCTGGCCCCGCGCGGCATCGCCAGTGCCGTGGCGTCGGCGGTGGGCAAGGTGGCGGGGGCGATGATTTCGATTGCGGCGGCCGGTTACGGGATGATGACCCATGACCGCGAACACCCGCAGATGGTCGAGCAGTTGCGGGTGATCCTCAACGTGGCGCTGAACCAGGAATGGCAGGAGCTGATGGAGAACCGCCAGAGCGGGGCCATGTCGGGGGTGTACTACCTGTCGGGGCAGGTCGAGGACAGCTTGCTGGCCAGTGCGCCGCGCCCGGCGGAACAACCGGTCGAGCAGCAGGTGAAGCAGCAACAGGAGCCTTTGATCATACGCCTGCCGCCTTAGTGGTTGACTGTTCCGGCCTCTTCGCGGGTAAACCCGCTCCCACAGGGTCGCCCACTGCCTTCAAGGCCTGTGATATCCCTGTGGGAGCGGGTTTACCCGCGAAGAGGCCACCACAGGTAACGTGTCAGGCCGTAACCAACGCAGAACTGGGCAAGCCAAAGATCCGGTCGAACGCCCAGTTGTAGGCAAAGGTGTAGCACGGCACCAGCACGATGAACGCCATATCCACCAGCAACGCCTCCAGCAATGTCATGTCCAGCCACCAGGCAATCAGCGGGATCAGGTACACCACCAGGGTCAGCTGGAAGCCGATGGCATGCGCCACCCGCCGTGCCACACTGCGCCCGCGCGTGGCCTGGCGACTCTCCCACCACTCGAACAGGGTGTTGTAGATCAGGTTCCAGAGCATGGCGATGGTGGTGATCATCACCGCCAGAGGCCCGGTATGCGATGCCTGGGTGTCCGACAGGTAGGCCAGCCCGAGGGTCGACATGCACAGCCCGATCAGTTCATAGAAAGTCACGTAGACCAGTTTGCGTTTGAGTCCCTGCACCCGGGGTTACCTCCAATGACAAAAGCGATGGGGCGCGATCATGCTTCATCATGCTTGACAGCAAAAGTCAGCAGCTGTCAGATCTACTGACAGGAGGCTGCCATGAACTTTTCCAGCGACAATATCCAGCTGTTTCTCGCCGTGCTCGACCGCGGTTCGTTTTCCGCCGCCGCGCGCGCCCTGCAGCGGGTGCCCTCGGCCGTCAGCATGGCTATCGGCAACCTCGAGGCCGAACTGGGCTACACCCTGTTCGAGCGCGGCCCGCGGGAAGTCCGCCCGACCGCACAGGCCATGGCGCTGGAACCCCATGCCCGGCTGATCGCCGAGCAGTTGGGGCTGCTGCAGGTGCATGCCCTGGAGCTGTCCCAGGGGCTGGAGAGCAGCCTGACCCTGGCGGTGGTGCCGGACATCGACCACCGCCCGCTGCTGGCGGCCATCGCTCGCCTGGGTGAGCGGCACCCGCTGCTGGACATCGCCTTGCTCAGCGCCCCGCAGGAAGAGGCCGTGCACCTGCTGGACAGCGGCCGCGCCGACCTCTGCGTGGCCTTTGCCGGGCTGCAGGTCGATGCCCGGCGCGGCTTCCAGCACATCGGCATGGAGTCGCTGGTGGCCACCCTGTCGCCCGCCCATCCGGCCCTGCGCGAGGGGCGTATCCACTACCTCGAAGACCTGACCCGGGTGCGCCAGATCCTGGTGCGCAGCCGTGACCTGCCGCTGGCCGACCCACGCCCGTTGATAGGCGCCACGCACTGGTCAACCGACAGCTTCGACCTCGCCCTGCAGATGGTGGAGGCCGGCCTGGGCTGGGGCGACCTGCCGCTGTCGCGGGTCGCGCCACTGCTGGCCAGCGGGCGACTGGTGCGCCTGGATTTTCGCAACACCCGCAACGAGCTGCAGTTGCCGGTACACATCTTCTGGCGCAAGCAACAACCGTTGCAGCAGGCTGCACGCCTGTTGATCGAGCAGTTGTGTAGCCAGTGAATGCCGTCCGTCGAAATGACCGTAAGAAATTTCTGTAAGCACTTCAATCTTTTACCCCTTGAGCCGATATCCCGAACGATAGGTTGCGCAATGCGTCATGAGCGCGATGCGCCCTCCCCTCATTGGCCCAAGGTCTCGAAACATGAACCTGAAATTTCGCCACAAGATCCTGCTCAGCGCCTGCGGCGTCGTGGTCCTGGCATTTGCCCTGTTCACGCTCTACAACGACTACCTGCAACGCAACACCATTCGCCAGAACATCGAAGCTTCGGTGCAGCAGTCCGGCGCACTGACCGCCAGCAGCGTGCAGAACTGGATGAGCGGGCGCATCCTGGTCCTGGAAAACCTGGCCCAGGACATCGCCCAGCAAGGTGCCGGCGACACCCTGGCCGGGCTGATCGAGCAGCCGTCCTACACGCGCAATTTCCTGTTCACCTACCTGGGCCAGGCCAACGGTGTGTTCACCCAGCGCCCCGATACACAGATGCCGGCCGGTTACGACCCACGTCAGCGCCCTTGGTACGGCGCCGCGGCCAGCGCCGGGCAGACCGTGCTGACTGCCCCGTACCAGGGTGCTGTCGGCGGCCTGATGGTCACCATCGCCACGCCGGTGAAAAGCAAGGGCAATGGCGAGCTGATCGGTGTGGTCGGCGGTGACGTCACCCTCGACACCCTGGTCGAGATCATCAACTCGGTCGATTTCGGCGGCATCGGCCACGCCTTCCTGGCCGACAGCAATGGCCAGGTGATCGTCAGCCCCGACAAAGACCAGGTGATGAAGAACCTCAAGGACATCTACCCCGGCAGCAACCTGCAAGTCGCCGCCGGCATGCAGGATGTCACCCTCAATGGCCAGGACCGCATCATCTCCTTCGCCCCGGTGGCCGGCCTGCCGTCGGCACAGTGGTACATCGGCCTGTCGATCGACAAGGACAAGGCCTACGCCGCGCTCAGTCAGTTCCGCACCTCGGCGATCATCGCCATGCTGATCGCCGTGGCGGCCATCGCCGGCCTGCTCGGCCTGCTGATCCCGGTGCTGATGAGCCCGCTGACCACCATGGGCCGCGCCATGCGCGACATCGCCGAGGGCGAAGGTGACCTTACCCGCCGCCTGACCGTGCAGAACAAGGACGAGTTCGGCGAACTGGCCACTTCGTTCAACCGCTTCGTCGAGCGCATCCATGCCTCGATCAGCGAAGTGTCCTCGGCAACCCGCCTGGTGCACGACCTGTCGGAAAAGGTGGTCAATGCCTCCAATGCGTCGATCACCGGTTCCGAAGAGCAAAGCATGCGCACCAACAGCGTGGCCGCAGCGATCAACGAACTGGGTGCCGCCACCCAGGAAATCGCCCGCAACGCCGCCGATGCCTCGCAGCATGCCAGCGGTGCCAGCGAACAGGCCCACGGTGGCCGTGAAGTGGTCGAAGAAGCGATCAGCGCCATGACCGCCCTGTCGCAGCGCATCAGCGAGTCCTGCGCGCAAATCGAAACGCTCAACGCCAGCACTGACGAAATCGGCAAGATCCTCGACGTGATCAAGGGCATCTCGCAGCAGACCAACCTGCTGGCGCTGAACGCCGCCATCGAAGCGGCCCGTGCCGGTGAGGCCGGCCGTGGCTTTGCCGTGGTGGCCGACGAGGTACGCAACCTGGCGCACCGCACCCAGGAATCGGCGGAAGAAATCCACCGCATGATCACCAGCCTGCAGGTAGGCTCGCGCGAAGCGGTGCACACCATGAACACCAGCCAGGTTTCCAGCGAGCAGACCGTGCAGGTGGCCAACCAGGCCGGCGAGCGCCTGGCCAGCGTGACCCAGCGCATTGGCGAGATCGATGGCATGAACCAATCGGTGGCTACTGCTACCGAAGAGCAGACCGCCGTGGTCGAGAGCCTCAACCTGGACATCACCCAGATCAACGCCCTGAACCAGCAAGGGGTGGAGAACCTCAACGAGACCCTGCGCCATTGCGACCAACTGGCCCAGCAGGCCGGGCGCCTGAAGCAGCTGGTAGGCAGCTTCAGGATCTGATGGCCCAGGGGGGCGCTCTGCGCCCCAATCGCGACGCAAGGCCGCTCCCACAGGTGCCATGCGATCCTTGTGGGAGCGGCCTTGTGTCGCGATCGGGCTGCGCAGCAGCCCCCTACGCCACTGCCGCTTTAACCACTTTGCTCCGCCGGACCCAGGCCAGCAGCACCGCCGCCATCAACACGAAGCCCAGGTAGCCGAACAGCGGGTACACCTCACCCACCAGGCTGATGAACCCCACCAGGCTGCAGCCGAATGCCACCACCCCGGTCACCACCGAGCCCCAGCGAAACTTCGCCGTCCCCGCCGGCATCAGCCGCGAGAGAAACGAGAACAACGTACCCACCGCGGTGTTGACGATCATGCCGAAGATGATCAGGCACATCACCAGCCCCAGCAGTGGCGATACTTCGTTGGCGATCGACAGCATCGGCATCGGCAGGTCAGCCACGCTGTCCAGGCGCGACAACAGCCCGGCACTCATCACCAGCATCAGTCCGCCCAGTGCTGCACCACCGAGCAACCCACCCCATACCGCCGTTCTCTCGCCCTTGGCCGAGCCGCCCAGGATGGCCAGGATCGGCGCGCCGGCAACGATGTTGTACGACACGTACAGGAACGCCCCCAGCAGCCAGTGACGGGTGCCCGCCTGTTGCTGGCTGGCCAGCTGGTCGAGCTGGGCGAAGCTCTGCTCCCGGCTGAACACGGCGTACAACGCAATCGCCGAGGCCACCAGGATCAGCAACGGCGTGATGGCACCAATGGCGAGGATCACCTTGCGCACATCCAGGCACACGATGCCCACCACCACCAGCGTCACCATCACGCTGCCGGCCAGCGCCGGGATGCCGAACTGCTGCTCCAGCAAGGCACCACCACCGGCCAGCATGACCACGGTGACGGCAAACATGAAAAAGGTGATCAGCCAGTCGACGAACAGGCCCAGGTGACGGCCGCAGATGGCCTGGATCACATCCTTGTGCGAAGTGGCCTGCTGGCGATTGCCCAGCCCCGCCAGGGCCATGCCGAGGAAGGTGAACAAGGCTGCGCTGACCAGCGCACCAACCAGCCCCCACACACCGAAATCGACAAAGAACAACAACAGTTCCCGCCCCGAAGCGAACCCCGCCCCCACGATCACGCCGACAAACGCGCCGGCAATCTTCAGCTGCTCTTGCATGTGAACCTCTGGATTTATTGTTGTTGTCTCACTGCCACCACATCGCTTTTGTGGGAGCGGCCTTGTGTCGCGAAAGGGCCGCAGAGCGGCCCCCGGCGATCTGTGCAGCAATGCAGAAATCCTGGGGCCGCTCCGCGCCCCTTTCGCGACACAAGGCCGCTCCCACATGGGCGATTTGTTCGGTCAAAAATCTCCGACAAACGCCTGCACTTCAATCTCCACATCCACCCCCAGCGCCAATGCCGAGGCCACGGTCGAGCGCACCGGCAGCGCTGCGCCGAAGAACTCCTTGTACACCTCGTTGAAACCGGCGAAGTGGCTCATGTCCGACAGCCACACCGTGGCCTTGACCACCTGGTCGAAACGCGCGCCGCAGGCCGCCAGGCTTTCGCCGATGCGCTCGCAGGCGGCGCGGGTCTGGGTCTGGATGTCACCGCGCACAACTTCGCCGCCGGCACTCATCGGCACCTGGCCGGAGAGGAACAGGAAGCCGCCGGCTTTCACCGCACGGGAGAACGGGAACGGCAGGCTGCTGGGGAAACGCTGGATATCATTGCTCATGGGATGCTCCTTTCAGGATTGCTGGAAACGGGCCGGGGACAGGCGCTCGGGCGCCACCCCCTGGCTGACAAGGCCAGGACACAGGGGCTGGCCCAGCAGCAGGTCGGCAGCCAGGCGCGAGGCGCCCGCAGCCGACTGGATGCCATAGCCACCTTGTGCCGCCAGCCAGAAGAACGCTGGCGCGTGCACATCGAAACCGATCACCAGGTCGCCGTCGGCGACGAACGAGCGCAGCCCGGCCCAGGTGTGGCTCGGCCGGCGGATCGCCAGGGTGGTCATGGCCTCGATGTTGTAGATGCCCAAAGCCACGTCGAGCTCCTCGGGCGCGGCGTCCTGGGGTTCGACCGGGTCGGCATTGGCCGGCGAACCCAGCAGCTGGCCGGCGTCGGGCTTGAAGTAGAAGCTTTCGTCTACGCCGATTACCGCCGGCCAGCGGGCGAAGTCCTGGTCTGCCGGGCCGGGGAAGGTAAAGGCACTGCGCCGGCAGGGTTGCAGGCCGATACGCGCCACGCCGCACTGCTCGGCCACACGGTCGGCCCAGGCGCCAGCGGCATTGACCAGCTGGCGCGCCTGCACGCGGCTGCCATCGCCCAGCTGCACCTGCCACAGGTCATCCAGGTACCAGGCCTGGACAAGCTCGGCGTTGCAGCGCAGTTCGCCGCCAGCGGCGCGATAGCCACGCAAGAAGCCCTGGTGCAGGGCATGTACGTCCAGGTCCATGGCCCCCGCCTCGAGCACCGCGCCGGCCAGGTTCTCGCCACGCAGGCTCGGCACCAGGGCCAGGGCGGCGTCGCGGTCGAGCAGGCTGACCTCGGTGCCGTTGGCCAGGTTCTGCGCATGGGTCTGCTCGAGCAGCGTGCGCTGTTCCAGGCTGGCGACGTACAGGCAGCCACGCGGTTCCAGCAGCGGGTGCTCGCAGAAACCCTGCGGTGGTGCTTCGTAGAAGGCCCGGCTGGCGCGGGTCAACGCCTGGATCTGCGGGGTGCCGTAGGCCTCCATGAACATGGCTGCCGAACGCCCGGTGGAATGGTAGCCAGGCTGTGCCTCGCGCTCGAGCAGCAGCACCTTCTGCTGGCCGGCCAGGCGATAGCCCAGAGATGCACCGGCAATGCCGGCGCCGATGATCAGGGTGTCGTAGATCGGGGTCATGCACGCTCCTGCCAGGCTAATTATCATTTATGAGAATTCTAATATATGAGAATTTACGAATACGCAAGGGTCCAAGGTAAGATGCCCGACCAACGCCGCATGCCGAGACCCTGAATGCCCGCTGCCCTACCCCTGCTGGACCGTGCCATAGTCGGCCAGCGCCTGCGCCAGGTGCGCAAGGCGCGCCAGATGACCCTCAAGCAATTGTCCGAAGCCAGCGGCGTACCGCTGTCCACCTTGTCGAAGATGGAACTGGCGCAGGTCTCGGTCAGCTATGAAAAACTGGCCGCTGCCGCCCGGGCGCTGAATGTCGACATTGCCCAGCTGTTGCGCGCCAGCGGCACGGTCACGGCACCGGCACCGGTGACCGTGGTGGTCGATTCACTGCCGGCGGCGGCGGGCTACTCGACCGGCACCTATGACTACCACCCGATCGCCGGCGACTTCCCCGAACGGCGCATGACACCCGCCTATGCCCGCATCATTGCCCGTGAACGCGGCCAGTTCGACGATTTTATCCGCCACCCCGGGCAAGAGTTCGCGTTGGTGCTGAGCGGGCGTGTTCGTATCGAGTTCGAAACCGGCGAAGCGGTGAGCATCGGGCCGCAGGAGACGGCGTATTTCGACAGCCAGGTGGGGCATATCTACCTGTCGGAAAGTGACGATGGCGCAGATGCGCATGTGATGGTGGTGATGACTGATCGCTGACTGTGTTGAACGATGCGCCTTTTTGTAGGAGCGGCCTTGTGTCGCGACAGGGCTGCGCAGCAGCCCCGGGATATCAGCAGCACAACACATATTGTCGGGGCCGCCTTGCGGCCCTTTCGCGACACAAGGCCGCTCCTACAAAGATCGCGTACGTCGCCGTCTCGGTTATAACCTAATAACGAACAAGTCTATTTGGCTATAAAAAAATCTATATGCTGGGCTGCATCCGATAACGGGCAAGTTGGGCAGTCGAGTAGCGTATGGATGTAGGTTCTTTCGGTTTCACCATTGCGGGCCTGGTCGTGGGTTTCATCGTCGGAATGACCGGCGTCGGTGGCGGCTCGCTGATGACCCCGATCCTGTTGTGGTTTGGCATCAGCCCGGCAACAGCCGTCGGCACCGACCTGCTCTACGCCGCCATCACCAAGGCCAGTGGCGTCTGGGTGCATGCGCGCAACAAGAACGTCGACTGGAAGATCACCGGCCTGCTCAGCCTGGGCAGCGTGCCCGCGGCGGCGCTGACCCTGTGGTTCCTCAGCACCCTGCACACCGACACCTCGGCGCTCAACGCCGTCATCAAGCAAGGCCTGGCGGTGGTGCTGATCCTGACCGCGCTGGCCATCCTGTTCAAATCGCGCCTGCAGGCCTTCGCCAGCCGCCATGCCGGTGACCACTACCACCTCAGCGACCGCAGCCTGAACATCCTTACCGTGCTCACCGGCGTGGTGCTGGGGGTGATGGTCACCCTCACTTCCATCGGTGCTGGCGCACTGGGTACCGTGGCGCTGTTCCTGCTGTACCCGTTCCTGGTCACCCGCCGCCTGGTCGGTACCGAAATCGCCCACGCCGTGCCACTTACCCTGGTGGCGGGCCTGGGCCATGCCGGCATGGGCAACATGGACTGGTCACTGCTGGGCTACCTGCTGCTGGGCTCGCTGCCAGGCATCTACCTGGGCAGCCACCTCACCGGGCGGATTTCCGACCGCGTGCTGCGTCCGTGCCTGGCGGCGATGCTGCTGCTGATCGGCTACAAGCTGGCGTTCTGACCTTCAGCCCAGGCGCAGGCGCCACTGCCCGGTAAAGCTCAGCTCCAGGCGCGACAGCGGCAACACATCGACCCGCTGACTGGCGCTCATCGGGCAGCCAAGTACGTGCACCAGCGCAGCGCGCATGACCATCGGGTGGGTAACCGCCACCCATTCACCCGGCCTGTCGAAGGCCGCCAACCAGGCGGCGATGCGCTGGCAAAGCACGGCGAACGACTCGCCGCCGTGCACATCACTGGCCGGGGCCTGCAGCCATTCGGCCATCGCCTGCGGTTGCTCGGCCTGCAATTGCTTCAGCGTCAGCCCTTGCCAACGCCCCAAGTCGCAATCGGCCAAGGCCGGCTCGACCTGCACCGGTCCCAAAAACCACGCCGCCGTCTCGCAGGCTCGCCGCTCTGGTGCAGTCAGCACCGGCACACCAGAAAGGTCGGCGAAAGGCTGCTGGCCCAACGGCAGGATGCCGTCGTCGGCACGGTGCAGGCGCCCGGTCTTCTGGGCCTGGGTAAGGGCGTGGCAGATCAGGGTCAGGCGGACGGCTTTCACCGGGTTTCTCTCGCAGCGGGTCGGGGCGCAAGGTGTAACATGCCTTGGCACTTTTTACCGCAACAACCTGGCACCGGCTGCGCCGACGATGGAGCCTGGTCAGATCACAGCAGCATCAGTCCCCAAACCGGCACCGCTGCCACCAACCCCACCGCCAGCCGCGGCCAGTATGGCAGCAGCAATACCAGCACCATCCCCGCCAGCGACATCACGGCAAACCAGGCCACCGGCCCCATGGCCCAGCCCCAGGCCTGGGCACACAGCACCAGACTGGCCAGCAACGCCAGCCAGCCGGCCGCGCGCAAGCCGACACGCAGCACCGACGGGCAGGTGCGGTTCCATACCTGCTTGTAATGCCGCTCCAGCCCCTGGCACAGCCCCAGCATGCCAGCGTAGGCGAACAACACGCTGCCCATGATCCACATCATCATGCCCCGGCCTCCATCCGCCGCCCTGCCCTGGCCTTCTGCGGCACCCACTGCGCCTGCCATACGCGCCAGGCCAGCAGCCCGAGCAATACACCCAACACCAAGGCACAGGCCACCACCCCCAGGCGCATGGCGTCGCCCAAGCCACCCAACGCACCCACGCCAATGCACAGCAACGCGGTCAGCAGCAGTTGCTCGACCCAGGCCCGGCGTACTGGCCTGATACCGGCATGCAACAGCGCCAGCAGCCATACACCAAAGAACGCACGAACCTCCCAGCTCTCCCGCTGCGCCAGTTCTACCGGCAGCACGCGGCTGGCCCACAGCAACGCCACGCACGCCAACAACAGGCCACTGACGAAGCCCACGTTGCACACCTCCGCCACTCGGTACCAACGCCGCACCGAAGCCTCGGCGCTGGCGTACTTGCGCCCACGCTTCACGCAGAACAGCACCAGCCCGCTGGCGATCATCAGGCAACTGACCAGCCCGCAGACAAAATACAGCCAGCGCATCGGGTAGCCGCCAAACTGGGCGAAATGCAGGCCGGCCATGACCCGCTGGGTCAATGGCGCCGCGCGCCATTCGGCGACGTCGCCGAGCAACTGCCCGCTGACACCATCGAAGACCATGGCCTGGCCCTTGGCCAAGGCAATGCGGTTGCCCAGTCCGGGGCGTATTTCGATACGCGCCGCCGCCGTGTTGGGGTTGCGGATATTCAGGCCACCAATCGGCCCCAGGCGCGCCTCGGCCTGGGCCAGCAATGGCGCGACATCGACCAGCGCGGCCGGTTGCCTGGCCAGGCCACGAGGCTGCTCCAGGCGGGCATTGCCCTGGGCCTGGAAGTAGGCACGGTTGTCGCCGGCGAACAGCGCATCGACCCCGGCCGGGATGTAGATGAGCATGAAGATCACCAGGCCGGTGTAGGTGATCATCAGGTGGAACGGCAGCAACAGCACCGCGCTGGCGTTGTGGAAATCCAGCCACGAGCGCTGGCCCTTGTTCGGCCGGAAGGTGAAAAACTCCTTGAAGATCTTCTTGTGGATGACGATACCGGTGACCAGCGCCGCGAGCATCACCAGCGCCAGCGCGCCGACCACGAAGATGCCCCAGTTGCGTGGCAGGTCGAGGGTGAAATGGAAGCGGAAAAAGAAGTTGCCACCAACACTGTCACGCACCTCGATGGCCTCGCCGGTGCGCGGGTCGAGCTGTACGGTGGGGCCATGTCGACGCTCGCCGGTGGACACCCGCAACCCGGGAGAGCGCTCGCTCGGCAGGCTGATGCCCCAGTTGCCAGCCTGCGGCTCGTGGGCCTGCAGGTAGGCAATGGCGCGCCGCGCGGCGTCGGCCTGGGGTACCTCGGTGGCCGGGATTTCCGGTTGCATCCAGTGGTCGAGTTCCTTGTCGAATACCGCCAGGGTGCCGGTGACGAAGATGGCGAACAGCAGCCAGCCGAAAATCAGCCCGGCCCAGGTGTGCAGCCAGGCCATCGATTGGGTGAAGGTGTTCTTCATGCCAGCCACTCCAGTGCCTGCGGCCAGAAGCCGATCAGGGCAAGCGGTACGGCCAAAGCCAGCGGGGCCCAGGCACGCAGGGCATCGCTGCAGGCGAAGGCCCAGAGGATGGCGGCGGTGTAGAAGATGAAGGCCGGCAGGGTCGCGACGATGACCGCATCGGCGGCAGCCAGCGGCAGGATACGGGCCAGGCAGGCGCTGGCGGCGTAGCTGAGGGCATAGCCGCCGAGCAGTGCGGCACAGCTGCGGGAGAGGATCTGCAGCCAGGCGGGGGCTTTGATCATCGGGGGCTCCTTGGCGTTGATCGGGGCATCCGGGGCTGCTTTGCAGCCCATTCGCCGGCAAGCCAGCTCCCACAGGGATTGCACAGGGTTCGAATACTATGTGGTACCTGTGGGAGCAACTGTCTTGCTCAAATTCCAAACGTTGGCGCGATCCCTGTGGGAGCTAGCTTGCCGGCGAATGGGCCGCGCAGCGGCCCCTTGGATCAGAAGTTGATGTTCAGCGCAGCGAACACCGCCCTGCCCGGCTGGTTATAGGTATTGGCGCCCGAAGTACTGGCGTTGCCGCCACGCAGGATCTGCTTGTCGAACACGTTGTTCACCCCCACCCGCACGTCGTAGTTGGCGTTGAACTTGTAACCAGCGCTCACGTCCACCAGGCCGTAGGCTTCCACGTCCTGTTGCGCGGTCTTGTCGTAGCCTTGCTGGGTGCGTTCGTTGAAGGTCGGCGACTTCTGCTTGCCGAAGTAGGTACCCGCCACCTGGAACGACAGCTTCTCGGTGGCGCGCCAGTCGAGGGTGGTGTTGACGGTGTATTCCGGGATCACCGACAGCGGCTCGCCGGTCTCGCGGTTGTCGTTGTCGAGCATCCAGGTCAGGTTGGTGTTCCAGTCCAGGGCCGGGGTCAGCTCGATGAACAGGTTGCCTTCGATACCTTCCACCCGCGCCTTGCCGGCGTTGTCCCACTGGGTCACGCGGCTGCCGGTGCCGATGGTGTACAACACATCGGTATCACCGACGATCTTGTTCTTGTAGTCGTTGCGAAAGTACGTGGCACTGGTGCGCCAGGTACCACGGTCGTACATCAGGCCGATTTCCTTGTTGACGCTGATCTCGGGCTTGAGGTCGGCGTTGCCCTGCAGGTAGCAGCCACCGTTGTTGGTCTGCTGCACGCTGCAACCATTGCCGCGGCTGTACAGCAAGTAGTTGGGGTTGGACTGGTACAGGTTCGGGGTCTTGTAGGCGCGCGCGATACCGCCTTTGACCGATAGTGCTTCGGTCAGCTTGTGCGACAGGTTCAGGCTGGGGCTGAAGTTGTCGCCGAAGGTTTCGTGGTGGTCGAAACGCAGGCCCGGGGTAATGGTGGTGTCGCCGACAATGATGTTGTCCTCGACGAACAGCGCATAGCTGCGGGCGGTCATCTTCGAGCTGCTGCGGTCGAAACCGACCAACCCGTCGTTACCGGTAGGGTCCGAGCTTTGCGGGCGCAGCGAGCCCTGGTCATTGAGCGCTTCGTACAGGTACTCGCCGCCCAGGGTCAGCACATGTTCGGTGCTGCTCATGGCGAATGGCAGGTTCACTTCGCTGCTCAGGCGCGTGTTGCGCAGGCGCGACATGGCGGCGCCTTCGGCATTGGGGGCACCTTCGGTACGGCCTGCCAGGCCCTCGTTGAGGCGCCAGTTGCGCACGTACTCGTAGGCCAGCACGGTCTTGCTGGTACCCCAGGTGAAATCGCCCAGGTGGGTCAGGTCGTAGGTACTGCGCTGCATCACATTGGTTTCGTGGCCGTACAGGCTGGACACGAACTCGACGTCACCACCGCCGTTGCTGTTCATGGTGTCGCCGGCAAAGATATTACCCTGGCGGCTGTAGCCGGCACTGGCCTCGAGGCGGTGCTCGTCGTTCAGCTTCCAGCTCAGCAGGCCATTGATGTCCTTGTTGCGTACGCCTTCGCGGCCCGCCACCAGCGCACTGGTGGCATGCCCGGCATTGATGTCCAGGTCGTCGGCATCGGTCTTGGCCAGGCCGCCGTACAGGCGGAAGCCGAGGTTGTCGGTCAGGCCGCCGCCCAGGTTGAAGTTGGCCCGGCGGCTGGCGCCCTCGGCGCTGTCTTCCGGCAGCTGGGTGTACAGGCTGACGCTGCCCTTGAGTTCGTCGGTGGGCCGCTTGGTGATGATGTTGACCACCCCGCCCATGGCGCCGGAACCGTAACGTGCGGCCGCCGGGCCACGCAGGATCTCGATGCGCTCGACCGCTTCTGCCGGTACCCAGTTGGTTTCGCCGCGGGTATCGCGGTCGCCGTTCCAGCCATAGCGCACGGCGTTGCGTGCGCTGGATGGTTTGCCGTCGATGAGGATCAGGGTATTTTCCGGGCCCATGCCGCGCAGGTCGATCTGCCGGTTGTTGCCACGCGCGCCGCTGGCGCTGTTGCCGGTCAGGTTGACCCCGGGCTCGCGGCGGATGATGTCGGACAGGTCATTGGCCGGCGGATGGCGCTTGATGTCTTCGGCGGTGATGATCGACGTACCCAGGGCCTGGCGTGCCTCGCGCTCGGCGGTAACCAGGGTGTCCTGGATAACCAGGGCGCTGTCGGCAACCGGCATCTCCAGCACCTCACCCGTGCGCTGTTCTTCGGCCTGGGCCACGGTGGCCACCATGGCCGGTGACGCCAGCGCGACGAACGCCAGGGCCAGGCTGTTGGGTGAAGTCTTGCACTGCATGGGTACATCTCCTGCGATTCATGAGCGAAACGGCACATCCCTGTCGGAAACCGGGAGCCCTCGCCCACCGGCCTCGCAAACACAGTTTGGTGGCCAACAGGGATGGTAAATATAGAGATTCGCAAATGAGTTTAAATCTTATTTACGAAGTTTACATGTTTGTAACGGAACTTTGCTGACACGACAGCGTTGCCGGCGCAGCCCGGCTATTCGCGCTCTTGCTTGCATACACCTGTCCGATTTGCATCCTGCGTGACGGCTCCTACAGTTTCGAACGTAGCCCTCTGCCGAGCCTCCTGATGCGCAGCCACGAAGAAAGCCACGCCACGAACGCCACCAGGTCCCTGTCGAAGATCCCTCGCAGTGTCTGGGCGCTGGGGTTCGTGTCGATGTTCATGGACATTTCCTCGGAAATGATTCACGCACTGCTGCCGCTGTATATGGTCACCGTGCTTGGTACCTCGGTAGTGGCGGTGGGCTTTATCGAAGGTATCGCCGAGGCGACCGCCTCGATCACCAAGGTGTTTTCCGGTGCCCTCAGCGACCGGCTGGGCAAGCGCAAGCTGCTCACGGTGCTGGGCTATGGCCTGGGTGCGTTGACCAAGCCGGTGTTCCCCATGGCCTCCGGGCTGGAGTGGTTGACCGCGGCACGCTTCGTCGACCGGGTAGGCAAAGGCATTCGTGGGGCGCCGCGCGATGCGCTGGTGGCCGACGTCACGCCCGCAGAACTGCGTGGTGCAGCCTTCGGCCTGCGCCAGGCGCTGGATACCGTGGGCGCCTTCCTTGGGCCGTTGCTGGCGATCGTGCTGATGTGGCTGACCGCGAGCCATTTCCAGACGGTGTTCTGGGTGGCGGTGCTCCCGGCGTTCGTGGCCGTGTACATCCTCATCGCCTTCGTGCGCGAACCTGAAACGCCGGCCACCACCCGGCCGGTGCGCTCACCGCTGGCCCTGCACGAGCTGGCCCGCCTGGGCCCGGCCTACTGGCGGCTGATCGGCCTGGCCACGCTGTTCACCCTCGCCCGCTTCAGCGAGGCGTTTCTGCTGCTGCGCGCACAGGACATGGGCCTGGCGCCGCTGTGGGCGCCGGCAGTGCTGGTGCTCATGGCCCTGGCCTACTCGCTGTCGGCCTACCCCGCGGGGGTGCTGTCGGACCGCGTGGGCCGCCGCGGCGTGCTGATGACCGGGCTGGGGCTGCTGGTCGCCGCCGACCTGCTGCTGGCCCTGCTGCCGGGCTGGACCGGGCTGGCCATGGGGGTGGCTGCCTGGGGCCTGCACCTGGGTTTCAGCCAAGGCATCTTTGCCGCCATGATCGCCGACAGCGCCCCCGCCGAACTGCGCGGTACAGCCTTCGGCCTGTTCAACCTGCTGACCGGCGTGGCGCTGTTGGTGGCCAGCGTGGTGGCCGGGCTGCTGTGGGACGGGGTCGGCTTCAAGGCGACATTCTTGCTTGGCGCAGCGTGTGCCGGCAGCACCCTGGTCGGGGTCGCATTGCTCAGGCCGGCCCCGATCACCGACAATCCGAACTAGGCCAGCGCTGGCTGCTGCTCCAGTAGCGACCAGCCGCCATGCCCATCCACCTCCAACCGATGGGTATGGAAACCTGCCAGCGTGCTGCGGTGCCCGACACTGACCAGCAACGCCGCCGGCATTTCCGTGCGCAACAGTGAATACAGGGCATGCTCGAGCCCTTCGTCCATGGCCGAAGTGGACTCGTCAAGGAACACCACCTGCGGCCGGTTGAACAGCACCCGGGCAAATGCCAGGCGCTGCTGCTCACCGACCGAGAGAATGTGTGACCAGTCACAGCTGACGTCCAGTCGCTCGGCCAGGTGGGCCAGGTTGACCTGGCGCAAGGCCTGCTGCATCCGCGTTTCATCCTCAGGCCTGCTGGCCGCCGGGTAGGCAATGACGGCGCGCAGATCGCCCAGCGGCAGGTACGGCCGCTGCGACAGGAACAGCGCCTGGTGGCCCAGCGGGCGCCTGACCTCACCCTCGGCATACGGCCAGAGGCCTGCCAGCGCACGCAGCAGCGTGGTTTTGCCGCTGCCCGACGGCCCCTTGATCAACAGCGCCTGGCCGGCGTGCAGGTCAAGGTCCAGGTCGGCGATAAGGGCATGCCCGTCCGGGCGCAGCACCTGCAGGCGGCTGATCGCCAAGGCATGCTCCTGGTCCTCGGTGATGACGCGCGGCAAAGCGCTTGCCTGCTCGTTGGCATCGAGGAAGCCGGTCAGACGATCGAGAGTAGCCCGGTACTGGGCAAACGCATCATACGACTCGCGGAAGAACGACAGCGAATCCTGCACCTGGCCAAAGGCCTGGGAGGTCTGCATGACGTCGCCCAGCTTGATCGCCCCGCTGAAGAAGCGCGGTGCCTGCAGAATGAACGGGAACACCACTGCTACCTGGCTCACGCCCAGGTTGAAACCACTGAATTTCAGGTTCCGGAACACCAGCGCCCAGGCATTCACGATCAAGGCACCAAAGCGGCCCAGCAAGGTGCCCCGCTCGACCTGCGCACCCTGGTAGAAAGCGATGTTCTCGGCGTTCTCGCGCAGACGCATCAGCGCGTAACGGAAGTTGGCGGTGAGCTTTTCGTTGAGGAAGTTCAGGCGGATCAGCGGCCGCCCGAGGCGGAAGGCGATCCAGGTGGCGACGATGACGTACAGGTACACGGCAAACACCATCGCCCGGGGAATCTCCACACCAGCGACGGCCAGCGGCGCCGACAGCCCCCAGAGGATGCCGGTGAACGCCACCAGTGAAACCAGCGCGCTGACCGCGCCCAGGGCGAGGGTCACCGAGTTGCTGACAAAGGCGTTGACGTCCAGTTCGATACGCTGGTCAGGGTTGTCCACCGGCTCGGCAAGGAACTGGCCACGGTAGTAGGCATCGCCGTGCATCCAGTCGTGGGTCAGGCGCTCGGTCAGCCAGACCCGCCACTGGATGCTGAACGCCTGGCTTACATAGAAGGTGAACAGCGAACGCAGCACATGGATGGTGGCCAATACCGCGAAGACGCCGAGCAGGTACCAGAAGGCGGCTTGGTCAAGGCCTTGCAAGGCGCTGTAGAAGCCGTTGTACCAGAACGAGAACAGCACGTTCAGGCGCACCGAGAATAGCGTCAATACCAGCAGCAGGGCGAACACCAGTAACGGCCGCCAACTGCGCCTGAAACTGAAATAGGGCCCGGCAAGCTGCCAGAACTGGCTGCCCCAGCGCGTACAACGTACGGCCAGTGTGGCGGCTGCCGTGAAGCAGACAAGGGTGATGAACGAGGCGATTGCCAGCCAGCTCAGGCTCTCTTGCAGGGCCTGGTGCCAGTTCATTTCCATGATGGGTATCCGTGCTGAGTATTTCCGCGAGCGTAGCATTGACCTGTAACTCGTCAGGCATAAATGACGCACATTTCATGATTGCTTTTCAGAGCTACGCGGGGCCCTGTGGGAGCAACTGCCTTGCTCAAATTCTAAAAGTTGGCGCGATCCCCTGTGGGAGCGGCCTTGTGTCGCGAAAGGGCTGCAAAGCAGCCCCAGCAATTTCAACTGTTGCGCATCAATCCTGGGGCCGCGTTGCGGCCCTTTCGCGACACAAGGCCGCTCCCACAGGAACTGCGTATGCCCGGGAATTTTTGCACCACAAAGACAAAACCCCTACCTGCATGCGCAGATAGGGGTTTTGCGAAATGAATCTTGACGATGACCTACTCTCACATGGGGAAACCCCACACTACCATCGGCGATGCATCGTTTCACTGCTGAGTTCGGGATGGGATCAGGTGGTTCCAATGCTCTATGGTCGTCAAGAAATTCTGTTGCCAGAATGTCCAGATGGACAGCCCAGCGAATTCGGATATGCGATATTTGTGATGTTGCGAACTTTCGGTTCTTTCGTCTTCACCACCACAATTTGGCTTCTTACGCGCAAATTGCTTGGGTGTTATATGGTCAAGCCTCACGGGCAATTAGTATTGGTTAGCTCAACGCCTCACAGCGCTTACACACCCAACCTATCAACGTCGTAGTCTTCGACGGCCCTTCAGGGGATTCAAGATCCCAGTGAGATCTCATCTTGAGGCAAGTTTCCCGCTTAGATGCTTTCAGCGGTTATCTCTTCCGAACATAGCTACCCGGCAATGCCACTGGCGTGACAACCGGAACACCAGAGGTTCGTCCACTCCGGTCCTCTCGTACTAGGAGCAGCCCCTCTCAAATCTCAAACGTCCACGGCAGATAGGGACCGAACTGTCTCACGACGTTCTAAACCCAGCTCGCGTACCACTTTAAATGGCGAACAGCCATACCCTTGGGACCGGCTTCAGCCCCAGGATGTGATGAGCCGACATCGAGGTGCCAAACACCGCCGTCGATATGAACTCTTGGGCGGTATCAGCCTGTTATCCCCGGAGTACCTTTTATCCGTTGAGCGATGGCCCTTCCATACAGAACCACCGGATCACTAAGACCTACTTTCGTACCTGCTCGACGTGTTTGTCTCGCAGTCAAGCGCGCTTTTGCCTTTATACTCTACGACCGATTTCCGACCGGTCTGAGCGCACCTTCGTACTCCTCCGTTACTCTTTGGGAGGAGACCGCCCCAGTCAAACTACCCACCATACACTGTCCTCGATCCGGATAACGGACCTGAGTTAGAACCTCAAAGTTGCCAGGGTGGTATTTCAAGGATGGCTCCATGAGAACTGGCGTCCCCACTTCAAAGCCTCCCACCTATCCTACACAAGCAAATTCAAAGTCCAGTGCAAAGCTATAGTAAAGGTTCACGGGGTCTTTCCGTCTAGCCGCGGATACACTGCATCTTCACAGCGATTTCAATTTCACTGAGTCTCGGGTGGAGACAGCGCCGCCATCGTTACGCCATTCGTGCAGGTCGGAACTTACCCGACAAGGAATTTCGCTACCTTAGGACCGTTATAGTTACGGCCGCCGTTTACCGGGGCTTCGATCAAGAGCTTCGCTTGCGCTAACCCCATCAATTAACCTTCCGGCACCGGGCAGGCGTCACACCCTATACGTCCACTTTCGTGTTTGCAGAGTGCTGTGTTTTTAATAAACAGTCGCAGCGGCCTGGTATCTTCGACCGGCATGAGCTTACGGAGCAAGTCCTTCACCCTCGCCGGCGCACCTTCTCCCGAAGTTACGGTGCCATTTTGCCTAGTTCCTTCACCCGAGTTCTCTCAAGCGCCTTGGTATTCTCTACCTAACCACCTGTGTCGGTTTGGGGTACGGTTCCCAGTTATCTGAAGCTTAGGAGCTTTTCTTGGAAGCATGGTATCAACCACTTCGTCGCCTAAAGGCAACTCGTCATCAGCTCTCGGCCTTGAAATCCCGGATTTGCCTAAGATTTCAGCCTACCACCTTAAACCTGGACAACCAACGCCAGGCTGGCCTAACCTTCTCCGTCCCTCCATCGCAATAACTGGAAGTACAGGAATATTAACCTGTTTTCCATCGACTACGCTTTTCAGCCTCGCCTTAGGGACCGACTAACCCTGCGTCGATTAACGTTGCGCAGGAAACCTTGGTCTTTCGGCGTGCGAGTTTTTCACTCGCATTGTCGTTACTCATGTCAGCATTCGCACTTCTGATACCTCCAGCAAGCTTCTCAACTCACCTTCACAGGCTTACAGAACGCTCCTCTACCGCGTCATCAAAGATGACACCCGTAGCTTCGGTGCATGGTTTGAGCCCCGTTACATCTTCCGCGCAGGCCGACTCGACTAGTGAGCTATTACGCTTTCTTTAAAGGGTGGCTGCTTCTAAGCCAACCTCCTAGCTGTCTAAGCCTTCCCACATCGTTTCCCACTTAACCATGACTTTGGGACCTTAGCTGACGGTCTGGGTTGTTTCCCTTTTCACGACGGACGTTAGCACCCGCCGTGTGTCTCCCATGCTCGGCACTTCCAGGTATTCGGAGTTTGCATCGGTTTGGTAAGTCGGGATGACCCCCTAGCCGAAACAGTGCTCTACCCCCTGGAGTGATACATGAGGCGCTACCTAAATAGCTTTCGAGGAGAACCAGCTATCTCCGAGCTTGATTAGCCTTTCACTCCGATCCACAGGTCATCCGCTAACTTTTCAACGGTAGTCGGTTCGGTCCTCCAGTCAGTGTTACCTAACCTTCAACCTGCCCATGGATAGATCGCCCGGTTTCGGGTCTATACCCAGCGACTAAACGCCCTATTAAGACTCGCTTTCGCTACGCCTCCCCTATTCGGTTAAGCTCGCCACTGAATATAAGTCGCTGACCCATTATACAAAAGGTACGCAGTCACCTAACAAAGTAGGCTCCCACTGCTTGTACGCATACGGTTTCAGGTTCTATTTCACTCCCCTCTCCGGGGTTCTTTTCGCCTTTCCCTCACGGTACTGGTTCACTATCGGTCAGTCAGTAGTATTTAGCCTTGGAGGATGGTCCCCCCATATTCAGACAAAGTTTCTCGTGCTCCGTCCTACTCGATTTCATTGACAAGAGATTTTCGTGTACGGGGCTATCACCCACTATGGCCGCACTTTCCAGAGCGCTCCACTAATCTCAAATCAACTTAAGGGCTGGTCCCCGTTCGCTCGCCACTACTAAGGGAATCTCGGTTGATTTCTTTTCCTCAGGGTACTTAGATGTTTCAGTTCCCCTGGTTCGCCTCTTGCACCTATGTATTCAGTACAAGATACTCAGCTTATGCTGAGTGGGTTCCCCCATTCAGAGATCTCTGGATCACAGTCTGTTTGCCGACTCCCCAAAGCTTATCGCAGGCTACCACGTCTTTCATCGCCTCTGACTGCCAAGGCATCCACCGTATGCGCTTCTTCACTTGACCATATAACCCCAAGCAATCTGGTTATACTGTGAAGACGACATTCGCCGAAAATTCGCATGTTGCTCTTTCGAGCAGAACTCACAAATTTTACCTTAGCCTGATCAACCAGCAGTGAAACTGGTCATCAGTCTATATCTATCACATATCCGAATTTTTAAAGAACGATCTGACAAAAGTCAGAAATCAACATTCGAACTGAATGTTCATTTCTAAGTTCTGACAAGTTACTGCGTACGGCAAAAGTGGTGGAGCCAAGCGGGATCGAACCGCTGACCTCCTGCGTGCAAGGCAGGCGCTCTCCCAGCTGAGCTATGGCCCCGTGTATTCTACGGCTGAACCATGTAATGGTAGGTCTGGGCAGATTTGAACTGCCGACCTCACCCTTATCAGGGGTGCGCTCTAACCAACTGAGCTACAGACCTATAACAGGGTCGCGTTACAGCATCGTCTTTTACAATGAATCAAGCAATTCGTGTGGGAGCTCATCAGCAGGCTGATGTCGTCGATTAAGGAGGTGATCCAGCCGCAGGTTCCCCTACGGCTACCTTGTTACGACTTCACCCCAGTCATGAATCACACCGTGGTAACCGTCCCCCCGAAGGTTAGACTAGCTACTTCTGGTGCAACCCACTCCCATGGTGTGACGGGCGGTGTGTACAAGGCCCGGGAACGTATTCACCGCGACATTCTGATTCGCGATTACTAGCGATTCCGACTTCACGCAGTCGAGTTGCAGACTGCGATCCGGACTACGATCGGTTTTGTGAGATTAGCTCCACCTCGCGGCTTGGCAACCCTCTGTACCGACCATTGTAGCACGTGTGTAGCCCAGGCCGTAAGGGCCATGATGACTTGACGTCATCCCCACCTTCCTCCGGTTTGTCACCGGCAGTCTCCTTAGAGTGCCCACCATGACGTGCTGGTAACTAAGGACAAGGGTTGCGCTCGTTACGGGACTTAACCCAACATCTCACGACACGAGCTGACGACAGCCATGCAGCACCTGTGTCAGAGTTCCCGAAGGCACCAATCCATCTCTGGAAAGTTCTCTGCATGTCAAGGCCTGGTAAGGTTCTTCGCGTTGCTTCGAATTAAACCACATGCTCCACCGCTTGTGCGGGCCCCCGTCAATTCATTTGAGTTTTAACCTTGCGGCCGTACTCCCCAGGCGGTCAACTTAATGCGTTAGCTGCGCCACTAAAATCTCAAGGATTCCAACGGCTAGTTGACATCGTTTACGGCGTGGACTACCAGGGTATCTAATCCTGTTTGCTCCCCACGCTTTCGCACCTCAGTGTCAGTATCAGTCCAGGTGGTCGCCTTCGCCACTGGTGTTCCTTCCTATATCTACGCATTTCACCGCTACACAGGAAATTCCACCACCCTCTACCGTACTCTAGCTCGCCAGTTTTGGATGCAGTTCCCAGGTTGAGCCCGGGGCTTTCACATCCAACTTAACGAACCACCTACGCGCGCTTTACGCCCAGTAATTCCGATTAACGCTTGCACCCTCTGTATTACCGCGGCTGCTGGCACAGAGTTAGCCGGTGCTTATTCTGTCGGTAACGTCAAAACAGCAAGGTATTAACTTACTGCCCTTCCTCCCAACTTAAAGTGCTTTACAATCCGAAGACCTTCTTCACACACGCGGCATGGCTGGATCAGGCTTTCGCCCATTGTCCAATATTCCCCACTGCTGCCTCCCGTAGGAGTCTGGACCGTGTCTCAGTTCCAGTGTGACTGATCATCCTCTCAGACCAGTTACGGATCGTCGCCTTGGTGAGCCATTACCCCACCAACTAGCTAATCCGACCTAGGCTCATCTGATAGCGCAAGGCCCGAAGGTCCCCTGCTTTCTCCCGTAGGACGTATGCGGTATTAGCGTTCCTTTCGAAACGTTGTCCCCCACTACCAGGCAGATTCCTAGGCATTACTCACCCGTCCGCCGCTGAATCAAGGAGCAAGCTCCCGTCATCCGCTCGACTTGCATGTGTTAGGCCTGCCGCCAGCGTTCAATCTGAGCCATGATCAAACTCTTCAGTTCAATACTGCTTGGGTTTTTAAGAAACCCTAAACTTGGCTCAGCAATCTCAAATGACTATGTGATTTCTCGCATGGCCACTTGTGATGCTGATAATCTTTGTGACTATCAGTCCGTACTCACAAGCACCCACACGAATTGCTTGATTCGATTTGTTAAAGAGCGTTTGGTTAAGAGCTTTTCGTCTCAACCGAGGCGCGCATTCTACGCTTTCCTCATTTGCTGTCAAGCGTTTATTTTGAAGTTTTTGCGAGAAACTCGTTTAGCTTCAAACACTTGACTCAACAGGGTGGCTGGCTTTGCTTCGCTACCGCGTTGGAGTGGTGCGCATTATAGGGCGGCGTTTCAGGAGGTCAATCTTTAATTTCAATAATTTAGGTTTTTTTGAAAAAGACCGCGTCAGGGCCACCAGGTGCTCGCCACAACACCTGCTGCGCCTGTGAGATCGAGCGCCGCGTGGGCGGCGCCCGATCTCACAGGGACCGAAAATACAACGCCGGGCACCTTGCCCCCACCCGCCGTAATTGCGCACTATATTGCTCACCCCCACCCCGCTCAAGGATCGCTGCACAGAAATGAACACCCAGCCCCGCAGCCTGGCCGCTACCCTCTTCCCGATCGGCCTGCTGCTCATCGCCATGGCATCGATACAGTCCGGTGCCTCCCTGGCCAAAAGCATGTTCCCCCTCATCGGCGCCCAAGGCACCACCACCCTGCGCCTGATCTTTGCCAGCATCATCATGCTACTGATCCTGCGCCCGTGGCGGGTGCGCATGACCCGCAACGCCCTGCGCAACGTCATCATCTACGGCATGGCGCTGGGCGGCATGAACTTCCTCTTCTATATGGCCCTGCAAACGGTACCGATCGGCATCGCCGTGGCACTGGAGTTCACCGGCCCGTTGGCCGTGGCGATCTTCTCCTCGCGCCGGCCGATCGACTTCCTGTGGATTGCGCTGGCCATCGTCGGTTTGCTGCTGTTGCTGCCTGCCGGCCATGGCGGGCAGGCCCTCGACCCGGTCGGCGCAGCCTATGCCCTGGGCGCGGGCGTGTGCTGGGCACTGTACATCCTGTTCGGGCAGCGGGCCGGGGCCGAGCATGGTATCCAGAGTGCCGCACTGGGCGTTGTGGTCGCCGCGCTGTTCGTTGCCCCCATCGGTATCGCCCACGCCGGCAGCGCATTGCTCACTCCCGCCGTGATCCCCATGGCCCTGGGCGTCGCGGTGCTGTCCACCGCCCTGCCCTACAGCCTGGAAATGGTTGCCCTCACGCGCATCCCGGCACGCACCTTCGGCACCCTCATGAGCATCGAACCAGCCTTCGGCGCACTGTCCGGCCTGCTGTTCCTGGGCGAGGTCCTGACGATTACCCAGTGGCTGGCCATCCTGGCGATCATTACCGCGTCGGTCGGCACCACCCTGTCCATGCGCAAGGAACCCAGCCCAGCCGTCGCGGCAGACTGATATGAGAAATATTTTCATTTGAGACAGGATTAATGATTGTAGCGACCCGTCTCGCTCATTAAGCTGTCACAGAATCATCATCTTTACGCTATCTACTGGACCGAACACGGACGCTGGGGAAATTTCAGGAAGAACCGAAGCGATAACGACAGGGCCTGGCAGCTGATCCGCCCTGCATTTAAGGACAGGAATGAAACGTATTTTGCTCATCCTGGCCATCTTGGCTATTGCTGGATGTGCCGCCACGGCCAAGACTGAGGTCAAAAGGGGCAAGAAGGGCCTGCATATCAATTGCTCCGGCCTGTCTTCCTCGTGGGACAACTGCTACAGCAAGGCCGCAAGCTCCTGCAGCACGCGCGGCTACCGGGTCATTGCACGCTCGGGCGATAGCGATGAAGAACCCGGTGACTACTTGTTCGGCATCAACCCGGCGGGTTACACCAGCCGCAGCATGATCGTCATCTGCAAGTAGAAAAAAGGGCAGCTCGCAAGCTGCCCTTTTCATTTGCCACCTTACAAGGGCGCGGTACGCGCCTCCAGCCAGGCCAGCGCGTCCCCCTTGAGCAACGGCGCCAGGCGCTCGCGTACCGTGGCGTGATAGCCGTTCAACCAGTCCAGCTCTTCCCTGGCCAGCAGTTCGGGCACCAGGCAGCGGGTATCGATCGGGCACAACGTCAGGGTCTCGAAGTTCAGGAAGTCGCCGAAGGCGCTCTTGCCGGCCTCGCGGTTGACCACCAGGTTCTCGATGCGCACACCCCACTGCCCTGGGCGGTACGTGCCCGGCTCGATCGAGCTGATCATGCCCACCTGCATCGCGGTCTGCGGCGTGGGCGCCGCCTGGTAGGCAATGACCTGCGGCCCCTCGTGCACATTCATGAAGTAACCCACCCCATGCCCGGTGCCGTGGCCGTAATCCACCTGGTCAGCCCAGATCGGTGCCCGGGCAATGGCATCGAGCAACGGCGACAGCACGCCTCGCGGGAAGGTGGCCCGCGACAGGGCGATCATGCCTTTGAGCACGCGCGTGCAATCCTGCTTCTGTGCAAGGCTCGGGTTGCCCACCGGCACCATGCGGGTGATGTCGGTGGTACCGCCAAGGTACTGCCCGCCCGAATCGATCAGCAGCAGACCATCGCCCTCGATGACCGCATGCGACTGCTCGGTGGCACGGTAATGCGGCATCGCGCCATTGCCATTGAAGGCGGCAATGGTCGAGAAGCTCAACGACACGAAGCCTGGGCGCCGGGCACGCGCGGCACTCAACTGCTCGTCGACCGTCAGTTCGGTAACCCGCTCCTGACCGAGGTTGGCCTCGAGCCAGGCGAAGAACTCGCACAAGGCCGCGCCGTCCTGCTCCATCACCTGGCGGATGTGCACCAGATCGTCATCACCTTTGCACGACTTGCTCAGGGTGCTGGGGTTGAGCCCCTCGACCAGTTCCACCCCGGCCGGCAGGTTATCCAGCAGGCCGCAGGTTACCCGGGCCGGGTCGACCAGCAATCGGCTGCCGGCCGGCATGGCGGCAAGGGCCTTGCCTGCTTCGGCGTAGTCGCGCGCCTCGATACCGTCGGCCGCCAGCACCTGGCGTAGATGTTCGTCGAGCTTGTCCTGGCCGACGAACAGGATGGCCTGCTGCTGGCTGATCAAGGCAAAGGCGACGAACACCGGGTTATAGGACACATCGCTACCGCGCAGGTTGAACAGCCAGGCAATGTCATCCAGGGTAGCGATGAAATGCCAGTCGGCCCCCTTGGCCTGCACGCTCTGGCGCAACTGCGCCAGCTTCTCCGCACGGCTTACCGTGGCGTGCGGTGGCAAATGCTGGTAGACCGGGTTGCCTGGCAGCGCCGGGCGCCCTTCCCATACCTGGCCCAGCAGGTCCTTGTCCGTCACCAGTCGCGCCCCGCGCGCCTTCAGCCGGTCGCCAAGCTGGCGCGCCGAAGCCAGGGCCATGACCGCACCGTCTACCGCCACGCTGCCATTGGTCTCGACGTGATCGCCCAGCCATTCCAGCGCACCAGGCTTGCCCGGCAACAGCTTCATCAGCTCGATGCCGCTGCCAGCCAGCTCGTGTTCCGCCTGTTCCCAGTAGCGGCTATCGACCCACAGCCCGGCAAAGTCAGCCGTGACCACCAGCGTGCCGACCGAGCCGTGGAAACCCGACAGCCACTGGCGCCCTTGCCAGTAACCGGGCAGGTACTCGGAAAGATGGGGGTCGGCCGAGGGTACCAGCAAGGCATCGATGCCCTCTGCGGCCATGGCCTGGCGAACCTGCGCCAGGCGCTGCGGCACGCTTTGCCCAAAGGTGGTCTGAACGTTCATGCGCTCTCCTGCGGCTACATCACGGTTTATCCAGTGCGCCGATAATGGAACAGCCGCCGAAGCCCTGCAATCGTGGCGACCGACACACGGCATGCATTGCCCGTCACGCCCTGCGCATACCAGACATTTCCTACAGACGGGCCAGGACCACCGATCAAGTTCCGCTGAACTTCCTCAGAGCACCGGCTTCACACTCAGTACATTCATTGCACACAGGCAAATGACCATGCCCAATGCCTGCGCCCCTAAAAACGGCGTGGTGCTGCTCGACACCCGCGCGCACACCCCCGACCACGAGCATGCCGTGCACCTGAAGCTTGCCGATGGCCTGGCCCGCCTGCTGGGCTGCCCACACGTGCAACCCAGCCAGCCACCAAGCGCCACCGATGGCTACTACTACCTGCCCACCGAAACCCTGGTCGATCCCAAGCGCCATGCCGCCCTGGGCATCTGCAGCGAGCAGGACCTGTTCGGTGGCCTGGTCGCACACCCCTACATGGCGACCAAGGCGATCTCCCACCCGTTGCCGGCCGGGGCCAGTTTCCCGCCGGGCTGGACCGATGCCTTCGCCCGCCAAGCCAGCGACGCCCTGCTGCGCGGCTATACCGTGTTCAGCAAGGCTGATGCGCGCACCGCCGCACAGCTGTTGTTGGCGGACGGCCCGTTGCGGATCAAGCCGGTACTGGCCTGCGCAGGCCGTGGGCAACAGGTCATCACCGCGGTGGATGAACTGGAACCGCTGCTGGCCGGCATGGATGACCAGGACCTTGCGCTGTGGGGGCTGGTGCTCGAGGAAGACCTGAGCGAAGTGCAAACCTTCAGCGTCGGCCAGGTACGTGTCGCCGGCCTGACCTGCAGCTATCACGGTACCCAGCAACTGACCCGCGACCACCAGGGCACGGAAGTGTATGGCGGCTCCGACCTGGTGGTGGTGCGCGGTGACTACCAGGCACTGCTGCAACTGCCGCTGGACGAGCCGCTGCGCCTGGCCATCAACCAGGCGATGGCCTACGAGCAGGCCGCCGAGCAGCACTTCCCCGGCTTCATCGCCTCACGGCGCAACTACGACATCGCCCGCGGCGTCAACCCCATGGGCCACCTGCGCAGCGGCGTACTCGAGCAATCCTGGCGCCTGGGCGGAGCCAGCAGTGCCGAGCTGCTGGCCTTGCAGGCGTTCGCCGATGACCCGGCATTGCAACGGGTGCGTGCCTCCACCCATGAAGTGTTCGGCACCCCCGAACTGCCCACTGACGCCACCCTCTTTTACCAAGGAAACGACAGTGAACTCGGACAACTCAGCAAATTCGCGCGGATTCGTGAACATGACCATTCAGAGTGAAACCGTTGAACTGCAGGTCGAGGATGACAGCATCGTCGGCACCCTGGTCAGCCCCGGCAGCAAGATGCCGGGCATTCTCTTCGTCCACGGCTGGGGTGGCAGCCAGCAACGCGACCTGGCCCGCGCCCGGCATATCACCGGACTGGGCTGCGTGTGCATGACCTTCGACCTGCGCGGCCACGAAAAAACCGAAAGCCAACGGCTGACGGTCACCCGCGAACAGAACCTGACCGACCTGCTGGTGGCCTACGACCGGCTGGTAAGCCACCCGGCCGTCGACACCAGTGCCATCGCCATCATCGGCAGCAGCTACGGCGGCTATCTGGCCACCCTGCTGACCCGCGAGCGGCCGGTCAAATGGCTGGCCCTGCGGGTGCCCGCCATGTACTGGGACGACGAATGGAACCTCCCCAAGCAAACCCTCGACCGGCAACGGTTGAACGCCTACCGCCAGCGCCCGCTCGGCCCGGCGGACAACCGCGCACTGGCAGCCTGTGCCGAGTTCGGTGGCGATGTACTGCTGGTGGAGTCCGAGCAGGACGACTATGTGCCGCACAGCACCTTGATGAGCTACCGCTCGGCATTCGTCAGCGCCCATTCGCTCACCCACCGCATCGTCGACGGCGCCGACCACGCGCTGTCCAGCGAAGAGAGCCAGAAAGCCTACAGTTCGATCCTGGCGGCATGGGTCAGTGAAATGGTCGTTGGCGCCCGCCTGGATCGCTACCCGCACTACGCGCCCTGGTATGCCTGAGGCTCGCCCACCTGGCAATGCAGGCCGCCATCGGCGCCGCGCACCAGGCTACGCAGGGTCTGGTAGGCAGCAAAGTTGACTCCACGCGCCTGATGCTGGCCAAGCAGTTCGAGGAAAGGCTCCCCGACGAAATATACGGCCGCCGCTGCCCACGCCTGGCGGGACTGCCATTGCAGGTACTGCAGCACCCGGCTGCCATCGTCGCTGGCCTGAATGCTGACACCCTGCAGCCCTTCGCAACGCGCGGCCAGCGCTTCGCTGCGCGCCACCAGCGCCTGGGCCAACGCCTGCTGGAACCTGCCGGGTACTTCGTATTCGATCATCTGGGTAAACCACAGGGCATGGGATGTTGCCGTCATGAACGGTCTCCTGGTGACGGACGCCTACAGCGCGATGCCGAGCAGGGTAAAACCTCAAGTTATGTCAAGGTCAAGCGGTTTTCCGCACCGGGAACGCCCCCGTGCCCTAACCCGATACCGCGAAGCGCCGCCGGTAATCACTCGGGGTCAGGCCGGTGATGCGCTGAAACACCTTGCGAAACGCACCCGGGTCCTGGTAACCGACGCCCCAGGCGATCTGCTCGACATTGCGCCGGGTGAACTCCAGCAAGCGGCACGCCCGCCCCACCCTCACCTGCTGGCAGTACTCGGTCGGCCGTAGCCCCGTGGCAGCACGAAAACGCCGCAGGAAGGTGCGTTCCTCCAGCCCCGCGCACGCAGCCATGCTGGCCAGGTCGGCATCCTGCCCACCGTTGCCCTGCAACCAGTGCTGCACTTTCAGCACCGCCTCATCGCCATGGTCCAGGCGTGGATTGAACACTGCACCAGGCAGCGGCGCCGCGACCGGATCGACCGCCAGGTAGCGGGCAGTTTCCCGAGCCACCGTTGCGCCCATGAAGCGCTCCAGCAAGCGCAAGCCCAGGTCGGTCCAGGCCATCAACCCGGCTGAGGTGACGATGTCGCCATCGTCCAGCAACGGTTGCTGGGCCTCGACCCGCACCTTGGGAAAACGCTGGGCAAGCGAATGCACGTAGTTCCAGTGGGTGCAGGCCGGGCGCCCGTCGAGCAGGCCACTGGCGGCGATGAAGAACACCCCGATGCACACCGACGCCAGCACCGTGCCGTGCCCGTGCAACTGGCATAACGACGCACGATGGCGCTCAAGCAGCTCACCCTGAGGTGCCGACTCCAGGCTCGGCGGAATGATCAGCACCCGCAGATCGGCCGCGGCGGCAGGTGGACTCTCAGGGGCAGGCTGCAACTGCCCCGCTTCGTCCGCCTGCCAGAAGCTGATACGCACCGATGGCAACTCGAGGGCACCCAGTTCGGCAACCACCCGGTTGGCCACCAGGAACAGGTCGGCCAGCCCATGCACGGCAGCACGTTGCGCACCGGGGTACAGCAGCAGGCCGATGTCCAGGCTGGCGGGGTTGTCAGTTTTTGCCTGCATAGTGTCGTTCGCGCCAATCCTCAGGTCAGTGCACACAGCCTATAACTAACGTCATCCAACGACTACTGCCACAGGAGGCAGCATGAGCAAGCAGGCGCTGATCATCATCGACATCCAGAACGACTACTTCCCGGGCGGCAAATGGACCCTCGATGGTGCCGACCAGGCGGCCGACAATGCTGCCCGCCTGTTGACGGCGGCGCGTCAACGGGGCGACCTGGTGGTGCATGTGCGGCATGAGTTCGACAGCGCCGATGCGCCGTTCTTCGCGCCAGGCTCGCAGGGTGCGGCGATCCATGCCAAGGTCGAGCCTCAGGCCGGTGAACCGGTGGTGCTCAAGCACAAGGTCAACGCCTTCCTCGGTACCGACCTTGAGCACATGCTGGACCGGCATGGCGTCGAGGCCCTGACCATCGTCGGCAGCATGAGCCACATGTGCGTCGACGCCGCCACCCGGGCCGCGGCCGACCTGGGTTACGACGTGACCGTGGCGCACGACGCCTGTGCCACGCTGCCACTGGAGTTCGATGGCAAGCAGGTGCCGGCGGCGCAGGTGCATGATTCGGTGATGGCGGCGTTGGCGTTTGCCTATGCCAAGGTGGTCAGGACCGATGAGTTGCTGAATAGCTGATCAGGCTTGCTCAGCACCTGTGGGAGCGGGCGTGCCCGCGAATCAGGCGACGCGGAGGATGGCACCGGCTCCGCCGGTGTTCGCGGGCATGCCCGCTCCCACAGGTGGTGCAGCCCTGCGCGCCCTTAGATCACCACATTACGCACAAACCGCACCGCCACCGCCCCATCGTTGCGATAGGCATACCGGCAATTGCTGGGAAACACATGGAACTGCCCGACCTGCAGGCGATGCTCGACCCCTTCGATAATCAGCGTCAGTTGCCCTTGCGCCACATAGATCTGCTCGCTCCAGCCCTCGGCATCAGCCTCGCTGGAATAGCACTCGCCTGGTGCCAGGGTCCATTCCCACAGCTCCACCTCGCGCCGCGCCACACTGCTGCCCAGCAGCACCGCCCGGCTCTGCGGGTGCTCCCCGGCCCAGGCCAACTCTTCGATGCGCCCGGGGTCACGCTGGTCAGGTGCCTGGATCAGGGTACTGAAAGCCACGCCCAAGGCTTCGGCAATCAGGTCGAGAGTAGTCAGGCTGACATTCTTTTCGCCCGCCTCGATCGCCACCAGCATGCGCCGGCTGACACCGGAGCGCTCCGCCAGCGCCGTCTGGCTCATGCCCGCGGCATTGCGCAGGCTGCGTACATTGAGGCTGACATGCTGCAGCACCGATGCCCGGTGCGAGGAATCTTTGTGCACTATATTGCTCACTGGTCGGTATTGCGCAGTATACTGCCCACTTTGCGGCGATTGTGCGCCGCCCCCTCCGAGTGCGCAAGACCATGAGCCAGCCCAGCAGCAAACCGACCCCTGACATTGCCTTTCGCCTGAGCAAGGCCGAACTGGTGCTGGTGTTCATCACCATGCTGTGGGGCGGCACCTTCCTGCTGGTGCACAACGTGATGACCGTCAGCGGCCCGATGTTCTTCGTCGGCCTGCGCTTCGCTGCAGCCGCGCTGTTCGTCGGGGTGGTCTCGGCGCGGGCGCTGCCGGGGCTGACCTTCACCGAACTGAAGGCCGGCATCTTGATCGGGGTGTCGATCATGCTCGGCTACGGCCTGCAGACTATGGGCCTGCAAACCATCAGCAGCAGCCAGTCGGCGTTCATCACCGCGCTGTACGTGCCGTTCGTGCCGCTGCTGCAATGGCTGGTGCTGGGCCGGCGCCCCGGCCTGATGCCCAGCATCGGTATCGGCCTGGCGTTCATCGGCCTGATGCTGCTGGCCGGCCCGGAGGGTGGCAGCCTGCACTTCAGCGAAGGCGAGCTGGTAACCCTGGTCAGCGCCGTGGCCATTGCTGGCGAAATCATCCTGATCAGCCGCTACGCCGGCCAGGTCGATGTGCGCCGGGTCACCGTGGTGCAGCTGGCGACCGCCTCGCTGCTGGCGTTCCTGATGATCGTGCCGACCCAGGAGCGCATACCCGACTTCTCCTGGCTGCTGTTGGCCAGTGCCGTGGGCCTGGGCGCCATGAGCGCGGTGATCCAGGTGGCCATGAACTGGGCGCAGAAGTCGGTCTCGCCCACCCGCGCCACCCTCATCTATGCCGGCGAACCGGTATGGGCCGGGATCGTCGGGCGCATCGCCGGTGAGCGCCTGCCGGGCGTGGCACTGCTCGGCGGCCTGCTGATCGTGATCGCGGTGGTGGTCAGCGAACTCAAGGTGCGCCGCCCGCGCGAGGTGGCCGAAGCACGGGACGTGCAGGATGGAGGCGAACGCCAGGCTGGCCTGTAAAGCCGCCAACTGCGGCTATGCTTTGTAAGAATCTGTTATAAAAAAACAGCTTGTCACAGCCTGTTTGTAGGATTCTGCGACAGCTTGCGTGTTGGTGATCAACCCCTCGGCACGTATGATTCTTTGCAAACTTCTCCAGAATAGAACGCTATGTCATTGATAGTGCTATTGCTTCTGCCGTTCGTGGGCAGTTGCCTGGCAGCCGTGCTGCCGCACAACGCACGTAACGCGGAGTCCATTCTCGCCGGGCTCGTGGCCCTGGTCGGCACTGTCCAGGTAGCACTGCTGTACCCTCAGGTTGCCCACGGTGGCGTGATTCGCGAAGAATTCCTCTGGCTGCCCAGCCTGGGGTTGAACCTGGTGCTGCGCATGGACGGCTTCGCCTGGCTGTTCTCGCTGCTGGTGCTGGGCATCGGTACGCTGGTGTCGCTGTATGCCCGCTACTACATGTCGCCACAGGACCCGGTGCCGCGCTTCTTCGCCTTCTTCCTCGCCTTCATGGGCGCCATGCTCGGCCTGGTGATCTCCGGCAACCTGATCCAGCTGGTGTTCTTCTGGGAACTCACCAGCCTGTTCTCGTTCCTGCTGATCGGTTACTGGCACCACCGTGCCGACGCCCGCCGCGGCGCCTACATGGCGCTGATGGTCACGGGCGCGGGCGGCTTGTGCCTGCTGGTGGGTGCCCTGCTGCTCGGCCATGTGGTCGGCAGCTACGACCTGGACAAGGTCCTGGCTGCCGGCAACACCATCCGCCAGCATGCGCTGTACCCGGTGCTGCTGCCACTGATCCTCATCGGCGCCCTGAGCAAGAGCGCACAATTCCCCTTCCAGTTCTGGCTGCCCCATGCCATGGCAGCGCCCACCCCGGTATCGGCTTACCTGCACTCGGCGACCATGGTCAAGGCCGGGGTGTTCCTGCTGGCGCGCCTGTGGCCGGTGCTGTCGGGCAGCGAGGAGTGGTTCTGGATCGTCGGCGGTGCCGGCGCCCTCACCCTGCTGCTCGGCGCCTTCGCCGCCATGTTCCAGAACGACCTCAAGGGCCTGCTGGCGTACTCGACCATCAGCCACCTGGGCCTGATTACCCTGCTGCTGGGCCTGAACAGCCCGCTGGCCGCCGTCGCGGCGGTGTTCCACATTCTCAACCACGCCACCTTCAAGGCCTCGTTGTTCATGGCCGCTGGCATCATCGACCACGAAAGCGGTACCCGTGACATCCGCCGCCTCAGCGGGCTGATACGCCTGGTGCCATACACCGCCACCCTGGCCATGGTGGCCAGCGCCTCGATGGCCGGCGTGCCGTTGATGAACGGCTTCCTGTCCAAGGAAATGTTCTTCGCCGAAACGGTGTTCATCAGCTCCACTGCCTGGGTGGAGGCCACGCTGCCGGTGATCGCCACCCTGGCCGGCACCTTCAGCGTGGCCTATGCCCTGCGTTTCACCGTCGATGTGTTCTTCGGCCCCACGGCGCAGGACCTCCCGCACACCCCGCACGAACCGCCACGCTGGATGCGTGCGCCGGTCGAACTGCTGGTGCTTACCTGCCTGGTGGTGGGCATTTTCCCTGCCCAGTCGGTCGGCCCGCTGCTGGCAGCCGCCGCCCTGCCGGTGGTGGGCGGCACCCTGCCGGAATACAGCCTGGCCATCTGGCATGGCTGGAACGCGCCGCTGATCATGAGCCTGGTGGCCATGAGCGGCGGTATCGTGCTGTACCTGCTGCTGCGCAAGCAGCTGCGCCTGGGCCGCTTCCCCTACCCGCCGGTGATCGAGCGTTTCAACGGCAAGCGCCTGTTCGAACACGGCCAGGTGCAACTGATGCTGCTGGCGCGGCGCATCGAGCGCCTGCTCACCAGCCGCCGCCTGCAGTCGCAGCTGTTCATGCTGGTGCTCGCCGCCTTCCTCGCCGGCCTCACCCCCATGCTCTACAGCGGCCTGAGCTGGGGCGACCGGCCGAAGATTCCAGGCTCGGGCGTGTTCGTCGCGCTGTGGCTGATCGCCATTGCCTGCGCCATCGGCGCCGCCTACCAGGCCAAGTATCACCGTTTGGCGGCGTTGATCATGGTCAGCGTCTGCGGCCTGATGACCTGCATCACCTTCGTCTGGTTCTCCGCGCCCGACCTGGCCCTGACCCAGCTGGTGGTGGAAGTGGTCACCACCGTACTGATCCTGCTCGGCCTGCGCTGGCTGCCGCGGCGGATCGAAGGCGTATCGCCGCTGCCGGGCAGCCTGGAGCGTGCGCGCATGCGTCGCCTGCGCGACCTGCTGCTGGCGGTGCTGGTAGGTGGCGGCATGGCCGTGCTGTCCTACGCCATGCTCACCCGGCCGACGCCGAACGACATTTCCTCGTTCTACCTGAGCCGGGCCCTGCCCCAGGGCGGTGGCACCAACGTGGTCAATGTCATGCTGGTCGATTTCCGTGGTTTCGATACCCTCGGTGAAATCACCGTGCTGGTGGCCGTGGCGCTGACCGTGTTCGCCCTGCTGCGGCGCTTCCGCCCGCCGAAGGAAAGCATGCAACTGCCGGCGCAGCAGCGTCAGCTGGCACCCGACGTGGTCACCGACCTGATCAACCCACGGCATGCCACCGACACCGCCCTGGGCTTCATGATGGTGCCTGCGGTGCTGGTGCGCCTGCTGCTGCCGATCGCCCTGCTGGTGTCGATGTACCTGTTCATGCGTGGCCACAACCAGCCCGGTGGCGGCTTTGTCGCCGGCCTGGTGATGTCGGTGGCGTTCATCCTGCAGTACATGGTGGCCGGCACCCAGTGGGTCGAGGCGCAGATGAGCCTGCGCCCGCTGCGCTGGATGGGCACCGGGCTGCTGTGCGCAACCCTGACCGGCGCGGGCGCCATGCTGCTGGGCTACCCGTTCCTCACCACCCATACCGCCCACCTGCACCTGCCGTTGCTCGGCGATGTGCACGTGGCCAGCGCGCTGTTCTTCGATGTCGGCGTGTTCACCGTGGTGGTCGGCTCGACCCTGCTGATCCTCACTGCCCTGGCGCACCAGTCGGTGCGCGCCTACCGCCCGGGCAACCCGGCGAAAACCAGCCAAGCAGGAGCCGCCTGATGGAAGAAGTGATTGCAGTAGCCATCGGCGTTCTGGCCGCCTCGGGGGTGTGGCTGATCCTGCGCCCGCGAACCTACCAGGTGATCATGGGCCTGTGCCTGCTGTCGTACGGGGTCAACCTGTTCATCTTCAGCATGGGCAGCCTGTTCATCGGCAAGGAACCGATCATCAAGGACGGCGTGCCCCAGGACCTGCTCCACTACACCGACCCGCTGCCGCAGGCCCTGGTGCTCACCGCCATCGTCATCAGCTTCGCCATGACCGCGCTGTTCCTGGTGGTGTTGCTGGCCTCGCGCGGCCTGACCGGTACCGACCACGTGGATGGCCGGGAGCGTGACGAATGAGTGGCATGAGCCAATTGATCATCGCGCCCATCCTGCTGCCCCTGGTGACCGCGGCAGTGATGTTGCTGCTGGGCGAGAAACACCGGCAGATAAAAGCCCGGCTGAACCTGCTGTCGACCTTCGCCGGCCTGGCCATCGCGGTCAGCCTGCTACTGTGGGTGCGCACCCAGGGCCAGGCGGAATCGATCGGTGTCTACCTGCCGGGTAACTGGCCGGCGCCGTTCGGCATCGTGCTGGTGGTCGACCACCTGTCGGCCCTGCTGCTGACCCTCACCGGCATCATCGGCTTCAGTGCCCTGCTGTTTGCCCGCGCCCGCTGGGACGGTGCCGGGGCCAGCTTCCACGCACTGTTCCAGATCCAGCTGATGGGCCTGTACGGCGCCTTCCTCACCGCCGACCTGTTCAACCTGTTCGTGTTCTTCGAGGTGCTGCTGGCCGCTTCCTATGGCCTGCTGCTGCATGGCTCGGGCCGCGCCCGGGTGCGTGCCGGCCTGCACTACATTGCCATCAACCTGTTCGCCTCGTCGCTGTTCCTGATCGGCGCGGCGATGCTATATGGCGTGACCGGCACCCTGAACATGGCCGACCTGGCCCTGAAGATACCACTGGTGCCGGAGGCCGACCGTGGCCTGCTGCACGCCGGCGCGGCGATCCTGGCCATGGCCTTCCTGGTCAAGGCCGGCATCTGGCCGCTGAACTTCTGGCTGGTGCCGGCCTATGCCTCCGCCAGCGCGCCGGTGGCTGCGCTGTTCGCCATCATGACCAAGGTCGGCCTGTATGCCGTGCTGCGCCTGTGGACACTGCTGTTCTCCGGGCAGGCCGGGGCCTCGGCGCACTTTGGTGGTGAATGGCTGGTGTACGGTGGCCTGGTCACCCTGGCGGTGGCGGCGGTGTCGATCCTGGCCGCGCAGCGCCTGGAGCGCATGGCCGCCCTCAGCATCCTGGTTTCGGCCGGCACCCTGCTCGGCGCCGTCGGTTTTGCGCAATCGGCGCTGACCGGCGCGGCATTGTTCTACCTGGTCAACTCGACCCTGGCACTGTGCGCACTGTTCCTGCTCGCCGAACTGGTCGAGCGTTCGCGCTCGGCCAACGAAGCACCGCTGGACGACGAAGAAGACGCCATGCCGCCACCGCTGGAATCACTGCACCCGCCCAAAGGCATTAACCTCGACGATGAACAGAAGGTGGTGATCGGCCAGATCATCCCGTGGACCATGGCCTTCCTCGGCCTCAGCTTCATCGCCTGCGCCCTGCTGATCATCGGCATGCCGCCGCTGTCGGGCTTTGTCGGCAAGCTCAACCTGATCAGCGCGCTGTTCAACCCGCAGGGGCTGGGCGTACCTGCCGAGCAGCCGCTAGGCACGGCGGGCTGGGGCCTGGTGGCGTTGCTGATCCTGTCTGGCATGGCCTCGCTGATCGCCTTCGGCCGCGTCGGCATCCAGCGTTTCTGGAAGCCTGAGGAACGCCCGTCGCCGGTGCTGCGCCGCTATGAATGCCTGCCCATCGTCATCCTGCTCGGCCTGTGCATCATCCTCAGCTTCAAGGCCGAACCGCTGCTGCGCTACACCCAGGACACCGCCGCCAGCCTGCAGGCCCCCGACGCCTATATCGAAGCCGTGATGGCCGCCCGGCCGATTCCTGGTCCCACCTCGCTCGACGTACAGGTGCAGCCATGAATCGACTGTTCCCCGCACCGCTGTTATCGGTTTCGCTGTTCGGCCTGTGGCTGTTGCTGAACCTGTCGGTCAGCCCCGGCAACCTGCTGCTGGCTGCCGCGCTCGGCGTGCTGGCGCCGCTGCTGATGGCACCGCTGCGCCCGCAGCATGCCCATGTGCGACGGCCGCTGGCCATCGCCCGGCTGATTGGCCGGGTCGGCATCGATGTGATCATGTCCAACCTGCTGGTTGCCCGTGGCGTGCTGCGCGCTGGCAAGCAGCCGCCACGCTCGGCGTTCGTGCACATCCCGCTGGCCCTGCGCGACCCGCATGGCCTGGCGGCGTTGTCGATGATTACCACGGTAGTGCCCGGCACGGTCTGGTCCGAGCTGGCGCTGGACCGCAGCGTGTTGCTGCTGCATGTGTTCGACCTGGACGATGAGGCGGCCTTCATCCAGCACTTCAAGGACACCTACGAACGCCCGCTGATGGAGATTTTCCAATGACAGGCCTGCTCGCCAATGCTGTCCTCGCCAGCCTGTTCATCTTCGCCCTGGCCATGGCCCTGGCGCTTGTCCGGCTGTTCCGCGGCCCGTCCGCCCAGGACCGGGTGCTGGCGCTGGACTACCTGTACATCCTGGCCATGCTGACCATGCTGGTACTGGGAATCCGTTATGCCAGTGACACCTACTTCGAAGGTGCCCTGCTGATTGCGCTGTTCGGTTTCGTTGGCTCGTTTGCCCTGGCCAAGTTCCTGCTGCGCGGTGAGGTGATCGAATGACTGAAACCCTGCAACTCCCGTTCTGGCTGGAGCTGGTCACTGCCGCGCTGCTGCTGACCGGCAGCCTGTTCGCCCTGATCGGTGCCGTGGGCCTGTTGCGGCTGAAGGACTACTTCCAGCGCATGCACCCGCCGGCACTGGCCTCGACCATTGGTGCCTGGTGCGTGGCACTGGCCTCGATCGTCTACTTTTCCTGGCTCAAGGACGCCCCGGTGCTGCACGCCTGGCTGATTCCGATCCTGCTGTCGATCACCGTACCGGTGACCACACTGTTGCTGGCCCGGGCAGCGCTGTTCCGCAAGCGCATGGCGAAAGAGCCGGTACCTGAAGAAGTGAGCAGCGGCCGCGATCGCGGTAACTGAAAGGTTGCCGCCTCACCCTTGGGCCAGGCGCTGCAACTCGCGCCGGACCATGGCCGCATAAGGCGGCGGGCCGAGGCGATACAATTCCCCTGCCACCCAGTTCAACCAGGCGCCCTGCAACTCTCCGCGCCTGGCCAGCAAACGCTCGGCCTCGGCCACGGCATCCGCCTGGTGCTGGCGATGGAACTCGGCACGCGTGGCGGGCGCGTCGTCACTGTGGGTCATTCACTGGCCTTGAAGGTGGTCAGCTCACCTTTGCGCCATTTGGCAACCTTGCCGGTCACCGCCTTGAGCAACTTGCCCAGGCCTTCCTGCACTTGTTGCTGAGCGGCGAACACCAGCATCACACCGTGGCCTTCACGGAACACGATGCCCTCGCCTTCGGGCACCGAGACGAAGGCATAGTCGCCCACGCCATATACGTTCAGCTTGATTTCGCGAAAGCGCATTTCCAGTTTGCCGCCTTCGCGACTGGGCAGTACGGCGGCGCGAAAGTGGTCGCCGACCTTCAGTTCCAACCGCTGCTTGTCATCGACGACCAATGCGCTTTCGGTGTCGATTTCGGCCATGTACAGGCCTTCGGGACTCTGTTCGGTGACATAGACAAAGCGGCCCTGAAACAGCTGGGCCAATTTACCGCGCAAGTCGCCCAGGGCGAACAACGCATGGGTATCAAGAGTGCTGACTGCCAATGAAGTAATCCTCAACCGGTTACAACCCGCCCTCACCCAAGCTCGGTGAGGCACGGCCATTTCTTATCGATAGGCGAAAAGAGTAATGAAGCGATATGCGAAATGTCTGTGCACGCTGGCGATGCAGCGTGCAGGAATCTTTACTCTGGCTTGCCAGATATGGCCTCAAATACAGGCTTTCGGCATATTCCCATTCGGGAAGCGTAATGTCTGACAGCAAAACCGCCAGAAAAGATGCGGCAGGCAATGCCAGAGCGCACGTGAGAACGGGCCCTGCAATCCATCAACGCATTACTGGGGGAAGAATATGCACGAAAACACCGAAATTCGTCGAGAGGCAAAGTACATTTCTTACAGGGGAACGCCCTGAACAACACCCGTTCGCTCGTCGGCAGTACTCACTACACTCAGGCCGCCAGGCCCTTCTTCAACTGCTGCTGCCAGGCCGCCTGGCACTCCAGCGCTTCTTCTCGCGTGGCGAATGCGGTACCACGGCGTTCGCCATTGACCAGTACCACCCAGCAGATGCGTTTACCCAGCGCACGCAGTGTGGCGGGCACCCCCGAACCAATCATCACGGCTACATCGACCCGGCTATTCATCATTCCCTCCGGAATTTAATTAGCACCCTAACGATAAAGCCATGATACGCCTGCGTAAGGCGCGAAAACAGCGCATCCCGGTACAGCAGTGTTACGTACGGGGCAACAAAACCGCTGCCGGAAAGAAACGCAAAAAGCCCCAGGGATCGCTCCGTGGGGCTTGGCACACCGCGCGGGGTTACACCTGGCGCTGATGGCGGTCGAGCTGCTCGTGGCGCTCCTGGGCTTCGATGCAGTACTTGGTGGTCGGGCTGATCAGCAGACGCTTCAGGCCGATTGGTTCACCGCTGTCATCGCACCAGCCGAAGCTTTCGTCGGCAATACGGTCCAGGGCCATTTCCAGCTGCGGCAGCAGGCGCTGGTCGCGGTCGATGGCGTTCACCAGCCAGCTACGCTCTTCTTCGACCGAAGCCACGTCGGCAGGATCCGACGGGGTGTCCAGGCCTTCGATGGTGGCACGGCTCAGCTCGATGCGTTCATGGGTTTCGACTTTCATCGCCTGCAGCAGGCCAGCGAAGAAAGCCAGCTGGTCAGCGTTCATGTAGTCATCGGCCGACATGGCCAGCAACTGTTCCTTGGTCATCGATTTCTCTATGAAAAAATGTGCATTTGGGCGATTCGGGTGCCGCCGACGCCTTGGCATCGGCAGCGGAATTCTTCAAGCGCCAACCGGCACTCTTTTACAGGGGGCGGCAGTCTAAGGCGCCGCGTCGCGTGGAGCAACTGCAATTGGGTGCGAATTTGCTTCCGTTGCCCACATTCCGCCAGTCGGCGCCCTCTGCTCTGGCTCTGGCTCTGGCTCTGGCTCTTGATCTTGATCTTGATCTTGATCTTCGCGACTTCAGGAGGCCGAGCAGAGGTCTTGCGGAGGGAGGTGACGGGCATGGATGCCCGTCAAGCGCTGAGGCCCCATGGATGGGGCCTGCAGCGCGTCCTCCCGGGAGCAAGACCGGCGCGAGGGAACCCCGTAGCGTAGCGGAGGGGCCGGATGATGGGAGCGCAGCGTTTTTTGGTTACTTTTTGTCGCGTTTGACAAAAAGTGACTCGCCGTAAGGGCGAAAAGGTGAGTAAGCGTCGCCATCGTAAATGGACTATGCGCGAGATCAAGACCAGTACTTTTCCGCTCTTCGCTCTTCGCTCTTCGCTTTCAAGCGTGGGCATCAACAACAAGGTCAACATTCATTCTCGAAGGTGGCGCTTATTCACCTTTCCGCCCTTACGGCGGGTCACTTTTTGTCAAACGCGACAAAAAGTAACCAAAAAACGCTGGCTCCTATCATCCGGCCCCTACGCTGCGCTCCGGGGTCCCCTCGCTACGGGCCTGCTCCCGGGAGTACGCGCTGCAGGCCCCATCCATGGGGCCTCAGCGCTTGACGGGCATCCATGCCCGTCACCTCCCTCCGCAGTCCCTTCGCTCGGCCTCCTGAAGTCGCAATCGGCGGCGCCTGAGCTACCGTGCGCTTAGAAGCAAAAACAAAAGCAAAAGCAAAAGCAACGGCAACGCCGATTCCAATCAGCGGTCCTTGAACTGCGCCTCGCGCTTGGCAATGAACGCAGCCATCCCCTCTTTCTGGTCTTCGGTAGCAAACGCCGCATGGAACACCCGCCGCTCGAAGCGCACACCCTCGCTTAGGGTGACTTCGAACGCACGGTTGACGCTCTCCTTGACCATCATGCTCACCGGAATCGACTTGCTTGCAATGGTCGCGGCCACCTTCAGCGCCTCTTCCACCAGCTCCGCCTGCGGCACGATACGCGCCACCAGGCCAGCACGCTCAGCTTCCTCAGCCCCCATCAGGCGGCCGGTCAGGCACAGTTCCATGGCCTTGGCCTTGCCCACCGCACGGGTCAGGCGCTGGGTGCCGCCCATGCCCGGCAGCACGCCAAGGTTGATTTCCGGCTGGCCGAACCTGGCATTGTCCGCCGCCAGGATGAAGTCACACATCATCGCCAGCTCGCAGCCGCCGCCCAGGGCAAAACCGGACACCGCGGCAATGATCGGCTTGCGCCGGTTGGCAATGCGGTCGGAATCGCTGAACAGGTCGTCAACGTAGATTTGCGGGTATTGCAGCTCGGCCATTTCCTTGATGTCGGCGCCAGCGGCAAAGGCCTTGGCGGAACCGGTCAGCACCACGCAGCCGATGTTCGGATCGCGCTCGAGCTGGTCCAGGGCCTGGTTGATCTCGCCGACGATCTGCGCGTTCAGCGCGTTCAGCGCCTGCGGGCGGTTGAGGGTGATCAGGCCGACCTTGCCGTGGATGTCCAACAGGATGGTTTCGAATGCCATGCAGTCTGCTCCTTCAAAGATTGCGCGCAATGACCATGCGCTGAATGTCGCTGGTGCCTTCGTAGATCTGGCAAACCCGAACGTCGCGGTAGATCCGCTCCAGCGGGAAGTCACTCAGATAGCCATAACCGCCCAGGGTCTGCAAGGCATCCGAACAGACCTTTTCGGCCATTTCCGAGGCAAACAGCTTGGCCATCGACGCCTCCACCAGCGCCGGGCGCCCGGCATCGCGCAGCGCAGCGGCGTGCAGCACCATCTGCCGGGCCACGGCAATCTTGGTCGCCATGTCGGCCAGGCGGAAGGCCACCGCCTGGTGCTCGATCAGCGCCTTGCCAAAGCTCTGCCGCTCGTTGGCGTAGTCGCGCGCCACTTCGAACGCCGCGCGGGCCATGCCCACCGCCTGCGAGGCGATGCCGATGCGGCCGCCTTCGAGGTTGGCCAGGGCGATCTTGTAGCCCTCGCCTTCGACGCCCAGGCGGTTGGCTACCGGCACACGCACATTATCGAAAACGATCTGGCAGGTATCGGAGGCGTGCTGGCCGAGCTTGTCCTCGACCCGCGCCACCTGGTAGCCCGGCGAATCGGTGGGCACGATGAAGGCACTGATGCCGCGCTTGCCGGCGTCCGGGTCGGTCACGGCGAACACGATCACCACCCCGGCGTTCTGCCCGGAGGTGATGAACTGCTTGCTGCCATTGAGCACGTAGTGGTCGCCGTCCAGACGTGCACGGGCCTTCAGGCTGCTGGCGTCGGAGCCGGCCTGCGGTTCGGTCAGGGCGAAGGCGCCGAGCATCGCACCGCTGGCCAACGGGGTGAGGAACTGCTCCTTCTGCTGCTCGCTGCCAAAACGCAGGATCGGCACACAGCCCACCGAGTTGTGCACGCTCATGATGGTCGAACAGGCGCCGTCACCGGCGGCGATTTCCTCCAGTGCCATGGCATAGGCCACGTAGCCGGTGTCGCTGCCGCCCCACTGCTCCGGCACCAGCATGCCGAACAGGCCCAGCTCGGCCATCTCCTCGATGGCCTCCTTGGGGAAGCGGTGTTCCTTGTCCCATTGCTCGGCAAACGGCTTCAGGCGCTCCTGGGCAAAGGCGCGTACCGCATCGGCGATCTGTTGTTGCTCGTCAGTTACCAGCATGGTTCACCTCAGTACAGGCATTCGACAGCCATGGCCGTGGCCTCGCCACCGCCAATGCAGATGGCCGCCACGCCACGGCGCAGGTTGTTCTGGCGCAGGGCAGACAGCAGGGTCACCAGAATGCGCGCGCCGGAAGCGCCGATCGGGTGGCCGAGGGCGCAGGCGCCGCCATGGATATTGACCTTGTCGTGCGGCAGGTCGAGGTGCTTCATGGCCGCCAGGGTGACCACGGCGAAGGCCTCGTTGATTTCGAAAAGGTCGACCTCGGCCAGGTTCCAGCCGGTGCGTTTCATCAATTTGTCGATGGCACCGATCGGCGCGGTCGGGAACAGTGCCGGGGTGTCGGCAAAGGCGGCGTGGCCGTGGATCACCGCCAGCGGCTTGAGGCCGCGCTTGTCGGCTTCGGAGCGGCGCATCAGCACCAGCGCCGCAGCGCCGTCGGAAATCGAGCTGGAGTTGGCGGCGGTCACCGTGCCGCCTTCGCGGAAGGCCGGCTTGAGCTGCGGGATCTTGTCCAGGCGCGCCTTGGGCGGTTGTTCGTCGTCCTTGATGACGCGCTTCTCCTTGCCCTCGGTGACCTCGACCGGCACGATCTCGGCAGCAAAGCGACCGCTCTTGATAGCGTCCTGGGCGCGGGTCAGCGAGGCGATGGCGAACTGGTCCTGGGCTTCGCGGCTGAAGGCATTGGCCTGGGCGCAGTCTTCGGCAAAGGTGCCCATCAGGCGGCCCTTGTCGTAGGCGTCTTCCAGGCCGTCCATGAACATGTGGTCAATGATCCTGCCGTGGCCCATGCGGTAGCCGCCACGGGCCTTGTCCAGCAGGTACGGTGCGTTGGTCATGCTTTCCATGCCACCGGCCACCACCACATCGGCGGTGCCGGCCAGCAGCAGGTCATGGGCCATGATCGCCGCCTGCATGCCCGAACCGCACATCTTGTTCAGGGTGGTGCAGGTGGTGTGCTTGTCCAGCCCGGCGCCCAGCGCGGCCTGGCGCGCCGGTGCCTGGCCCTGGCCTGCTGGCAGCACGCAGCCGAACAGCACCTGCTCGACACTGGTGGCATCGATGCCGGCGCGCTCGACGGCACCACGAATGGCGGCGCTGCCCAGCTGCGGCGCGGTCAGGCTCTTGAGGTCGCCCTGCAGGCCGCCCATGGGCGTGCGCACGGCGCTGACGATAACGATCGGGTCATTGGCGAGGGTCATGTTCGCTCTCCTTACTTGGCAGCCATGCGCAGTGCACCGTCGAGGCGGATCACCTCGCCGTTGAGCATGCTGTTCTCGATGATGTGGCGGGCCAGCGCGGCGTACTCCTGCGGGCGACCCAGGCGCGGTGGGAATGGCACGCCGGCGGCCAGCGAGGCGCGTACTTCCTCGGTCATGCCGGCCATCATCGGCGTTTCGAAGATGCCCGGGGCAATGGTCATCACACGGATGCCGAAGCGCGCCAGTTCGCGGGCGGTCGGCAGGGTCAGGCTGGCGATGGCGCCCTTGGATGCAGCGTAGGCCGCCTGGCCGATCTGGCCGTCATAGGCGGCGATGGAGGCGGTGTTGATGATCACCCCGCGCTCGCCCGCCTCATCGGCAGCCCCTTCGGCCATGGCCGCGGCAGCCAGGCGCAGCAGGTTGAAGCTGCCGATCAGGTTGACGTTGATGACCTTGGCAAAGCTGGCGAGGCCATGCGGGCCCTGCTTGCCCAGCACTTTCTCGGCACCGACGATGCCGGCGCAGTTGACCAGCCCGTGCAGGCTGCCAAAGGCGCTGACGGCCGCATCGACCGCCGCCTGGGCGGCCTGCTCGTCGCTGATGTCGGCCACCGCGAAACGGGCGTTTTCGCCCAGCTCGCGGGCCTTGGCTTCGACGGCCTGGGCATTGAGGTCGACCAGCATGACCTTGGCGCCGGCCTCGACCAGCATCTGCGCGGTGGCAGCGCCCAGCCCGGAGGCGGCGCCGCTGACGATGAAGTGTTTGTTGGCTATCTGCATGATCGGTTCCTTTCAGGCGCTGGCAGGGGTGGCCTGTTGCGCTTGTTGTTTGGCGACTTCCTGGTTGCGCAGGATGAAGCGTTGCAGCTTGCCGCTCGGGGTCTTGGGCAGCTCGCTGACGAATTCGATTTCCCTTGGGTAGGCATGGGCGTACAGGCGCTGGCGCACGTGCTGGCGCAAAGCCTCTTCAAGCTCGGCGTTGCCCTGGTAACCGCTTGCCAACACCACGAAGGCCTTGATCAGCTCGGTACGTTCCGGGTCCGGTTTGCCAATCACCGCCGCTTCGATTACCGCTGGGTGCTCGATCAGTGCGCTCTCGACGTCGAACGGGCCGACCCGGTAGCCGGAGGTGGTGATCACATCGTCGCTGCGGCCGACGAAGCTGATGCTGCCATCCTGGTTCAGCTCGACGGTGTCACCGCTGAGGTAGTACTTGCCGACGAAGGCTTTGGTCGGCAGGCCGTGGTAGCCCGCGAACCAGCACAGCGGCGACTGCTCGCGGTCGACCGCGAGGATGCCCGGCTGGCCGGCTGGCAGTTCGTTGGCCTGCTCGTCCAGCACCACAATGCGGTGGCCGGGGATGGCAAAGCCGGCCGAGCCGAGGTGTACCGGGTGCTGCAGGCCATGGTGGTTGCACAGCACCATGCCCAGTTCGGTCTGCCCGTAGTGGTCGTGGATGGTCACGCCCAGTTCGTCGGCGAACCAGCGGATCACTTCCGGGTTGAGCGGTTCGCCGGCACTGCTGACCACCCGCAGGCGGCCCTTGATCGGTGCCGAGAAGTCATCCCCGGCGGCAATCAGCAGGCGGTACGCGGTGGGCGAGCCGGCCAGGTTGGTGATGCCCAGCTTGTCGATCACCCGCGCGCAGCTTTCAACACTGAACGGGCCATCGTAGAAGGTGGTGGCATGGCCCAGCGACAGCGGGCCGGTGACCGCGTAATACAGGCCATAGGCCCAGCCCGGGTCGGCCAGGTTCCAGAAGTTGTCCTCGGGGCGCAGGTCGATGGCATCACGCATGTAGCCCTGGAACGCGACGATGGCACGCAGCGGCACTTCCAGCGGTTTGGCCGGGCCGGTGGTGCCGGAAGTGAACATCAGCAGGAACGGGTCGTTGCCCGAGCACATGACCGGCTCGCATTTGTCTACGGCATTGTCCAGGCATTGCTGGAAGTCCAGCTCGCCACTTCGGGCGTTGACGGTGATGATGGTCGGGCAGGCGTGCACATCGTCCAGCTTGGCGCGGTTGAGGCTGTCGGTGACGACCACGCGGGCGTGGGACTGCTCCAGGCGATGTTCGATGGCCTTGGGGCCGAACGCGGTGAACAGTGGCTGGTACACCGCCCCGAGGCGCCAGGTGGCGAGGATGGTGACCAGCAGTTCGGGGGTGCGCGGCATCAGCCCGGCGACCCGGTCACCCGCACCAACGCCTTGCGCTTGGAGCACATTGGCGAAACGGGCAGCCAGTGTTTGCAACTGATCGAAGCTCAACCGTGCACTCTTGCCCTCGCGGTCTTCCCAGACCAGTGCGGTCTTGCCCTCACCGGCATGGCGGTCGCAACATTCGACACAGGCATTGAGGGCTTCAAGGTTGCCATGCAGCGCCGCAGCAGCAGCCTGGCCATGGTCGAACGCACGAGCGGCCTCGGTGTAATCGCGCATCGTCGGACTCCTGGTTTCTTGTTTTTGGAGTTGAACCATCGGTCCGACGATGTTCGCGCCGCGCTGGCGTCGCGGCAATGGCCTAAGTTGTCAAACTGGATGACCGGTTTGGCCGGTGGCCATCAGCCCGGTGCGCGCTCCAGGCTGATCACGTAGTGCCGGGTCAGTTGCAGTTGCAACGCCAGCCGATCGGCCTGCAGCTGCGCATCCAGTGCCTGTGCCTGGTTCAGATACTGTGCTTCACCGAGTTCATCGCGCCTTACCGCCAGTGCCGCCCGCTGCTCACCGGCGAGTTGCTCCAGGTCGTTGAACGGCTGCGCAAAGTGCTGTTGCAAAAAGCGCTGCCAGAACGCGCGCGTGCACAAGTCGGCCACTACATCATCGAGAACGTCCGCCCTTCCCACGGCTGCCTCTGCCGCCTGCAGCCGATGCTCGCTCAACCCTACGGCTGCCGCCCTGAGGCGCATTCTGGCAGGCTGGAACGGCAACCTGAGCCTGGTGCGCAAGCGCACCCTGTAGCGCATTGCCAACGTCGCCAGTACTGCCGGTTCGGCGAAGCCTTCAAGGTTTTGCCGCTCGGCCTCGACATACTCATCAAGGCGGTCCAGGCGTTGCAAGGCGCGCCCCAACGCCAGCAACTTCGGACCATGGGTCTGAGCACCATCGCCCGCCGCGTCGCGCTCGGCATGCAGACGCAACAGTCGGCTGAACAGGTCGATGGCACCGTTGTCATCCTTTACCGCACCGGCTGCCGCCAGTTGCACCTGGCGAGCGAATTCGGCGTCTGTCTCCATCATCGACAGGCACTGCCAGCCCATGCGCAACAGATAAGCCTTGGGCCAGCTGTAGTCCGCCAGGCCTTGCAGAAGCTCCAGCAGATCGAACAGGCGGGCATTTTCGTCTCGGCTGCTCAGCCGGTCCCAAAGCTCACCACGCCCATGGCTGGCGGAGTCGGAACCGACCCACCAGGCTCGGCCGATCTCTTCCTCCGGGTCCTCCAGCAGCGGCTCCAAGGCATACAGCTTGCCGTAATCGGCCATGCTCAGGCGGTTGCCATCGACCAGGATGCGCTGGCGAAACTCCAGCGGCATGGCCAGCACGCCGTCAGGCACACCCCGCAGGAAATTGTCACGGAGGTCGGCTCGTTGCAGGAAGCCACACAGCTCGATCCCTCTGGGCCACTCGCTGAGCCCGCAGCGACGCAAATTCAGCTCGATCAGATGAGGCAGGTGATGGAAGCGCATTTCGTACACCCCCAGCGGGCTGTTGTAGCTCAGGTCGAGGTGGCTGAGCAGCGGCAACCCGTTCAATGCTTCGATGGCATGGGCATCCAGGCGAATGCGGTTATGCCCCAGACGCAACCGGCGCAGGTTGGTCAGGTAGCCAAGCCCGCGCGGGCAGCGCAACAGCTGGTTGTGGCTCAGGTCCAGCTCCTGCAGGTAGGTGAATGCCCGCAGAAACTCCTCGTTCACCACCCCGATGGCCGTCTCGCTCAGTACCAGGGTGGTGACGTGATAGAAATCGATAGGGGCAGGCATGACCGGCAACGAATCGGTTGGCAGATCATTCAGAACCAGGCGTAGCCCCTGGCGCTTGCCATCACTGTCGACCACCACATGGTCGCCAAGCGCCTGCCAGGCACGCAGCAATCGTTCGGCGAACAGCTGGCGTCGCGCCCGCAATGTGTCACTCAGCGCAGCCGACACCCAACCATTGAGCGCGCGGTTCAACTGCTCATGATCGTCCTGCAGCGCCATGAGCGCATCGGCGACCGGCACATTCTGCAGCAGCCAGCGGTCAACTTGCGTTTCCAGCGAATCGCCCAGCCCCGGGAAGAATCGCCTCAGGCCGGCCCGCAGTTGTTCCCTGGGTGTGGTGGGCAGTGCCGCGCGCCCGCTGAGCAGGTACCCGACGCGGCCATCGGCAAGGCGCTGCCCGGGGTTGAACCAGCGCTCCGTCGGCGCCCAGCCCAGCATGCGGGCGATTTCCTCATGGGTACCCAGGTGCGCCATGAGCTTCTCGCGCAGGCGCTCGGCATTGGCGTTCTCGGCCAGGCCCAAACGGCCCAGCAGGTTGCGCGATTCGAGCGCGGCCAGCACAGCCTGGAAGATGCACGAGGAAGCAGGTGGCTGCATCGCGAGTTTTCGGCCCTGCCCGTCATACAGGGCAAAGACCCCTTGCTCACGCACCAGCTCCCGCTGCTCGGCTGCATCGCCAACCGAACCGATGCGCTGCAACGCCACGGCATCGGCAGCAGCATTGCTCAACGCCAGGCTGAACGCATCAATGGCCTCGACATTCAGCAATGCCAACACCAGCATGCCCGTTTCATCGCTATATGCGCTCGACAGATAAAACCCTGCCAACGCCCTGCTCACCTTCGCCAGCGAGCACAACGACCTGGCCTGGGTGGCCAGGCTTTGCGGCAACTTTCCACCACTGACGAACAGCTGGCGAGCGTCGTGACTTGCTCCGTCGGCCAGATCGCGCGCATAGGGCTCAGGCAGCCCCAGCGCCATCAGCGGCTTGAGCAAAGGCTCCGCCGATTCGGGCAGGCGTGTCAGCCGTGCGAACAGCAGGTCGCTCGACCTTGGCCGGTCCGCTAGCACTGCCGCACGCCCCTTTACGCTGCCCGGTCGGGCCTCGCACCAGGCCAGCAGCTGCAAGTCCTGATCGGAGACAGTGTCGCGTTCCAGGTTGCGGAAGAACGTGTCGATGCGGGCATCGGCATCGAATGCCCTGAGGGTTTCCCGCAAGGTGGCGGGCGTTCGCCGGTTTTCCACCAGCAGGCCGCGTAGTTCGTCCTCATCGATGCCGGCCATGCGCAAGATTCGCTGCGCCTGCTGACCATCGAAAGGTTGATCGCGCGGCCAAAGGGTATCGAGCATTTTCGCAGGGTCGCGCCAACGCTGCGGCTCATCGTGCATCAGGCGCCAGCTGCGTTCGCCATTGTGCAGCACGACCGGGCCGTACGCCTCTTCGCGACCGGGGTGGCGCAGACGCCAGGGGCCATCGGGGTCGGGCCGATGAACCTCGTAGAAGACCCCGTCGGCCTTCATCCAGCGGCGCTCGCCATCGGCATAGGCCCCGTCCGCACCCAAGGTGATCGTTTCAGGGGTCGAGGCAAAGGCTGCCAGATCTCGGGACCACAAACGCCCCGCCCCATTGGCGAGCCTTACCGGCTCCAGCGCCGCGACGAACGCGCTGCGCAAGAAGGTGACGCCCGCCACCGTCGCGGCGGTGCCCGCCAGTATCTCGGCAACGCCCAGCATGTGCTCCAGCGCCTCGTGCTGATGGCCTCGCAACCAGTCCTGCGTGCCCTCGAAAACCTCCGAGAGGGTGTGGGCCACCAGTTGCCCGAGCAGCAACCCGCCCACCACAGGAATGAACAGGCCCGCGAGGTTGAGCACATCGAGGCCGGCGGCCTTCCACGCCTCATGCTGCTCACGCGATGCGGCTTCATCGGCATCGGCGGTCGGCACCAGCAACAGGCGGCCATCCTGCTTCACCCGGTTTGTCTGCTGTGCAGCCAGCGCCTGGAAAATGTCATGCTGCGGCACGCTGCCATCGAGTTCCAGGTCCGGCTGGTCATCCTCCAGTCGGGCCCGCAGCTTGTGCATGAACCCGGCACGCTGATCCAGGCCGATCAACTGGCTGAACGCCTGGCGATAGGGTTCATGGCGCAGCTCGGCCACCAGCGCGCTGTTGATCGAGGCATGGCTGTCGAAGTGTCGCAACGCCTGTACCGGGTCGCTGGGCAGGTAGAGCACGCCGCCCTGCGTTTGCCCATGCGTGTCGCGAAGTTGAATCCACACACCATCCGCCACTGGGCAACCGAGGGCTTCGAGCAGGCCCGGGTGACCCGTGAGGCTGGCGGATCGCCGATCCGCGGGTTCATCCACCAAGGCGTGCAATGCCTCCTTGACCGGCTCGGTGATCTCGCCTTTCAGCGCGGCAACCTGCACGGCCAGGCGCAGCCCGGAGCGCTTGTCCTCACACAAGATGTGCTGTGCCGCGGCATCGAAAGTACGGTCCAGTTCCTGCTGATACAGGCGCCCGGCATCGAGCTTGCGGCACGCCTCGACCAGTTCATCGGTGCCCCGCGAAAGTACCCGTTCCTGCCCCGGCGCGACCAATCCAGTTCCCAGGTAGAAATCGTTGCTGGCGGCAAAGTTGCGCATCAGGCGGAGCAAGCCGCTTTCACGCCGTTGCCCGTAAGTGGGAAATTGCGGCTCAGCGCCGAGCGTGGACGAAAAACGATGGGAAACCTCCAGCCACTCCAACTGCCAGAACGCCACGTCGCCCGGCAGCGGCTCGCGCAACAAACTGGCGAATTGCCGTTCGGCGAACTGCTGTGGTGACGGCAACGCCAGGGTGATCCCGCGCAACCGGGCCTGGGTGGCATGATGGGCCTCCAGGCTTTCGCGCAAGGTGCGTATCTGGCTTTGCGTGGCCTGTTTGAGCCAGGCAGGCAACCGGTCACCGATGAAACCGTCGTGCAAGTGGCTGGAAGACGCAGAGGCGGGCTGTGGTGCGTGTGGTTCGCGGGTCATGGCAGGTCCCTGGATGACTGTCGAAAGCCACGCATGGTGTGCAACCTGCCGGCGCTTGCGCAGAGGGAACCCCTGCGGTAGAAGCAGGGCGGCACACTGCGTACCGCCCGTGAAGCGCCGTCACTTTGCCTCTGGCACCATGAACGCTTCGTGCGTAAGGCGCTGGGCAAGGCTGGCCAGGGCCTGCTCGCGCTCATCGCGCAGGGCGTTGCTCAGGTTCCAGTACTCGTCACTGGTCAAGGCCTCCCTTTGCTCGTCCAGTGTTTCCAGCCGCAGGGTGAATTGCGTTTCCAGGTTTTCGAAGTCGTCCGCATGCTCTGCCCGCAGTACCGGCAGCCAGAAATCACGCTCGCTGATGAACACGATGCGTTGCTCGCCCGCCTCCACCTCCAGCACTTCCTTGAAAGCCTCCTCCAGTTGCAGAGACGACACGTTGGCCAGCCTGCCAAACTGCATATGGCGAGGTTGGCCCAACAGGTCCAGGCGCTGGGCCAAGCCGCTGAGGTAGGCAAGATTGACCTCCACCTCCTCTTCATCATGGTCCCCGCGGCTCCAGCGTCCATCCTGGTAGCGGGCGTCGATTTCGCGTCGGGCGATTTTCTCTACCCAGTGCACGCGAAACAGCCGCTTGGCCAACTGCAGGCGTGCCGCGCGGGTCGAAATCGGGTCGCCGCCGCGGGTGGCCTGCTCGACATGCATGCGCACCTCAAGGCGGCTGAACACGGTGGAAACGCTGTCCACACAGGTGGTGGGCTCCGCTGCCAGGTCAAACAGCGCTATGCGCGTGGCGGTATCGGCATGGGCGGCATCCAGCATTGCCCATACCCTGAACCCGAGTTCGGCCGGCGCCTTGCTGAATTCGGCCGTGGTCGTCAGTTGCCTGAGCAGCTCGAAGAAAGCCAGGCTGCCGGGCTCGGCATTCAGCGCATCCCATTTCCCTTGCTGCTCCTGCCGCGCCGCTGAGTCCAGAGTCTGCAGCCATTCTTCCCGGGCCGGAGCGTGCCGTTGCGGGCGGGGTGTGGCCAGCAGGCGTTCGACGGCATAAAGGCGATCGAGATCCTGCACTGGCAGCGCATTGCCTTCCAGGTGCATGGCACGGCGCAACTGCAACGGGGCCTGGAACAAAGTTGCCGGCAACTCGGTTATCTGGTTGTTGCGAAGGTCGGCGAACACCAACAGGCCACACCACTCCAGGCCCCGGGGCAGCGCCGTCATCTGTACCCGGTTCAAGCGCAGGATCCGCAAGCTGGGTAACCGCTCGAACTGTAGCCTGATGTCGCCGAGCGGGTTGTCACTCAGGTCCAGCGAACGTAAGTGCGCCAGGCCGGTCAGCACATTGGCCTGCGGCTCCGAGATACGAATACGGTTGCGCGGCATCAGCAACTGGCGCAAGGCGGTCAACCGCTCCAGCCCCGCAGGTAACGCGCGCAAGGCGTTGTCGCTCATGTCCAGGCACAGTAGATCGGGGAAGCAAGCGAGGAACCCCGACGGGATGGCATCCAGACCGAGCGCCGACAGGGTCAATTCCGACACGTGCGAGAAGTCCGTCCCGACCGGCAACACGGGCAGGCTGCCCACCGGTACGGCGACGATGCTCAGGCTGAGCACCGCATCGTTGCTGATAGCCCCGACGGCGCGGTCGCTGCGCATCTGCCAGGCACGCCGCAACGAATCTGCGACGCGTCGGCGTGCGCGGCTGGCGCTGCCCGCCACCTCTTCAACCCAGGCCAGCAAGCTGTCGTCCAGGCGGCGGTATTCCTGCTCGACACGCAGCAGGCTCTCGAACAGGCCCCCGCGCATGTCCAACAGGCTCTGGACATAGCGATCGACGCCGGCATCCCCGATACCGGGATACAACGCGCGCACCCGCTGCCGCACCACGCGCTCCGGCGAGCCGATGCACGACTGGCAGCCACCCAGTGGATAGCCCGCTCGGCCATCGGCCAAACGCTGCATGGGCGATGCCATGGGCCTTGCCTCCCGCCAGCCGAGCAGGCGCAGCAGGGCCTGCCGGTCACCGGGTAGCCAGGCCTGCATCTGCTCGCGGATTCTGGTCGGCGCATCGGTGCCATTCCAACCCTGTCGCACCCGGTATTCCACGGGCAGGCAAGCGGCCAGCACCTCGAACAGCCCCTGGGGGGCGGCGACCTCGCGCTCATCCGGCAAGCCTCTGTCGTTGTAGAGCTGGAAGCGCCCTTCCCGCCTGACCAGCACCACGTCCTGCTCAAGGTCGGTCTCGGCGAACAGCCGTTCCATCGCCGCCCCAGCATACGGGTCACGACGCAACACCAGGTTGAACCCGGCAGCGCCGGGGCCATGCCGACGCAGCAGGGCAAAGGCCAGCGCCACCACTTCCGGCCGGTAACTGCCTTGCAGGTACAACGCTTCGCGCATGCGGGTCAGGCGCGCCAGTTGCAGGGCCACCCGCGCCTGCTCAGCCAATGCCAGCGGCAGACGGGACTCTGCCTGCATGCGTAAGCGTACAGCCTCGGTGGCCTGCTCCAGCACATCGAGGGCATAGGCTTCTGGCAGCGTAGGGAAGTCGCGCTGGATCAATCCCAGCAGCGGGTCGTCAGCCAGGTAAAGCCTGGAGAAATGCTCGAGCATCGCCTCACGCAACTCGATTGCCGCGTCACCGATCGACAGCGCCTGTTCTTCGACGGTTTCATCCTGCAGCTGCAGCCTTTCGATGCACCATTGCCACAAGTCGGAATCGGTATCGGCCTCCCCCGCTTCCAGCCGGCTGAAAAAGGCTTGCGCGCGCGCGTCCACGGCAAAGCGCTGCAAGGTATCGCGCAGCTGCACTGGCATCGCTCGCCGCTCCACCAGCAGGCCACGCAGGTAGGCCTCGTCGACATCCGCGACTTTCAGCACCTGCTCCACCCGCACAGCGTCCATCGCGGCCGCAGCCGGCCAGAGCCGCCCGAGCAACAGCGCGGCGCCCTGCCATTCCAGTGGCCGCTCATAAGCCAGCCGCCAGCCACGCGCAGAGCAGCGTTCCAGCACCGGCCCGAACGCTGCCTCACCGTCGGCATGCAGCAAGCGCCAGACGCCATTGGCGGTTTGCCTTACCCGATACAAGGCTCCATTCAACCGCCACCAATGGCGCTCACCCTCGGCGAGCAAGCCGTTGTCGAGCTCCGTCAGCTGTACTGGTGGTGTAATGTCCTGGTAAGGCGCCAGCTCATTGCGCCAAAGCCGTTGCCGGCCATCCTCGGTGATAATCGGCTCCAAGGTTTCGACGAATGCGCTGCGGGCCAGATGGACACCGACAACCACCGCACCGGTGGTTGCCACGCTGAAGGCCACCTGAAGCATATGCGTCAAGGCCTCATGCTGATGGCCCAACTGCCAGTCACGCACGCCCTCGAAAGTTTCGGTCAACAGTTGCCTGGCAAGGTCCGCCAGCAGCAAAGCCCCGATGACCGGCACGAACAGGCCCGCCAGGTTGAGCAATACCAGGCCGGCGCCTTTGAGCTCGTCCAGGCGCTGCTCCGAAGCCGCGTCATCGGCCTGGGCGGTGGGCACCGCAAGGAAACGTGCATCGGCCTTGATTCGCTGAATGTGCCAGGCGGCCATCGACGCAAAACCGTCCCCCGCTTCCAACACCCTGCGGGGTTCCAGGTCAGGTTGTGCATCCTGCAAGCGTGTGGCCAGGGCCTGCTCACAAGTGGCGCGATCACCCAAGGCAATGCGCCGCACGAATGCCTGCCGATAGTCCTGGTTGCCCATCGCCGTGGCCAGGACGCGGTTCGCCTCATCCCAGTTGGTGAACGCGCGCAGGGGTTGCGCCTGATCGTCAGGGGTGTACAGGATCACTCTTTTCAAGCGCCCAGGTACCCCGAAGGGAAACGTGGACTGGTGGCGGGACTGCTCGATCAATTCAACCGCCAGCGCGCCATCCACCCGGCAGCCAAGGACCTCAAGCGCACCGATCTCCAGCTGCAGCGGCCCCTTGATCACGGCGTGTTCATCCTTGCACGCGACACGCAGCAGCAGCAGGTCTTGCGGATCCAGCTGCTGCTTGATGGCCGCGATCTCGACCGCCACGGCCAGTTCCAGGCGCCGGTCGGTGGTCAGGGCTTTTTCATAGTCAGGGGTCAATACCTGCGCCAGGTGCCGCTGGTAGGCGCTGCCGACATCCACCTGGCGGCACAGGCTGACAATCCGGTCGATGTCTTCGCTCACCACCTGCTCGTCCTGGTGGGCTCCCGGGAGGGTCAAGGCGGTGCCGAGGAAGAAGGACTCGTTGGCCTTGAAGTTCTGCAACAGCTTTTGCAAGGCCGGCATGCGCACGAAGTACGGTTGATAATCAGGGATCAAGCCGGTTCTCACATCCAGCCGTGCGCGTGTTTCGCGCCACACCAGCTTGTCCAGGTCAACCTGCAGCTTCAGCTGGCTGTCCTGACGCAAGGCAGGCTCGAACAGTTGCTTGGCAAAACGGTCCAGAGGCTGCAGGCGGTCGGCGAACCCTGCCATCTGCCGCTGACTCGCAAGATAGGCATTGAAACGCAGTTGCAGCCTGGCAAGCTGCTTGGGCTTGGCCGCCTTCAACCAGGCGGGCAAGCTTTGGGCGATGAAGTCTTCGGCGGGGTGAAGCAACTTGGGATGCAAGGCAGGTTGAGACATCGTCGATTTCCTGGTCAGTGATCGACTCGTCACGATGCTTGCCAGCGGCGGCGGCCGGCAGCGGGAAGGCGTGGTCCCCTAGCCGCCACTGCCGCGCTTGAGGATCAGCGCACGGTAATGCCCGGGGTTGCAGCCGAACCACTTGCGAAACGCCTTGTAGAACGAACTGCTGTCGGCAAAGCCCAGGCGTTCGGCGATTTCGCTCATGGCTGCGTCTTCCTGGCTCAGCCAGGCAATCGCCAGCTCACGCCGCACACTGTCCTTCAACCCCTGGTAATTCTGACCCTCTTCGGCCAGCCGCCGGCGCAGGGTAGAGGGCGACAGGCACAACTGCCGCGCCAGGCTGTCACCATCGGGCCACTGCCCCGGATCCAGGCGCAGCAGGTCGGTGCGAATGCGCCGCCCGAGGCTGGCCGGGTCACGGTACTTGACCAGGATGTTGCCCGGCGCCTCGGCCAGAAAACGCTGCAGTTCTTCTTCGCTGCGCCGCAGCGGCAGCTCAAGGCATTCGGCAGCGATGATCATGCGCGTGCGCGGGCGCTCGAACTGCAGGTTTTCCGAAAACATCACCCGGTAGTCATCGCAGAACGGCGGCTCGGCACAGCGCAGATCGATGGCCAGGATCGGGATACGCCGCCCGGCCAGCCAGCAGGTCACACCGTGCACGATCATCCAGAAGGTGAAATAGGTGAAAGCGCGGCGCGGTGTGTCACGCGGCTCGTTGATGACGATTTCGGCCAGGCCTTGCTGGCGCACCAGGCTTGGCTGCAGGTCTTCAAGCATCAGTGACAGGAACGCCAGCGCGGTTTCCAGGCCAGCGCCCAGGGTCGGCTGGCCCATGCTGGCACGGCACATGAACGCCAGGCTGCCGCTGCGCAGACCGCGCGGGTCCATGGCGAAGAACTCATCGTTGCAGCGCCGCGCCAGCAGGCGCCAGAGCCGGGCATAGGACTCGGCGCTGACTCGCGCCGCAGGCAGGTGCAGCTGTTCGACGGCGATACCCGCCCGGGCCAGCAAGCCGATATCGGGCTCGCCAGCGGGGCAGGTCTGCAACAGCGCCTCGCGCACCAGCTGCATGGAAATGGTGTCTTTCTCGCTCATCGACGGTCCTGTCGGCTCAATGCCGGCCATCTTAGGCCGCCCCGTTGAAAACAGCCATCACAGCCCTGCCGCCAGGCCGAGGAACGCCTGGATCAGGCGCAGCTCACGGCGGCGCTCCAGGCAGCCGATCAGGTGCTGGTTGACCAGGCCGTCACCGGCCAGCGGGCGCGCCACTACCCGCGGGTCATTGGCGACTTCGGTGGACGACACCACGCCAATGCCCAGCTCCGAGGCCACCGCTTCGGTCACCGCCTCGCGGCTATCCAGCTCCAGCAGCACCCGAGGTTGCACGGCGGCCTTGCTGCAGGCCTTGTCGAAGGTGCGCCGGGTGGTGGAGCTGGGCTCGCGCAACACCATGATCTGCTGGTGCAGCTCGGCCAGCGGCAAATCACCTTCGCCGCTGGCCCAGGCATGCCCCGCCGGCAGCAAGGCGCACAACCGCGACTCGCACAGGTTCTGCAAATGCAGGCCTTTGCGCGGCTCGATCTCGGTCAGCACGGCCACGTCGGCATGTTCGCTGAGCAATGCCGCCAAAGTTTCCTGGGCATTGCCCAAGCGCAGGTTGACGGTAATGCCCGGGTAGCGCTCGCGCAGCAGCGCCAGCATCGGCATGACCCGGTGCGGGCCATCGGCCGCCACCTCCAGGCGCCCGGTCAGCAATTGGCGATTAGCCTCGAGCATGGCCTGCGCCTCTTCGGCCAGCCCGAACATGGCGCGGGTGATGGCTGCCAGGCGGGTGCCCTCTTCGGTCAACTCAACCCGCCGCGCGGTACGCCGCAGCAAGGTGATCTGGTAGTGCTCCTCCAGCGCCTTCACGTGCCCGGTCACTGCCGGCTGGCTGATGAACAGGCGTGCGGCGGCACGGGTGAAGCTGCCCTCACGGGCGACGGCATCGAAGGCACGCAACTGGAACAGGTTCATATTTATCGGCCTTACTTATAGCTCGGATAACAACAAACAATTTGATTGATGGCAACGCCAATTGCAACCTAGGCCCCGTAGTTTCAGCCCACCGCTTGTGAGGAATAACGGAATGAGCAACGCCCCGATTCTGCTGACCCCCGGTCCCCTGACCACATCAATCCGCACCCGCCAAGCCATGCTGGTGGACTGGGGCTCCTGGGACCGCGACTTCAACCAACTGACTGCCAGTGTCTGCGAGCAACTGCTGGCCATCATCGACGGCAGCGCCAGCCACCACTGCGTGCCCCTGCAAGGCAGCGGCACCTTCGCCGTGGAAGCGGCCATCGGCACTCTGGTGCCGCGTGACGGCAAGGTCCTAGTGCTGATCAATGGCGCCTATGGCCAGCGCCTGGCGAAGATCTGCAAAGTGCTGGGCCGTGCCTACAGCACCTTCGAAACCGCCGAAGACCAGCCGACCACCGCCGCCGACGTCGACCGCCTGCTGGCCGCCGATCCGGCCATCACCCACGTCGCGCTGATCCACTGCGAAACCAGTACCGGCATCCTCAACCCGCTGCCCGAGATCGCCCAGGTGATCAAAGGCCACGGCAAGCGCCTGATCATCGACGCCATGAGCTCGTTCGGCGCACTGCCGATCGACGCCCGCGCCATCCCCTTCGAGGCGCTGATCGCCGCCTCCGGCAAATGCCTGGAAGGGGTACCTGGCATGGGCTTCGTGTTCGCCGAGAAAACCGCCCTGGCCGCTGCCGAAGGCAACGCCCACTCGCTGGCCATGGACCTGCACGACCAGCACACCTACATGGCCAAGACCGGCCAGTGGCGCTTCACCCCGCCGACCCACGTGGTCGCTGCCCTGCACGAAGCGCTGCAGCAATACAACGAGGAAGGTGGCCTGCCAGCGCGCCACCAGCGCTACGCCGACAACTGCAAGACCTTGCTCGACGGCATGGCCGCCATCGGCCTGCGCAGCTTCCTGCCTGCCGAGATCCAGGCGCCGATCATCGTCACCTTCCACGCACCGAACGATCCCCGCTACCAGTTCAAGGACTTCTACGAGCGGGTCAAGGCCAAGGGCTTCATCCTCTACCCGGGCAAGCTGACCCAGGTGGAAACCTTCCGTGTCGGCTGCATCGGCGTGGTTGGAGCGGATGGCATGCAGGCCGCCGTGAATGCCGTGGCCGAGGTGCTGCGGGAAATGGAAGTGCTGGACATCTGACCCTTTGCCCACCCAATTTCAGGAACAAGCGCACATGAACTACAGCAACCCTACCCAGCTGCAAGCCGCCATCCTTGACTGGGCCGGCACCGTGGTCGACTTCGGCTCCTTCGCCCCGACCCAGATCTTTGTCGAAGCCTTTGCCGAATTCGATGTGCAGGTGTCCATCGAAGAAGCCCGTGGCCCGATGGGCATGGGCAAGTGGGACCACATCCGCACCCTGTGCGATGTGCCGGAAATTGCCGAGCGCTACCGCAAGGTGTTCGGCCGTACCCCGACCGACGATGATGTCACCGCCATCTACAACCGCTTCATGCCGCTGCAGATCGAGAAGATCGCCGTGCACTCGGCGCTGATCCCCGGCGCCCTGGACACCCTCACCGGGCTGCGCCAGGACGGCCTGAAGATCGGCTCTTGCTCGGGCTACCCGAAGGTGGTGATGGACAAGGTGGTGGAGTTGGCCGCGCAGAACGGCTACGTGGCCGACCATGTGGTGGCTACCGACGAAACCCCGAACGGCCGCCCATGGCCGGCCCAGGCCCTGGCCAACGTGATCGCGCTGGGTATCGACGATGTGGCGGCGTGCGTGAAGGTCGACGATACCGTGCCGGGCATTCTCGAAGGCCGCCGTGCCGGCATGTGGACCGTGGCCCTGGTGTGCTCGGGCAATGCCCTGGGGCTGACCTGGGAAGGCTACCGCGCGCTGAGCGCCGAGAAGCTGGAAAGCGAGCGCCAGCGCATCCACGCCCTGTTCGCCGGCTCCCGCCCGCACTACCTGATCGACACCATCAACGAACTGCCCGAAGTGATCGCCGACATCAACCGGCGCCTGGCCAAGGGTGAGATGCCGCAGGCGTCCTGAACGTTTGCGTGATACCTGAACGTTTGCGTGATACCTGAACGTTTGCGCGATACCTGAACGTTTGCGCGATAGATGTAGGAGCGGCCTTGTGTCGCGATCGGGCTGCGCAGCAGCCCCAGGGTTTCTGCTTCAATGCGAAATTTGCTGGGGCTGCTGCGCAGCCCGATCGCGACACAAGGCCGCTCCTACAAGGATCGCCGTATCGGCAGGCCTTTCTCGAATAAGTGCTACTCCGGCAACTGCACCCGGGGTTTGGTTGCCGCGAAGATCGCCCAACTCGACACGAACAGCGCCGCGATCAATGGCCCGATCACGAAGCCGTTGAGCCCGAACACCGCCAGCCCGCCCAGCGTCGACACCAGAATCAGGTAGTCCGGCATGCGCGTATCCTTGCCCACCAGGACCGGCCGCAACAAGTTGTCCACCAGGCCGATCACCAGCACGCCGAACGCGGTCAGGATCACCCCCGACAAAATCGCACCGGTCAGCAGGAAGTACGCCGCCACCGGCGCCCACACGATCCCCGCCCCCACCGCCGGCAGCAGCGACAGAAACGCCATCAGCACCGCCCACACCAGCGCACTCGGGATATCCAGCACCCAGAAGATGAAACCGCCCAGCGCCCCCTGGGTAATGGCCACCAGCACGTTGCCTTTTACCGTCGCCCGCACCACACGGTTGAACTTCAGCTGCAAACGGCGCTTCTGGTGTTCGGGCAGCGGCACTGCCAGACGCACCTGGCGGGCGACCTCCGCGCCTTCGCGCAGGAAGAAGAACAACAGGTACAGCATGACGAAGAAGCTGACCATGAACTGGAAGGTGTCCTGCCCGAAGTTGAACGCCTGGCTGGCCAGCACCTGGCTGCCCTGGGTGGCCCACTTGCTGATCTTGTCGCGCAGCCCGTCGAGGTTGCCCATGCCCATGCTGTCCAGGCCCTGCTGGGCAAACGCCGGAAGCATGTCCTTGCCGCGCTCGACATAACCGGCAATATCCAGCTCCCCGTGCTCGATGCGCTGGTACAGGGCGGCCCCCTCCTGCACCAGCAATGCGCTGGTGATGATCACCGGCAGGATCGCCACCAGCAGGCACACCAGCAAGGTGGTCACCGCAGCCAGGTTGCGCCGGCGGCCGAAACGCAACAGCAGGTGGCGCTGCAGCGGGGCGAACAAGATACCGAGTATCACCGCCCAGAAGACCGCACCGTAGTACGGCAGCAGGATCCAGATGAAGGCAATGCTCACCAGCGCCAGCAGTACTGCCAGGGCTTTGTTCTGCAGGGCGGTCTGGTTCATCGCGGGTCCTCGCATGGCTTATGCGTTATTAGTGCGCCGCACCTTGGCAAAAGTGCCGCCATTCCCTTGATGCAAATCAATACGGGCCGTATCTGCCAGCCCTAGCATCCGCGCCTTTTGCTCCGGTGCGCACATGACCCCTATCGCCAAGCCCGAACTGCTGGCCCCCGCCGGCACCCTCAAGACCATGCGCTACGCCTTCGCCTATGGCGCCGACGCGGTCTACGCCGGCCAGCCTCGCTACAGCTTGCGGGTGCGCAACAACGAGTTCGACCATGCCAACCTGGCCCTGGGCATCCAGGAGGCGCATGCCCTGGGCAAGCGCTTCTACGTGGTGGTCAACATTGCCCCGCACAATGCCAAGCTCAAGACCTTCCTCAAGGACCTGGCGCCGGTGATCGAGATGGCACCGGACGCGCTGATCATGTCCGACCCAGGCCTGATCATGCTGGTACGCCAGCACTTCCCGCAGATGCCGGTGCACCTGTCGGTGCAGGCCAACACGGTCAACTGGGCCAGCGTGCAGTTCTGGCAGCAACTGGGCCTGAGCCGGGTGATCCTGTCGCGCGAGCTGTCGCTCGAAGAGATCGAAGAAATCCGCCAGCAGGTGCCGGAAATGGAGCTGGAGGTGTTCGTCCACGGTGCCCTGTGCATGGCCTACTCCGGCCGTTGCCTGCTGTCGGGCTACCTCAACAAGCGCGATGCCAACCAGGGCAGCTGCACCAACGCTTGCCGCTGGAAGTACGACGCCACCCCGGCCACCGAAAACGCAACTGGCGACATCGTGCGCGAAGTGCAGCCGACGCTGGGCCTGGGTGCACCGACCGAGCAGGTATTCCTGCTGCAGGAAAGCAACCGCCCCGGCACCGAAATGCCGGCGTTCGAAGACGAGCACGGCACCTACATCATGAATGCCAAGGACCTGCGCGCCATCCAGCATGTCGGGCGCCTGGCCGCCATGGGCGTGCACTCGCTGAAGATCGAAGGCCGCACCAAGTCGCACTTCTACTGCGCCCGCGCCGTGCAGTCGTACCGCCAGGCGATCGACGACGCGGTGGCCGGGCGGCCATTCGACCGCTCCCTGATGGACAACCTCGAATCCCTGGCCCAGCGCGGTTACACCGAAGGCTTCCTGCGCCGCCACGTGCACGACGAGTACCAGAACTACCAGCGCGGCAACTCGGTGTCCGAGCGCCAGCAGTTCGTTGGCGAGCTGACCGGGGTGCGCGTCGACGGCCTGGCCGAGGTCAAGGTGAAGAACCGCTTCGCCGTGGGCGACCATCTGGAACTGATGACCCCACGCGGCAACTACCACTTCGATCTCGAGCACATGAGCAATGGCCAGCAGCAACCGCTGCAGGTCGCCCCTGGCGATGGCCACACCATCTACCTTCCTGTTCCCGAGCAGGTGCCATTGGCATACGGCCTGCTGATGCGTGACCTGCCAGCTTGAGCGAGGTGGCTAGAGTTCAATCCTGGTAATGGCGCCAAGCCGCCGGTCGCCCAATTCCTTACGAATCTGCTGACGAAAAGCGGCGAAACGTTCCAGGTCAAAGCGGTAAACAGTGCCGGTGTTCCACACGACGATGTCACGCTGGGCCTCGCTCCAGAATCCGAAGTCGCGCATTTCCACCGTGCCATTGAAGCGAAACGAGTAGACCGCCAGATGGATCTGGCCCTCCTCGTCCTTCTGGCAGGGTGTTATCAGAAACGATGAGGCGACGTCGTTCTGCCAACCAGACTGCAGGAACTTGCTGGCGTGAGCACTGATGCGCAGTTCCTGCATGGATGCGCGCGCCAGTTGGGCCAACAGCGTTGGTGTGCTGCCTGTGCCGATGGGCTCGAGCCTTGTATCGAAATCGTCATGGTCCCTGATGACCTGGGGCGGCAACTCCAGGGCGGCCATCCTTACGCAGCCATGTTTCTCCAGGCGATTGCGGAAGCGGTCGAACCAGCTTTTCCATAGCTCGTCCCGGTCGAGGAAGCGGCTTGCGAACTCATCGGCATGGTCCAGCAACGTTTGCACGTCCTGGCGTTCCTCGTCGGACAGGTTTGGTCCGATGCCGATCAGATTGGTCTTGGAGTACAACAGGCAGTCCAGTGGTAGGGTCATGATCCAGCAGGCTCTCAGATAGGTGTGCCGCACGTTAGCCAGCGTGATGACAGGCCGGCATCCGGAACCACTACCTGACAGGTAGACTGGCTGCCTGACAACGCTGGCGAACAGCAACAGGCCGCGCTGCGCCTGGAAGCCGCTTACGCTATGCTGCTGGCCGACCGCTGGATATCGGACCGCCCCTGGGGCCGCAACGACACCGGGCGCGTGCAAGGCATAGGCCTGGTCGCCGGTATCCGCCCACGTTTTTGAAGGAGTGCTTCATGATGCTGCGTAAACACCTGCTGCCCCTGGGCCTGCTGGCCATCACCGGCCTGGCCCAGGCTGCCGAGACCATCGACGTCTACCGCGACCCCAACTGTGGCTGCTGCAAGGCCTGGATCAGCCACCTGCGCGACAACGGCTTCACCGTCAACGACCATGTCGAGCCGAACATGAGCGAGGTGAAACAACGCCTGGGCGTGGCGCCACGCCTGGCGTCGTGCCATACCGGGGTGATCGATGGCAAGTTCGTCGAAGGCCACGTACCGGCCGAGCAGGTGCGCCTGCTGGCCAAACGCAACGACCTCAAGGGCCTGGCCGTGCCAGGCATGCCCATGGGCTCGCCCGGCATGGAAATGGGTGACCACAAGGATGCCTACCAGGTCATCGGCGTGACCCAGGACGGCAAGGACACCGTGGTCGCCAACTACTGATGCTCAGCCTGTGGGCGCTGTTCCTCAGCGCCTTCGGCGCCGCCACCCTGCTACCGCTGCAATCGGAGGCCGTGCTGGTCGGCCTTTTGCTGCGCCAGCCCGAGGCCTGGGCCACCCTGCTGCTGGTGGCGACCCTGGGCAATGTGCTGGGCTCGGTGGTCAACTGGGTGCTGGGCCGGGCCATCGAGCACCTGCGTGACAAGCGCTGGTTCCCGTTCAGCCCTGCCCAGCTGGAACGCGCGCAACAGCGCTACCAGCGCTGGGGGCAATGGTCGCTGCTGCTCAGCTGGATGCCGGTGATCGGCGACCCGCTGACGCTGATCGCAGGCATCATGCGTGAGCCGTTCTGGCGCTTCCTGCTGCTGGTGACCCTGGCCAAGGCCGGCCGCTATGGGGTGCTGGCGATGATTACCCTGGGCTGGTTTCACGCCTGGTAACACCTTTCACGTCCCGCGTGGTCCACTGACTGCTACAGTCGCCCCTTCCTACATGGCCCTACACGGAGTGCCCCCATGCTGCGCGCAACCGCCCTGGCCCTGGCCTGCCTCGCCGGCAGTTCGGCCATCGCCGCCGAATCGCCCACCTATGGCCCCCAGCTGGAGGGCTTCAACTACCCGCATCCACTCAAGCATTTCGACTTCAAGTCCCAGGGCCAGGCCCTGCAGATGGGCTACATGGACGTGCCCGCCCAGGGCCAGGCCAACGGCCACAGCGTGGTGCTGATGCATGGCAAGAACTTCTGCGCCGCCACTTGGGAAACCACCATCGACGCCCTGAGCAAGGCTGGCTACCGGGTCATCGCCCCCGACCAGGTCGGCTTCTGCAGCTCCAGCAAGCCGGCGCATTACCAGTACAGCTTCCAGCAACTGGCGAGCAACACCCATGCCCTGCTCGAACAGCTGGGCGTGAAGCAAAGCATCGTGCTCGGCCACTCCACCGGCGGCATGCTCGCCACCCGCTATGCGCTGATGTACCCGCAGCAGGTGGAGCGCCTGGCGATGGTCAACCCCATCGGGCTGGAAGACTGGAAAGCCCTGGGCGTGCCCTACCGCACGGTGGACCAGTGGTATGCGCGCGAACTCAAGCTGGATGCCGAAGGCGTGCGCGAGTATGAGCGCAAGACCTACTACGCCGGGCGCTGGAAGCCGGAGTACGAGCGCTGGGTGCAGATGCTGGTGGGTCTGAACAAGGGGCCGGGGCATGAAGCGGTGGCGTGGAACTCGGCGCTGATCTACGACATGATCTTCACCCAGCCGGTGTACCACGAGTTCAAGGACCTGCAGATGCCCACCCTGCTGCTGATCGGTGACCAGGACACCACAGCCATCGGCAGTGATATCGCGCCGCCGGAGGTGAAAGCGAAGCTGGGCAAGTATGCAGTGCTGGGGCCGCAGGTGGCCAAGCTGATTCCCAAGGGTGAGCTGATTACCTTTGAAGGCATGGGGCATGCGCCGCAGATCGAGGAGCCGGTGCGGTTCAACCGTACGCTGGTGGAGTGGCTGGGCAAGTGAGCCAATAGTCGAGGGGCCGCTTTGCGGCCCTTCGCGGGCTCGCCCGCTCCCACAGGTACTGCACAGGTTTGGGAAGCTGTGCACTACCCGTGGGAGCGGGCAAGCCCGCGAAGGGCTGCAAAGCAGCCCCCTACACTTTCCAGACCTGCTCCTCGGTCCAGCCCAGCTCGGCAAAGTCCGCCGCCCGCAACCCCGCCTCTTCCTCACAGAAAAACTCATCCAGCTGCGGCGGCCTCACTGCCGTGTCACTGAGCATCGCATGCACCTGCCCACGGTGATGCACCTGGTGCTCGAACAGGTGCGCCAACAACCGCAGCCGTTGCTCGCGCTGTACCCGCTCGGGGCGCACGATGCTCACATAGCGCCCCAGCTCACCATCGCGCAGGCCGCGGCAATAGGCGATCAGCCGGTGATCGGCCTGGGCCTGTTCGGCATGCAGGTCGGTGCAGGTGGCAAACGGCTGTTCGGGGTCGAAGAAGCGCTCGCCGTCGGCGTCGGGCTGCTCGCCACGCTGCTCGCACTCGAGCATGTGCAGGTAGAACCAGTCCACCGTCAGCAGGTGGTTGAGGGTGGCCTTGATCGACGGGAAAAAGCTGCAGCGCGGGGCGACGAATTCGTCCTGGGTCAGTTGCAGGCAGGCCTTGTACAGACGGTGGTTGGCCCAGCCATTGTTGTAGGCCTGGGTCAGCAGATGATGCGACAGCGGCTCCATGGTTCGGCTCCTTTTCAGGCGAAGCGTTGCAGTTGCATCTCCCGTAGCCGGCTCAGGGTCCGTTGGTACGGGAACGCCAGATACCCTTGAGTGTAGAGGGCATCCAGCGGCACCTGTGCCTCCAGGTACAACGCCACCCGGCGGTCGTAGCATTCGTCGACCAGGGCAATGAAGCGGCGCACCGCGTCGTCCTTGGGCGACAGCGCTGGCAGCTCGCGGTCACCCGCCACCACCCGCGCCGCAGCATCCTCGGTGCCCCGGGCAATGCGCCCGGCCCGCTGTTCACCCCCCAGCGCCGGAATGCCCGACACCAGGATGGCCGGGAACCGGTCGCACAGGGCCATGAACTCCATGGCCGCCAGCGGCTGTTCGCACAGGTCGGTGAAGCGGCACCAGATGGCCTGCGCGCTGCGCCGCACCACCTGCACCTGCCGGGAGCCGATCGCCAAGGGCTGATCGTGGCCTGCGTCGCCGGGGCTGAGCTGGCGGAACACCTCGCCCAGCTGGCTGGCCTGCCCCGCTTGCGCCACCCAGTAACGCTGGCGCTCGGCGCCGGGGTGCAGGCGGTGGTCCTGCTCGCCGGCTACCGGCAGTACCTGCATGTGCCGCTGGATGGCGGCGATGGCCGGCAGGAAACGCTCGCGGTTGAAGCCGTCGCGGTAGAGCTGCTCGGGTGGCTGGTTGGAGGTGGCGACGATAACAACGCCTTGGTCGAACAGTACCTGGAACAGGCGGCCGAGGATGATCGCGTCACCGATGTCGTTGACGAACAGCTCGTCGAAGCACAGCACGCGTATCTGCCCTGCCAGCTCCCCGGCCAGCGCCAGCAGCGGGTCGGCGGTGCCGTTGAGCTGGAACAGGCGCTGGTGGACCCAGGCCATGAAGTGGTGGAAGTGCTGGCGCCGGCTGGGTACCCGCAGGCAGTGGTGGAACTGGTCCATCAGCCAGGTCTTGCCGCGGCCGACCGGGCCCCAGAGGTAGATACCCTGGGTGGGGCGGCCCTGTTCGACGGCCTGGAAACAGGCCTGCAAGGCCTCGACGGCGCGGGCCTGGGCGGGGTCGGCGACATAGCCCTGGGTGGTCAGGGCCTGCTGGTAGAGGGAATGGGGATCGATAGCCATGCGGCATTCTACACATACCTTGTGGGAGCGGCCTTGTGTCGCGAAAGGGCCGCGCAGCGGCCCCAGCAATATTCGTCGTGACGCGAAAATCCTGGGGCCGCTCTGCGGCCCTTTCGCGACACAAGGCCGCTCCCACAAGTACTGTACTGCGTCAGGTGCCGTCGCCCAGGCCTACCTTGAGCAACGCGCCGTCCTTGTCATCGGTCAGCACATACAGGTAGCCATCCGGCCCCACCCGCACATCGCGCATACGCGCCTTCAGCTCACCCAGCAAACGCTCTTCATGCACCACCTTGTCGCCATCCAGTTGCAGGCGGATCAGCTCCTGGGTAGCCAGCGCGCCAATGAACAGGTTGTGATCCCAGGCCTTGAACCTAGAGCTGTCGTAGAAGGCCATGCCGCTGATACCCGGCGACTTCTCCCATACATGGTGCGGGTCGACCATGCCCTGCACATGCTTGCCCTTGGCCTCGGGAATCGGCAGCAGCGAGTAGTTGATGCCGTGGGTCGCAATCGGCCAGCCATAGTTCTTGCCAGGCTCGGGAATGTTGATCTCGTCGCCGCCGCGCGGGCCGTGCTCGTGGGTCCACAGCTTGCCGGTCCAGGGGTTGAGTGCGGCGCCTTGCTGGTTGCGGTGGCCGAACGACCAGATCTCCGGCCGCACGTTGTCCTTGCCGACGAAGGGGTTGTCCCTGGGTACTTCGCCGTCCGGCAAGATACGCACGATCTTGCCTTGCAGCTTGTCCAGGTCCTGGGCGGTCGGGCGCTGGTTGTTCTCGCCGAGAGCGATGAACAGGTAGCCGTCGCGGTCGAACACCAGGCGCGAGCCGAAGTGGTTGCCCTCCGACAGCTTGGGCTGCTGGCGGAAGATGACGTTGAAGTTTTCCAGCCGGGCGCGGTCCTGGGACAACTGGCCACGGCCGACCGCCGTACCGGCCTTGCCGTCACTGCCCTCTTCGGCGTAGGACAGGTAGACGGTGCGGTCCTTGGCGAACTCCGGCGACAGCACCACATCCAGCAGGCCGCCCTGGCCCTCGGCCCAGACCTTGGGCACACCACTGATCGGCGGGCCGACCTTGCCTTCGGCATTGACCACCCGCAAGTTGCCGGCGCGCTCGGTGACCAGCATGTCCTTGCCGTCCGGCAGGAACGCCAGGGCCCAAGGGTTGCGCAGGCCGTCGGCCACTGTGCTGACGGTCAAGGTGCCTTCTTCACTGCGAAGCTGCTGTTCGGCCGCCGCTTGCGCCAGCAGGGGCAGGAGTGCGGCGGCGGTCAGGGTGACAAGCCAGGGTGCTCGAAGCATGCAGGATTCCTTTCGTAGGGCGCTCATGGCGCGCGCGGGTTGCCGCGGGGTGGTCGGGTGGGCTCCAGGTTCGGGGTTTGCTGCTGGCGGCGCAGGTTGTCGCCATTGCCGATGCCGCGGTTGTCCAGGGTGGGCGTGCGCTGGTACGGGTCGGTGGACGGGCCGCGCACGGGAGGTGTGGCCGGCATGCTGCCTTGGCGGCTGTTAGGGTTGGCGCGCTGGATCGGGCTGTTGTAGGGGTTGTTGTTGCCGGCGGCGAGTTGCAAGGGCGGCTCGGGGGCCGCTTGCGCGGGCAGGCACAGCACCAGGCCGAGGGCCAGGATGGGCAAGGTCGGGGTCATGCTTCACCTCCTGTACGAAAATGCCGCGCCTGGTGGGTTTGATAGCCTAAGGCGCGAAGGGTTCGCGGCAAAAGTGTGAATGCGGGTGGAGATGATTCCTGATGTTTCAGTATGGGCCTTGGGGGCTGCTTTGCAGCCCATCGCGACACAAGGCCGCTCCTACAGGGGTACGCGATTACCTGTAGGAGCGGCCTTGTGTCGCGATGGGCCGCAAAGCGGCCCCAGGTTACTGGCCCTTGTCCACCTTGTGCCGCGCCGCATACAGGCACAGCATTTCCATCGCCAGAGTCGCCCCGGCCAGCGCGGTGATGTCGGCGTGGTCATAGGCTGGCGCCACCTCCACCAGATCCATGCCCACCAGGTTGATACCGCGCAGCCCGCCGATGATCTCCAGCGCCTGCACCGTGCTCAGCCCGCCGCACACCGGTGTGCCGGTACCAGGCGCATAGGCCGGGTCGAGGCAGTCGATATCGAAGGTCAGGTACACCGGCCGCTCGCCCACCCGCTGGCGAATCGCCGCGATCACCGCCTCGGTGCCCTGCCGGTGTACCTGGCGGGCGTCGAGGAGGGCAAAGCCCTGGCTGTCATCATTGGTGGTGCGCAGGCCGATCTGCACCGAGCTGGCCGGGTCTACCAGGCCTTCGCGGGCGGCATGCCAGAACATGGTGCCGTGGTCGATGCGTTTGCCCTCCTCGTCCGGCCAGGTGTCGCTGTGCGCATCGAAGTGGATCAGCGCCAGCGGGCCATGGCGGCGGGCATGGGCCTTGAGCAGCGGGTAGCTGATGAAGTGGTCGCCACCCAGGGTGAGCATGGCGCAGCCTGCTTCCAGAATATGCGTGGCATGGGCCTCGATGCTGTCCGGTACCGACTGCGGGGTGCCGCTGTCGAAGGCGCAATCACCATAGTCGATCACCGCCAGGTGATCGAACGGGTCGAACGCCCACGGCCAGTGCCGGGCCCAGGCCTGCTGCACCGAAGCGGCGCGGATCGCCCGCGGGCCGAAGCGCGCACCGGGGCGGTTGCTGGTTGCAGTATCGAACGGCACACCGCTGACCACCACATCGACGCCACGCAGGTCGCGGCTGTAGCGGCGGCGAGAGAAACTGGTAATGCCGGCGTAGGTACTTTCCGCAGCGGTGCCATACAGGCTGTCGCGGGTCATGGCCTGGTCGTTGTTTGCGGCTTGCTCCACGGTCGGGCTCCTTTGTCGTTATTGGTTACTGGCGGCTGCGGAACGCGGTCCACAGGCGGTTGCGCTGGCGCAGGTCGGCCAGGGCCATGCTGCGGTCGGCATACAGGCGCTGGCGCACCGCGGCCGACGGGTAGATGTCCGGGTCGTTGCGCACCGCTTCGTCCACCAGCGGCGTGGCCGCCTGGTTGGCGTTGGCGAAGAACAGCGTGTTGGTCAGCGCGGCCACCGATTCGGGCTTGAGCATGAAGGCGATGAACGCCCGCGCGGCCTCGGGGTGCGGGGCGTCCTTGGGAATGACCAGGTTGTCCTGCCATACCAGCGTGCCTTCGCGGGGGATGCGGTAGATCAGCTCGAACGGCTTGCCGGCGCGGCGCGCCTGGTCGGCGGCCATCGCCGCATCGCCGTTGTAGGTCAGCGCCAGGCACACGCTGCCGTTGGCCAGGTCGCTGATCTGCCGGCCATTGGCGACGTAGCTGATCGACGGCTGCAGCTGGCTCAGCAGGCTCTGCGTGGCGGCCAGGTCGTCCTTGTCCTGGCTGTAAGGGTCCTTGCCCAGGTAGTTCAGGGCCACGCCGATCACCTCCTGCGGCGAGTCGGGCATGGCGATGCCGCAGTCCTTCAGCCGGCTGGCGTACTCGGGCTTGAACAGCAGGTCGAGGCTGTCCAGCGGCACATCTCCCAGGCGTTGGCGCACCGCTTCCACATTCACCCCCAGGCCCAGGGTGCCCCAGGTGTAGGGCACGGCATGGCGGTTGCCGGGGTCGGCCTCGGCGAGCTTGGCCAGCAGGTCCTTGTCGAGGTTGGCATAGCCAGGCATGGCCTGGGGGTCGAGCGGCTGCAGGGCGTTGGCCTTGAGCGCCCGGGCCAGCACGGCCGACGACGGCACCACCACGTCATAGCCGCTGCCACCGGTCAGCAGCTTGGTTTCCAACACTTCGGTGGTGTCGAAGGTGTCGTAGCGCACCTTGTAGCCGGTTTCCTGCTCGAAGCGCTGGAGGGTTTGCGGGGCGACGTAGTCGGCCCAGCTGTAGAGGTTGACGACCTTTTCTTCGGCCTGCAGCGGCAAGGCCAGGACCAGGGACAGCAGGCACAACGATCGACGCATGGCGGACACCTCGGCAAATGGGTGGATGCCGCGAGCATGCCAGCCGGGTTACATTGCAGGAATGGCAAGTTTGCAAAGCTGACATTCACCAGAGGCAATGTAATGCTCGGACAAGTGCACGACCCCGACCTGCACCTGCTGCGGCTGTTCGTCACTGTAGTCGAGGCCGGAGGCTTCAGTGCCGCGCAAGGCGTGCTGGGCCTGAGCCAGCCCACCATCAGCCAGCGCATGGCGCAGCTGGAAGCGCGGCTGGGCTACCGCCTGTGCAGCCGCGGCAAGGGTGGTTTTCACCTGACGGAAAAAGGCGCGTTGTTGCTGGACGCCGCCCGTGGGTTATTGCTGAACATCGAACAGTTTCGCCAGCAGGCCAATGGCGTTGCCGGGCGGCTGCTGGGGACCGTGCGCATAGGCATGGCGGAGAACCAGGACAAGGCGGTGAGCCTGAAGCTGGCGGCGGCCATTGCGGCGTTTCGCAGGCGCGAGGAGGCGGTGCAGCTGGAGCTGATCAGTGCGCCACCGGCAGAGCTGGAGCGCTTGTTGCTAGAGCAGCGGCTGGATTACGCCATCAGCTACTTTTCCGGCAACCAGGCAGCCTTCGATTACCAGCCGCTGTTCGAGGAGCGGCAACGGCTGTATTGCGGCAAGGGCCATGAGCTGTTCGGTGAGGCTGGCGTGGGGCGGGAGCGGTTACTGGCGATGGACCAGGTGCGCCATCCGTACCGGTTTCTCAAGGGCGGTGAGCCGTTCCAGAGCCAGCGCAGCATGGCGGTGGCGGAGCAGATCGAGAGCGTGCTGACGTTCATTCTGTCGGGGCGGCATATTGGCTATCTGCCGTGCCATTGCGCGCAAGCCTGGGAGGCTGAGGGGCTGTTGTGGGCGCTGGACCCGGGGTTGGACTTCGTGGTGCCGTTTACCCTGGCCAGGCACCGGGCGCAGGCGGTTGGCGAGGCACAGCAGGCGTTTGCACAGGATTTGCTGGCGGCGTTTGCCTGACCCGGCCTCTTCGCGGGCTTGCCCGCTCCCACAGGGACCGCGACTTCCTCAGGCATGTGCGGTCCCTGTGGGAGCGGCCTTGTGTCGCGAAAGGGCCGCAAAGCGGCCCCGGCAATATGTGCAGCGCAGCTGAAATCCTGGGGGCGCTTCGCACCCCTTTCGCGACACAAGGCCGCTCCCACAGAACCGCGCAGGGTCAGTAAGCCATGCTCCAGGTCAGCACCGGGCGGCGAGGCACAGCAGGCGTTTGCACAGGATTTGCTGGCGGCGTTTGCCTGACCCGGCCTCTTCGCGGGTAAACCCGCTCCCACAGGGACCGCGACTTCCTCAGGCATATGCGGTCTCTGTAGGAGCGGCCTTGTGTCGCGAAGGGCCGCAAAGCGGCCCCGGCAATATGTGCTGCGCAGCTGAAATCCTGGGGGCGCTTCGCACCCCTTTCGCGACACAAGGCCGCTCCTACAGAACCGCGCAGCGTCAGTAAGCCATGCTCCAGGTCAGCACCGGGCGGCGAGGCACAGCAGGCGTTTGCGCAGGATTTGCTGGCGGCGTTTGTCTGACCGGGCCTCTTCGCGGGCAAACCCGCTCCCACAGGGACCGCGACTTCCTCAGGCATGTGCGGTCCCTGTAGGAGCGGCCTTGTGTCGCGAAGGGCCGCAAAGCGGCCCCGGCAATATGTGCTGCGCAGCTGAAATCCTGGGGGCGCTTCGCACCCCTTTCGCGACACAAGGCCGCTCCTACAGAACCGCGCAGCGTCAGTAAGCCATGCTCCAGGTCAGCACCGGGCGGCGAGGCACAGCAGGCGTTTGCGCAGGATTTGCTGGCGGCGTTTGTCTGACCGGGCCTCTTCGCGGGCAAACCCGCTCCCACAGGGACCGCGACTTCCTCAGGCATGTGCGGTCCCTGTAGGAGCGGCCTTGTGTCGCGAAGGGCCGCAAAGCGGCCCCGGCAATATGTGCTGCGCAGCTGAAATCCTGGGGGCGCTTCGCACCCCTTTCGCGACACAAGGCCGCTCCTACAGAACCGCGCAGCGTCAGTAAGCCATGCTCCAGGTCAGCACCGGGCGGCGAGGCACAGCAGGCGTTTGCGCAGGATTTGCTGGCGGCGTTTGTCTGACCGGGCCTCTTCGCGGGCAAACCCGCTCCCACAGGGACCGCGACTTCCTCAGGCATGTGCGGTCCCTGTAGGAGCGGCCTTGTGTCGCGAAGGGCCGCAAAGCGGCCCCGGCAATATGTGCTGCGCAGCTGAAATCCTGGGGGCGCTTCGCACCCCTTTCGCGACACAAGGCCGCTCCTACAGAACCGCGCAGCGTCAGTAAGCCATGCTCCAGGTCAGCACCGGGCGGCGAGGCGCAGCAGGCGTTTGCGCAGGATTTGCTGGCGGCGTTTGTCTGACCGGGCCTCTTCGCGGGCAAACCCGCTCCCACAGGGACCGCGACTTCCTCAGGCATGTGCGGTCTCTGTAGGAGCGGCCTTGTGTCGCGAAAGGGCCGCAAAGCGGCCCCGGCAATATGTGCTGCGCAGCTGAAATCCTGGGGGCGCTTCGCACTCCTTTCGCGACACAAGGCCGCTCCTACAGAACCGCGCAGGGTCAGTAAGCCATGCTCCAAGTCAGGGTGTAGGTACGCCCGCGCCCTTGGTAGTCATACAGGTAAGCCGGCCCGTAGGTAGGCGAGTAGAACAGCGTCGCACGCTGCCCCCAGACCGTGCTGTACTGCTTGTCCAGCAGGTTCTGGATGCCGGCGCTGAAGGTGCCGAAGCCGGTGTCCTGGCTGCCCAGCAGGTCAAAGGTGGTATAGCCGTCGATCTCGTGGTCGGCATCGTCCTTCAGGCTGAAGGCATGGTTGGCCTGCAGCCGTGCATTGCGGCCATCGCCCTTCCAGCCGACGAATGCTGTAGCCTTGGACAACGAGGCATAGCGGGCATCGCGCTTGATCCAGCCACCATCGACATCCTCTTCCTCGGAGCGGGTCAGGTGCAGGGTGCCACCGGCTTCCCAACCTGTCTGGAAGTGTCGGGTCAGAGCGCCCTCAAAACCAAAGTCGCGGCTTTTCTGCTCTTCCACGTTGATGGTCAGGGTCTGCGAATCGACGTTGATGATCTTGTCCGACCAGATGTAGTACAGCGCCGCCTGGGCATCCCAGTCCAGGTCGGCATAGCGCCAGCCCAGTTCCACCTGGCGGCTCTTGATGCCGGCCAGCGGGTTGTCGGCCACGCTCAGCCCGGGCTTGCCGTAGTACTTGGCCGGGTCGGGCAGGTCGAAGCCTTCGCCGTAGTTGGTCCATACCTGGTGGCCATTCTTGAAGTCGTAGATGGCACCGACGTTGAACAGGTTGACCTGGTAATCGTTGCTGCCACCCGGCACACCCTTGAAGTCGCTGACGTCCACGTCCATCTGCTGGCGCCGGGCGCCGCCGGACAGGGTCAGGTTATCGGTGGCATGCCAGTCCAGCTGGGCGTACACCGACACGCCGTCGACCCGGTAGCTGGGGTAGCGCGCGGCCTTGCTTTCCTTTTCCAGCTCCAGGCCACCCGACTCGGACGACGTCTGGGCGTTGAAGGTGGTCTGCTCGGCGTTGAAGCGCTCGCGGTCCAGGTCCACGCCGTAGGTCAGCTTCAGCGCGTCCCACTGCTTGGCGAACAGGCCCTTGAGGCTGGTGACTTCGAAGTTTTGCTGCGAGGCGGCGAAGTACACCCCGCGCGAGCCGGTGGGCGTGGCGCGGTTGTAGTACGGGAACGGGTAGAAGTTGTCGTCTTCCTTGCGGTACGAGGCCTGCAGGTAGAAGTCCTGGCCCAGCACGTCGGTGTGGTGGTAGTTGGCGTTCAGCAGCAGGCGCCGGGTGCGCGGCTCCAGGTCCGACGAGTAGCCGCTGCGCAGCTCGGCGTCTTCAAGGTCGGATGGGGCGTTGTGGTTCAGGTTGGGGAAGTAGATACCGGTGCTGCCGTGGTTGCCCGAGTCATAGTACTGGGCCAGCAGGTCGAGGCTCTGCTGGTCGTTCAGTTGCATCCCCAAGGTGCCGAGCACGTCGATGGTGCGGTTGTACTGCAGGTCGGTCTGGGTGTTGTCGATGAAGATCTGGTCGCCGGCGCCATCGTAGAAGGCTTCGTTCTGCTCGCCGGAAACCCCCAGGCGGGCATTGAACCGCTCGTTGCCGCCACTGATCGACTGGGCAAAGCGGGTGGCCAGGTCGTCGCTGTTGTTGAAACCGCTGCTGGCGCCGAGCTGGGTCTCGAAGCGCGCCGGGCCGGGTTCGCCCTTCTTGGTCACGATATTGATGATGCCGCCGGTGGCGCCGCCGCCGTAGATGGCACTGGCGCCAGACAGCACTTCGACGCGCTCGACGTTGAACGGCGAAATGCTGTCGAACTGGCGCGACAGGCCGCGCGAGCTGTTCTGGCTGACCCCGTCGATCATCACCAGCACGTTGCGCCCGCGCATGTTCTGGCCGTAGTTGGTACGGCCTTCCGGCGCCAGGTCGAGGCCTGGCACCAGCTTGCCGATGGCTTCCTTCAGGCTGACGCCGCTGTCGATCTGCTCGCGCAGCTGCTGTTGGTCGACCACCCACACGGTGCCGGGGATTTCGCTGATCGCGGTGCTGGTGCGCGAGGCCACGCTGACCTCGATCGGCTTGAGGTTGACCGCCTGCGGCGCAGCGTCGGCCTTGCGCAGGGTCACCGTGCGGGCATCGCTGAAGTGCCAGCTCATGCCGCTGCCGGCCAGCAACTGCTGCAGGGCCTGCTCGATGCTGTAGCTGCCCTGCAAGGCCGGGCTGGCTTGGCCGGCGACATCGCCAGTGGTGTACAGCAGGTGCAGGCCGGCCTGGTCGGCGAAGGTGGTCAGGGCCTGGTCCAGCGGCTGGGCCGGCAGGTCGAGCTGGACCAGGCGGGCCTGGGTCTGGGCCTGTTCGGTGGCGGTCGAGGCAAACGCCTGCAGCGGGCCGACCAGCATGGCCAGGGCACTGCAGGACATCAGGGCATGGTGAAGCGGACCGCGGCGGCGGTGCAAGGGCTTGAGCATCAGAGGCACGAATGAGCTTCCTGACAAGTCGTAAATGAGAATTGGTTGCTGATCAGTCCCACTACGACGATCTGGCAGGCAGGAACTTGCAGTGCAAAATAAAAAATTTTTCCTGTGCCGGCCTCTTCGCGGCTAAAGCCGCTCCTACAGGGATCTCCACAGCCTTCCAGACCTGTGCAGTACCTGTGGGAGCGGCTTCAGCCGCGAAGAGGCCGGCACAGGCGAATCAATGAACCACGGCCAACCACGGCAGGTAGGTCACCTTCAGCCCATAGCGCTGCTCAAGGGTCCGCAACAGGGCCTCCGGCTCATCGAGGTCGAACACCCCGCTGACCTCCATCGCCGCCAGCTTGCTATCGGACAACACGATCCGCCCATGCCGGTAACGCTCGAGCTCCGCCAGCACCTGCCCCAGCGGCTTGCCGTTGAAGATCAACTTGCCGCGCTGCCAGGCCATCTGCGTGCCGGCATCGGCCGCTACTGCCAATTCATGCTCGCCAACCTTGGCTTCGCCGTGTGCCAATACCACGCGGCCATCGCGACGCACGCTGAAGGTAGCCGCACTCCCTTGCACCCGCTCACCGGCCGTGTCGACCACAAAGGGCCGTGAATCATCGGTGGTTTCGAACAAGGCCTCACCAGACTCCAGCACCACCCGCCGCTCACGGTCGCTGAATACCACGCTCAGGGCAGTGGCGCTGTTCAACGTCACCCGCGTGCCGTCGGCCAGGGTAATCACCTGTCGCTCACCGACCCCGGTGTGGTAATCCGCCAGCAGCACCGGCGCCTGCTGCCAACCTGCCACAGCAACGGCAAATACCAGCGCCGCAGCCACGCCCGCCTGTTTGAGCCAGTTGCGGCAATGGCGCAGGGCCTGGCCGATGTACTTCGCCACCATGCTTTCGGAAACCCCCAGGCGTTGCGCGATCTGCGCCTGGGTCAGGCCATCGACGCGGTTTAGCAACAGTGCCTGGCGGGCATTGTCGGACAGCTGCAGCAGCGCCTGATCGAGGATCTGCAGGCGCTCCCGGGCCAGCAAGGCCGCTTCGGGTGCAGGCGCCGGGCAGGCCACCTCACCTGCCCGCTCGCTGTCGTCGTGGCTGGCGGCAATGCGCTGCTCACGGCGCAAGGCATCGATCGCCAGGTTGCCGGCCACGCGGAAGATGAAACTGCGCGCGTGCAGCACCGGCACCGCCTGCTGGTCGATGTTCACCAGCCTCAGGTAGGTTTCCTGCGCGACGTCGGCAGCGCGCTGACGGTCGCTCATGCGCCGGGTCAGGAACTGCAGCAGGTCGTCGTAGTGCTCCTGGAAACTTGCCAGCAGGCCCGGCGCGGGAGAGGTCAGCATGGGTTTGGGAACGGCCAGTAGGAGAAGTTATCGGGCGTTAATGAGAAACAGTATCTTTCATCTGGGCGGAGACTTTCAACGCCGACGCGTATTTGCCACACTGCCCATTCGCCCACTCTGGCAAGGTCGCACCCCATGGCTGCCCGTCTGCACCGCTACGCCCGCCTGTTCCTGGTCCTGCTGCTGGCCTGCGGCCTGGGGGCCTGTGCGCTGTTCCAGGCACACGACCCGGTCAATATCAGCGTGATCGGTATCGAACCGCTGCCCGGGCAGGAGCTGGAACTGCGCATGGCGGTGAAGATGCGGGTACAAAACCCCAACGAGGCGCCGATCGACTACAACGGCATCGCCATCAACCTGGAAGTGAACGGCCAGCCGCTGGCCGCCGGGGTCAGCGACCAGCAGGGGCACATCGGCCGTTATGGCGAAGCGGTGGTCGTGGTGCCGGTGAGCATCACGGCGTTTTCCTTCCTGCGCCAGGCCTATGGGCTGGGCCGGGTGGACTCGTTGCAGGGCCTGCCCTATGTGCTGCGCGGCAAGCTGGCCGGCGGGCTGCTGGGGACCGTGCGCTTTACCGACGAGGGCAAGCTGGACCTGCCCAAGGGCGCCTACTGGTAGGCGCCTGGCGGGTGTGATCAGCGGTTGGCGCTGGCTGCGGCCATCAGCTTGTTGACTTCGCTGCGCACCATGTTGGCGTATTCGGGCGGCGACATGCCATCCAGCTCGGCGCGCACCCACTCGGCCCATTTGCCTTTGCGCCGGGGTTTTTCGGCGATCAGCCGCGCCGCTTCGCCCTTGGCCTTGCCCAGGTTGTTCTGCCACAGCTCGAACAGCCGGGCCTTCTCTGCCTCGATCTGCGCCCGTTCCTCGAAGCTCATGTTGGCCAGATTGAAACTCATGAAGGTACCTGCAGGTTTGAAAATGGCCGCTATCTTACACCCAGGTACTGCAACAGCCCAAAGCCGCCGCAACTTTCCCGACGCGCCGGCATCCATTGTTCAAACCACACCATCGACGAGGACGAGTTCATGGCCCGGAAAAACGCCGCGCTGGCCGACAGCGATCAGATCAAGGACCAGGTATTCAGCGAACTGCAGGCGCTGATCGAAGAGTCGGAAAGGCTGCTGAACGACAGCGCCGCCCTGGTGGGTGACGAGGCGGAAACCCTGCGCGCGCAGGTAAGCCTCAAGCTACGCCAGGCGCGCCATGCCGCCGACAAGGTGCGTAGCAAGGCGCAACCGGTGGTGGAGGCTACCCAGGACTACATCGGCGGCCACCCGTGGCAGACCGTGGCCATTTCCGCAGGCCTCGGGCTGGTGGTCGGCCTGCTGCTGGGCCGCCGTCACTGACGCCTGGGCCGCCTGGTGCGAATCAGGCGGCCTGCGCCATCGGGATACCGCTGTGGAAACGCAGCTCCTGGTCCGGTGACTGGATCAGCTCCACCTCCGCTGCGCGCACCAGTTCCACCCGGCGGGCGATGTCTGCCTCATCGCCGTAGTTGTGCGCCAGTTTCAGGTAACCCTGGTAGTGGCGCGCTTCGCTCTTCAGCAGGCCGTGGTAGAAGCGGCCCAGCTCCTCGTCCAGGTGCGGTACCAGCGCGGCAAAGCGCTCGCAGCTGCGCGCCTCGATGAACGCCCCCACCACCAGCGTATCCACCAGTTTGACCGGCTCGTGGGCGCGCACCAGGCGCCTCAGCCCCGACGCATAACGCCCCGCCGACACCGGGCGCAGCGGCACGCCGCGGCGCTTCATCAGGCGCAGCACCTGCTCGTGGTGCACCAGCTCCTCGCGGGCCAGGCGCGACATCATGTTGATCAGGTCGAGGTGGGTGTTGTACTTGGCGATCAGGCTCAGGGCGGTGCTGGCAGCCTTGAATTCGCAGTTCTTGTGGTCGATCAGCAGGGTTTCCTGGTCGGCGAGCGCCGCTTCGATCCAGGCGTCTGGTGTCGGGCAACCAAGAAAGGCGTCGATTTCGGGGATCAGGGACATGAGCGTGCAACCACAAAGAACAGGCAGGGCCGGCGATTATACCGGCGGCGGCGGGCGGCGCCAGTGACTATGCTTGATGTACATCAAGCGCCAGCGGGGGAAGCGCCGACTATAGTCAGGCATTGGTCGCCACCTTTGAAGGGAGTTAACGCCCATGCAAGCCGTCCGCAGCATCCTCGTCGTCCTCGACCCCGAGCACGCCCACAGCCGGGCGCTGACCCGGGCCAAGCTGATCGCCGGTGTCACCGGCGCGCGCCTGCACCTGCTGATGTGCGACAAAAGGCATGACCACAGCGCGCTGCTGAGCCTGCTGAGCAGCCAGTTGCATGATGACGGGTACGACAACGTCACCCATGAGGAGGCCTGGCGCGACAACCTGCACGACACCATCATCTACGTGCAGCAGGCCGAGGGCTGCGAGCTGGTGATCAAGGAACACCGCCCGGACAACCCGCTGAAAAAGGCCCTGCTCACCCCCAGCGACTGGAAGCTGCTGCGCCAGTGCCCGTGTGCCGTGCTGATGGTCAAGAGCGAGCGGCCGTGGACCGGCGGCAAGGTCCTGGCCGCGGTGGACGTGGGCAACCAGGACGAGGACCACCGCCGCCTGCATGCCAGCATCATCGACCATGGCTATGACATTGCTGCGCTGGCCAAGGGTGAATTGCACGTCATCAGTGCGCATCCGTCACCGATGCTGTCGGCGTCGGACCCGGTGTACCAGCTGAGCGAGACCATCGAAAAGCGCTACCGCGAGGCGTGCAAGGCATTCCAGGCAGAGTACGACATCAGCGAAGACCGCTTGCATGTGGCCGAAGGGCCGGCGGATGTGCTGATTCCGCATACCGAGAAGAAGATCGATGCCGTGGTGACGGTGATCGGCACGGTTTGCCGCACGGGGATTTCCGGGGCGTTGATTGGTAATACCTCGGAGGTGGTGCTGGATTCGCTGGAAGGGGATGTGCTGGTGCTCAAGAGCGAGGAGGCAATTGCCCACCAGGCGGAACTGGCCCGCGGCTAAAAGTGACGCGCGCCATGTAGGAGCGGCCTTGTGTCGCGAAAGGGCCGCAAAGCGGCCCCAGGATCCTGGCGTCTACGCAGGAATCGCTGGGGCTGCTACGCAGCCCTTTCGCGACACAAGGCCGCTCCTACAAGGACCGCGCACGTCTTGGAACTTGAGCCAGTCAGGCCAACGCTTCCTGCACCTTCGGGTCCAGCCCCTCCCCTGCATTGGCCTCGATCCATTGCGCCAGCTGCCGGCGCATCGCCGGCGTCCAGAAGCTCTGCAGATGCTGCCGTACCCCTTGCACCGCCAGCGCCCGGTCTGGCTCGCTGTCGAAGTAATGGGCAATCTGGTTGGCCATCTTGACCAGGTTCTCACTGCTCATCGGCGCACCTCGGCTTTTTCCGCAATACGGCGCTCCTTCAGCAAGCGCCGCTGCTCGTCACTGAAGTCCTGGTAGCGCTTCTGCCACTGCGAAGGCTGGAACACTTTCACCACCTCCACCGCCGTCACCTTGTACTCAGGGCAGTTGGTGGCCCAGTCGGAGTTGTCGGTGGTAATCACGTTGGCCCCCGACTCGGGGAAGTGGAACGTGGTGTACACCACCCCCGGCGCCACCCGTGCACTGACCTTGGCGCGCAGCACCGTCTGCCCGGCGCGGCTGCCGATGCCGACCCAGTCACCGTCCTGGATGCCACGGCTTTCGGCGTCGGTCGGGTGGATTTCCAGGCGGTCGGCGTCATGCCAGGCGACGTTGCCGGTACGCCGGGTCTGGGCGCCGACGTTGTACTGGCTGAGAATGCGCCCGGTGGTCAGCAGCAGCGGGTAGCGGTTGTTGACCTTCTCCTCGGTGGGCACGTAGCCGGTAAGCATGAAGCGCCCCTTGCCACGTACGAACTGGTCGATGTGCATGGTCGGCGTGCCATCCGGCGCTGCGTCGTTGCACGGCCACTGCAGGCTGCCGTGGCGGTCGATCTCGGCGTAGCTGACGCGGTGGAAGGTGGGCGTCAGGCGGGCGATCTCGTCCATGATCTCGGACGGGTGGCGGTAGTTCATCGGGTAGCCCAGGGCATTGGCCAGGGCCACGGTCGCCTCCCAGTCGGCCTTGCCAGCCAGCGGCTCCATGACCTTGCGCACCCGCGAGATGCGCCGCTCGGCGTTGGTGAAGGTGCCGTCCTTCTCCAGGAACGAGCTGCCCGGCAGGAACACATGGGCGAACTTGGCTGTTTCGTTGAGGAAGATGTCCTGCACCACCACGCACTCCATGGCCAGCAGGGCCGCGGTGACGTGCTGGGTGTTGGGGTCGCTCTGGGCAATGTCCTCGCCCTGGCAGTACAAGGCCTTGAAGCTGCCGTCCAGCGCCGCTTCGAACATGTTGGGGATGCGCAGGCCCGGGTCCGGCTGCAGGGTCACGCCCCAGGCACGCTCGAACTCGGCGCGCACGCCCTCGTTGGAAATGTGCCGGTAGCCGGGCAATTCGTGAGGGAACGAACCCATGTCGCACGAGCCCTGCACGTTGTTCTGCCCGCGCAGCGGGTTCACCCCTACCCCTTCGCGGCCGATGTTGCCGGTGGCCATGGCCAGGTTGGCGATGCCCATCACCGCGGTGCTGCCTTGGCTGTGCTCGGTCACGCCCAGGCCGTAGTAGATGGCCGCGTTGCCGCCGGTGGCGTACAGCCGGGCGGCGGCGCGGATCTGCTCGGCAGGCACGCCACAGACCGGGCCAAGCACTTCGGGGGCGTTTTCCGCCAGGCTGACGAAGTCGCGCCAGCGGGCGAAATCTTCGGTTTCGCAGCGGGCATCGATGAAGCGCTGGGCCAGCAGGCCTTCGGTGACGATCACGTGGGCCAGGGCGTTGAGCATGGCCACGTTGGTACCGGGGCGCAGTTGCAGGTGCAGCTCGGCGCGGGCGTGCGGCGAATCGACCAGGTCGATGCGCCGTGGGTCGATCACGATCAGCCGCGCACCCTGGCGCAGGCGGCGCTTGAGCTGCGAGCCGAATACCGGGTGGGCGTCGGTGGGGTTGGCGCCGATCACCAGCACCACGTCGGCCTGCATCACCGAGTCGAAGCTTTGTGTACCAGCCGACTCACCCAGGGTCTGCTTCAGGCCATAGCCTGTGGGCGAATGGCATACCCGCGCGCAGGTGTCGACGTTGTTGTTGCCGAACGCCGTGCGCACCAGTTTCTGCACCAGGTAGGCTTCTTCGTTGGTGCAGCGGCTGGAGGTGATGCCGCCGATGGAATCGCGACCGTACTTCAGCTGGATGCGGCGGAACTCGCTGGCGGCGTAGGTCACCGCCTCGTCCCAGCTGACTTCCTGCCATGGGTCTTCCAGGCGCTTGCGGATCATCGGCTTGGTGATGCGGTCCGGGTGGGTGGCGTAGCCCCAGGCGAAGCGGCCCTTGACGCAGGCGTGGCCGTGGTTGGCGCCGCCGTTCTTGTCCGGGACCATGCGCACCAGCTGGTCGCCCTTCATTTCGGCGCGGAACGAGCAGCCGACGCCGCAATAGGCGCAGGTGGTGATGACCGCACGCTCGGGTTGGCCCAGCTGTACCAGGCTCTTTTCGGTCAGGGTCGCGGTCGGGCAGGCCTGCACGCAGGCGCCGCACGACACGCACTCGGAGGCGAGGAAGTTCTCACCACCCGCCGCCGCCACTCGCGATTCGAAGCCGCGCCCGGTGATGGTCAGGGCGAAGGTGCCCTGGATATCCTCGCAGGCGCGCACACAGCGGCTGCAGACGATGCACTTGCTCGGCTCGTAGTCGAAATACGGGTTGGATACGTCCTTTTTCTCGGCCAGGTGGTTGGCGCCGTCGTAGCCGTAGCGCACCTCGCGCAGGCCCACCTGGCCGGCCACGGTCTGCAGCTCGCAGTTGCCGTTGGCCGAACAGGTCAGGCAGTCCAGCGGGTGGTCGGAGATGTACAGCTCCATCACGTTGCGGCGCAGGCCGGCCAGGCGCGGGGTTTCGGTGTGCACCACCATGCCTTCGCTGACCGGGGTGGTGCAGGAGGCCGGGTAGCCGCGCATGCCTTCGATTTCCACCATGCACATGCGGCACGAGCCGAAGGCTTCGAGGCTGTCGGTGGCGCACAGTTTGGGAATGCTGGTACCGAGCATGGCCGCAGCACGCATTACCGAGGTACCGGCGGGCACAGTGATGGCACGGCCATCGATGCTCAGGCTGACCTGTACCTCGCTGTCACGGGCCGGGGTGCCGAGGTCGCTGCTTTTATCAGAAGCGGGGTCGAAGAAATTGATCACTGCGCGGCCTCCGTGTGGGTCAGCCCGAAATCGGCGGGGAAGTACTTCAGCGCGCTGGCCACCGGATAGGCGGTCATGCCGCCCATGGCACACAGCGAGCCGTATTGCATGGTGTCGCACAGGTCGCGCAGCAACAGAGCCTGGTCATGCCGTTCGGTTATGTCGCTGGTGGCGATCAGCCGGTCGACCACTTCCATGCCCCGGGTCGAGCCGATGCGGCATGGGGTGCACTTGCCACAGGACTCCTCGGCGCAGAACTGCAAGGCAAAGCGCGCCATGCTGGCCATGTTCAGGGTGTCGTCGGCCACTACCACACCACCATGGCCGAGCATCGCGCCCATTGCGGCGAAGGCTTCATAGTCCAGCGGTGTGTCGAAGTGGCTGGGCGGTACCCAGGCACCGAGCGGGCCACCCACCTGCGCGGCCTTCAGCGGCCGGCCGCTGGCCGTGCCGCCGCCATAGCCTTCCACCAGCTCGCGCAGGGTCAGGCCAAAGGCGCGTTCCACCAGGCCGCCCTGGCGGATGTTGCCGGCCAGCTGGAACGGCATGGTGCCCAGCGAGCGGCCCATGCCGAAGTCGCGGTAGAACGCCGCGCCCTTGGCCATGATGATGGGTACCGAGGCCAGGGTGAGTACGTTGTGCACCAGCGTCGGCAGGCCGAACAGGCCCTGCAGCGCGGGCAGCGGAGGCTTGGCGCGGACGATGCCGCGCTTGCCTTCGATTGATTCGAGCAGCGCGGTTTCTTCGCCGCAGATATAGGCGCCGGCGCCGACCCGCACTTCCAGGTCGAAGGCCTGGCCGCTGCCGGCCACGTCGCTGCCGAGGTAGCCGGCGTCACGGGCGATGGCGAAGGCCTGGTCGAGCATGCGGATGGCGTCGGGGTATTCCGAGCGCACATAGATGTAGCCCTTGTCGGCACCCACGGCGAGGCCGGCAATGATCATGCCTTCAATCAGCAGGAATGGGTCGCCTTCCATCAGCATGCGGTCGGCGAAGGTACCGGAGTCACCCTCGTCGGCGTTGCACACCACGTACTTCTGCCCGGCCCCGGCGTCACGCACGGTGCGCCACTTGATGCCGGCCGGGAACGCCGCACCGCCGCGGCCGCGCAGGCCGGAATCGAGCACGGCGGCGACCACCTCGGCACCGTCCAGGGCCACGGCCGCTTCAAGGCCGGCGAAACCGCCATGGGCACGGTAGTCGTCCAGCGACAATGGGCGGGTGATGCCGGCGCGGGCGAACAGCAGGCGCTGCTGGGTCTTGAGGTAAGGGATGTCCTCGACCGGCCCCAGGGCCAGCGAGTGGCCACCAGATTCACCGGGCTCACCGGGCTCACCGGTAAAGGCGTCGAGCAAGGACGGCACGTCTTCCGGGGTGACCGGGCCGAAACCCAGGCGGCCTTGCGCGCTGTCGCACTCCAGCAGCGGTTCCAGCCAGTACAGCCCGCGGGAACTGGTGCGCTGGATGTCCAGCGGCAGCTGGCGGCGTTCGGCCTCACGTTGCAAGGCATCGGCGACCTGATCGGCGCCCACGGCACGGGCTACCGAATCGCAGGGGATGTACAGCTTCAGCATGCTGCGTCCTCCCGGCAAGCGTTGACCAGCGCGCGCAGGCGGTCAGGGGTAAGACGCGCATGCACCTGGCCGTCCAGTTCCAGCGCTGGCGAGCAGGCACAGGCGCCCAGGCAGTACACCGGGCGCAGGCTGATGGTGCCGTCGGCGCTGGTGCCGTGGTCGTCCAGCGCCAGCTGTTCGCGCAGTTGCGCGGCCAGCGCCTCGGCGCCCCGGCTCTGGCACGACTCGGCGCGGCACAGGCGCAGGGTGTGGCGCGCCGGTGGCGTGGTGCGGAAATCATGGTAGAAGCTGATCACCCCACGCACCTCGGCCAGGCTGAGGTTCAGGGCATGGGCAATTTCGGCGACAGCGGCATCGGGGATGTAGCCGATGTCGTGCTGGATGGCATGCAGGATCGGCAACAGCGCGCCGGGGGTATCCTTGTCACGGGCCAGAATGCGGTGGATCACAGGCAGGTGGAGCAATTCATCAGGCATACAGCGGACCTCGGCATCACGGACCCTGCCTGAATTGTTGTAAGGGCAGGTATCCGGCGTGTTCTGCTGCGGCGCGCCGGCCACGTCACGGTTGCGTGGTGCCAGCGGCCTCCTTGCCTGCGGCCGCACGTCTGCGCGCGCTGGTCCGAGGCATCCTGCAAGCATGGCACTTGTGGCGCCGGGGGGTTGCGTGCGAACGACCAGGCGCATCCTGAAACCGACGCGGGTTGTTTCTGGCCTTATGCAGTCTGCTGCGCTGTCGCTTAGAGAACTGAATTCACAAGCGGTCCGCGTACCCTGTGGGAGCGGCTTTAGCCGCGAAGAATCCAACGCGGTGCATGGCACCGGCTACGCCGGTGCTCCGGTAGCCCAAGGAATGCGCCCTACCTGTGGGAGCGGGCGCGCCCGCGAAGAATCCGACGCGGTGCATGGCATCGGCTTCAGGCCACCGCCTTGTCCACGCTGCGCCCGGCCTCCAGTTCACGCACCAGCGGCAGCACATGTTCGCCGAAGTACGCTACTTCCTCCTGGAAGTGCAGGAACCCGGACAAGATCAGATCCACACCCACCGCCTTCAGCACAACGATGCGCTCGGCAATCTGCCGTGGTGTACCGATCAGGTTGGTCTTGAAGCCATCGTTGTACTGCACCAGGTCTTCGAAGCTGGACCTGGCCCAGTTGCCCTCGCCCTCCGGGCTGGCAGAACCGGCATGCTTCACTTCCTGGCCAAACGCCCGCACCGCCTCGGGGTTGGCCTTGGCGATGATCTCCTGCAGCACCGCACGCGCCTGCTCTTCGGTGTCGCGGGCGATGATGAAGGCATTGACTCCAACCTTTACCGAATGGCCGTTGGCCGCCGCCTTGGCGCGGATATCGTCGACCTGCGCCTTGATCCCTTCCACGCTGTTGCCGTTGGTGAAGTACCAGTCCGACACGCGCGCCGCCATGTCCCGTGCGGCACGCGAGCTGCCGCCCTGGAAAATCTCAGGGTGCGGCTGCTGCAGCGGCTTGGGTTTGAGGTTGTAGTCGCGAAAGCGATAGAAGTCGCCGTTGAAGGTGAAGTTGTCCTGGGTCCAGATGCCCTTCAGCGCGCGGATGAATTCCTCGGAACGGCGATAGCGTTCGTCGTGGTCCAGCCAGGGTTCGCCGATGGCGTGGAACTCGCCCTTGAACCAACCCGAGACCACGTTGATGGCGATGCGGCCATTGGTGAACTGGTCGATGCTCGCCAGCTGCTTGGCCGCCAGCGCCGGGTTCCACGGGCCTGGCAGGATGGCGGCGATGACCTTGAGCTTTTCCGTGGCAGCAAGCAGCGCGTGGCTGATGGTGACCGACTCGTGCTGGTTGTCGGCGCCGTAGCCGGCGGTGAAACGGATTTGCGACAGGGCGTAGTCGAAACCAGCCTGTTCGGCGATTTGCGCGAGCTTGCGGTTGTAGTCGATGTCCCAACTGGTGCGCTGTTCGATGGTGCTGACCACCAGGCCACCACTGACGTTGGGGACCCAGTAGGCGAACTTGATCGGGGCTTGGCTCATGGTAAGGCTCCTTGGTGATCCTCGGGTTCAAGGAGGCAGGAGCAGCAAACATGCCAGGCTTTAAAGTGTTTTTATTTCAATTGGTTAGCTGAAATTGGCGGCGATGTTGGCTGCATGCGGTCGAACAAGCTGCTGGATCGCTGTTGGCTGCACAACATCGCCGCCCGGGGGGGCAGGTCAGCGGTTCTTGCGCATGCCCATATGCGCGTCATCCATCAGCGCCTTGGCCATGTCGCAAAGAAAGTGCGAAGCCCAGACCAGCACCGGTTCGTTGTCCATAACCCCGATAAACGATGCTCGCCGAGAGCAGTCCATCAACACCGACGCTTGTTCGATGGCATGGTCGCAGCAGTTTCCCGGTTCTACGCGGAACAGTTTCCTGCCGTCCAGCACACCGTCCAGGAACGTGGCCGCGCCTACGGTCAGGCCCAGCGTGCCGGTGTCGTCATCCAATTCCTTGTCCATCTGAAACCCTCTTTTGAATCTGCCGGCCAGTGCGATTTCCCGGTTGCAGTCCCTGGCAGGAAAACCACACCGCCCAGGCTGGCAAAATTTGAAAATCAGCTCATCAGTGCAATGTATGCACCGGCTGCCCGGCCCGAAGCTGCACCTGCGCAATCGCCGACTCCAGCAGCGTGCGCACAGCCTCCATTTCATGCATGACCGCCAGGGTCATGATCGTGGCGGGAGACTTGGGGAGCGAGGCTATCGCGTGATGGCCTACGGACAAGGCGCAGAGTACGTATTCCGTGGCCTGGATCAGGGTGTCTTCCAAGTGATGGGGTGAGTCAGTGGAGAAAGGTGGATCGGGAACGAGTTTCAGCATGACAGCCTCCAGACAATAACAAGTCGGACCGTCGCCAGATCACTTGCAGATGATAGGGTGGCGGCTACATGCGGGCCTGCAAGACCGGGCTTGGAGGTCGATTCCCGGCTGGCCCGAAGACCACCCGCACGCAGCCACCGTTGAACGAAGCCAACAGCAAACTGAGACCAAACCAAGCATCGGGCTTGCAGACCCGGTCGTTGAATTTGCAACGACAGGGCGAGACTAGGGGGCTCAGGTTTCCATCGCAATGGTGAAACGGCTTGAAAAGGATGATTCAGAAATGGACTACGAGGAAGGGGAAAAAACTGATTCGGTCTTGTAGGACCAGCTCACACCGACGCACCAGAACCATACGCTCAACGTTTTTTAGGCTTACAATTTCCAGACTTGGCAGCAATTGACTATCAGGCTTCAACGCCGATAATTGCCCCCAAGTTTTCAGTAATCGCAGCAAAATCCGAGCAGCAAATGGAGGTATTCATGCCAGTCAAAGCAGCAGCACCGGCGCTCATCGTCGCCGCGCTCGCATTGGTGGGTGATTACACAACTCTCTCACTTCAATCACGTGCCGTTGAGGTTCGTGAAGCCAGCGCTACCCCCCCCTCTTCCCCTGACCTGCGCAGCGTAATCGCTGAGCTGACTCATGGCTGGCTGGTCCTGGAGTCGATCTATTCGAGGCGTGTCGTTGCACTCATGAAATCGGATACCTTCGACCAGACCAAATACCTCAAGAATGCTGAGTTGCTCAAAGCGGTAAGGCAGTTGGAGGGCGGACTGCAAGCGGCAAACGTGCCAACCGCTCTTTACGATGAGCACCAGAACCTGCGCCGAGCAGTGGCTAAGGTACGCAGCAAAATGGTTGTCATCGATGGGATCTACCAGCAGTTCTTCCTCACGCCGGATGAGTTCCAGAGCGCACTGAGTGCCCCTGGCCTTCGCGATCTTGCCGATCACACTACCCGCAAGCTCAACCGACTGGCGTAAGGTGACCAATGCCAGTCTGGTTATGGCCGGATGCGCACACCAAAGCCCGGGATATTTCGACCATGCAGTATCTGGCTCGACTGGCGAAAGAATGGCGCGATAACAATTGATCGCGATTATCCGAAACGACGGCGTGACTCTCGGATGGCTGGCGTAGATTGAGGTGTAAGGGCGACCACGCCATCGCAACGGAAACACACACCCACCAGGATATCCTTGACCACCCCTTGACCATCGCTGAACGGTACATCACGGCGTGCATAGTACGTAGGCACCACTACCTGGCAGTGTTCGCAAAGCGCTTTACCGGTGACCCCTTCGGCAAGAATTTTCATTATCTGAGTACTCGTTAGTGAATGCTGATCAACCGGATGACCTGGCCGGAGCAATAATTGGCGCCGTAGCCTGCTAAACTCGAAAAAGCATGCATTATGAACCCATCGTCCGCACCGTAGCGCAGAGCTGTGTAACCAACGCTTTCATGACTAGCCCCGACTGCCCAGTTCGCGGGTAAACTCTCCCCAGGGAACACCTCGCTCAGGCATTCAACTACACGAAATCCGGCGCTGTTCAGCGCCACGGCGGGCGGGCGCTCATAGAGCAGCACATAACTCATTGCATTAGCAGGGACCCTGTGGGAGCGGCTTTAGCCGCGAACACCGGCGCAGCCGGTGCCATGCACCGCGTTGGATCTTCGCGGCTAAAGCCGCTCCCACAGAGTACGCGCCAGCACAGGCCAACGGGCTGGACGATCTTCCAATGGGATCACGGCAAGCAGCAACCCATTGCGCACAGCCACTCACCCTGGCATTCAGGTAAGCTCAGCGCAATGCAACCACCAAGGACGGTACCCATGCATTCACTGACGAATGAACAAGTGCTGGCAATCATCCACGAGAACCCGATAAACCGGGCATTGCTGGCCGCCCTGCCAGCGCTGGATGTCCCCCACTGCATGCTGACGGCAGGCGCCCTGTTCCAGACATTCTGGAACCACCGCGCCGGGCTACCTTCGGAGAGGGGCATCAAGGACTATGACATCGCCTACTTCGACGCCGACTTGTCCTGGGAGGCAGAGGACCGTGTCATCGCCCGGGTTCATCAGGCGTGCGCGCACCTGGGCGTCAACGTGGAAGTGCGCAACCAGGCCCGTGTTCACTTGTGGTACGAGGCGAAGTTCGGCGCATGAGCGAAATTGAAATACTGTCCGTTCCGCCTGAACGCCCGTTCATTCTGTCTACTATCTCTAAACCGCGTTGAGATACTCTGTAAATTTCAGTTAGAGTTGGTTCGCTGGCGCATTTGGCCAAAATCTAATAGTCAATAATTCGTTCGTTTCTAGGCAGCTGTGGGCAGCAGAAACACACCTAGGTTTGCCTAAGACTACGGTCTAATAGGCGTCGGGCAGCCAGCGATGAGCCTTGTGCATAGCCTACTGTAGGGGCTTACCTCTTTTTAGTTTGGATCATAAATAATGCCAATCAAAACCATCAGCATCCTGGGTTACCGTGGCTTCAAGAATCGTGGAACAGTGACGTTTTCTGTGCCAAATGGCAAAGAAGGCAGTGGTCTCACTATAATTACTGGAGCTAACAATGCAGGGAAGTCTTCCATTCTGGAGTGCCTAAGAGCTCGTAACGGTTATGCAACTCCGAGCTTCAGTGCCGGGGTGCGACATGCTGCCGTCGGACTGGTTGAGATTGATTACGTCTTTGACGGTGCCAAGGAATCCATCCATTCGCTCCGCAAAGGGGCCAGCGAGACCAAACGCATTGGAGAAAAAGCCGAAGAGCGAATATTCGTACTACCATCGCGGCGTGCATTCAACCCTTACTTCAGCAAGCATGCGTATACACGGCATGAGCACATTGAGGGATCGGTGTTGCCACCGCAACGCAGCCCGACGCTCAGCGGTTTCGAATACCGCTTGTTCAATATTCTGAGTGATGAAGCCAAGCTGGCCGCGTTCAATTTGCACGCCTCCGAGGTGCTAGGATTCACCCCAGATTGGTCGATTGACCTATCTGAACAAGGGCAACATTTTCTCAAGTTTTTCTCGGCCGATAACGCCCACTCCAGCGATGGCATGGGCGAAGGCATCGTCAGTATCTTTGCCATTGTCGATTCGCTCTATGACTCGATTGAGGGAGATGTTGTCGTCATCGACGAGCCCGAGCTTTCATTGCATCCTGCCCTGCAAAAACGTTTAGCACGGTTGATCCGAAAGTTCTCTAGCGACCGGCAAATTGTGATCTCCACTCACTCTCCATACTTTGTTGATCTGGAAGCATTGAAAAATGGCGCTGGCTTGGTCCGGGTCACCACTGGCGCCAATGGAACTAAAATCAATCAGCTTGGCCCATCGGCACTTGAGTCGATCAAAAAGTTGTCAGCCCGCAACGTGTACAACCCGCATGTGTTTGGGCTTGATGCACGTGAGCTGTTTTTCCAGGAGGATGGGCTTGTGCTTACCGAGGGTCAGGAAGATGTGGTTCTCCTGCCAGAGATTGCCAATCAACTTGAGCAGGATATGCCAGGCACTTTCTTTGGCTGGGGTGCTGGCGGTGCCGGCAACATCAAGCATCTTTGTCAGATTTTGAGTGAGCTAGGATTTTCACGAGTTGCTGCGGTGTTTGACGGCGACAAGGCTGCCGACGCTGATGAGCTTAAATCGCTCTTCCCGGACTATTTTTCCTGCATACTCCCTGCCGACGATATTAGGACTAAGCCAGCGCGCCCAGCGACGGGAGCGAAGGATGGTGTTCTGGACAGTAAGCACAGCGTTCGCCCAGAATATGTAGATAGCATGGCGGCCGTTTTGGACTCGCTGAGGGCTTATATGGCGGGTCAGCCAAGAACTGTACCGGTTGGCACTGACAATTTCTAAACAGCCCGACGTCTGGTTTGAGCGAGAGCAAATCAATGTCCGCTTCTGGCCGATTCATGCCCTTCACGAACGGCCGCTATGGGTCGATAGCGGCCATTCGCGACTGGCTGCTCCCGACCCTCCTCCTCCCTTCAAGTCCTACCATCCAAGCGGGTTTACCCGCGATGCAGGCGCTGCGGTGGATGGCACCGGCTGTGCCGGTGTTCGCGGGTAAACCCGCTCCCACAAAGATTGCTGTTCGGCTCACCGGCAGCAACGGGTCGATAGCTGCCGGTCGTGGATGACCGCTTTCGCTCCAGAGCGGCCCTTGGCGGAAGGTAACTAACGACCAAAAGCAGTCCCTAAGCGCGCCGACAAATAGAGTGACGATCCAGCGGCCCTTTCAACTGACCTTGCTGCGATACCAAACGCTAGTCCGTTCATTATCAGCTTGGGATTTTCGTATTTCGAACTGCCGTGATTCGTGCAGGACATGCCTCCAGCGATTGCAACCGTAGCGCTTGGGCGACTGCTCTGGATAGGTATCACTAATCCAGCGGATCGCTGCTTCCAGTCGAGTCCAGCCACCTTCGGCAAGCTTGGCTTCTGCCTCACGTAAACAGGAGCAGATCCCACAGCCAAGCCAATCGACCGAGCCGTCCTCCCGTATGCCGTCGAGCGCATCTGCAAATGCCTGGCTCTGTATAAACGAAGCCAATTTAACTTGTGCCTCGCCCATGGTTCTGGCCCAACATCGCAGGTTCAAACAATGCCGATTGATGGTTTGGTAGCTTTCCTCCAGATAACCATCCGCAGCCTGGCAGCCTGACTCTGACCAGAGATCGAAATGCTCAATGAAGTGGTGAACCAGCTTGTTACGCAGGTCGACCAACGCCTTGGTAGCCACCTTCGTTGCCTCATAGTGCTCGACTGGCATTTTCAACTGGTTTCGATAGCTGAACCCGATCTGGTCACCAGCATCGGCTTCCGTCTCTGACTCTTCATTTTGGGGCGACTGGACCAGAAAGCTGTCGGCCAACATCCCGACCAACATGCCCATGGTTTTTTTCTTGGTACGTGCGATCTTCTGCTCACGGATGGCATGCAGCCGATCCACAGGGCCGCTCAACTCAGCATGCGCGACTATGACTTTCAGCAGCTGTTCGTATTGTTGCAAACGCAACAGACAGCGTCCGAGCTTGCGCTGCACCACAGGTTGAAGTTCAGGTACATCATCCGCGGGCATGGTAGTGACTTCATCCATGATCAACGACTCACCTAAAAGTGGCAGTGCTGGAGCAATTCACGGCAATGCGCTTGCCCTGCAAGGAGGGCCTGCAATGCGTATATAAGGCGCTTTTCAAGCGTCAGTATAGGTTGAGGACTTTTTACTCGCATCGGTCGACAGCTACCCCTGGCTCTCAGGACCATTCAATGGCGACGAGCCTGTTCTGCAGGCGTCGTAACGGCCTGGATCAATACTCGTGTTGAAGCTATACCCAAAGGGTTCAGAGTAACGATGAACCATCCGCCCTGTTATCGACCGGGGAACTTTGCGGTGTCAAATCAGCTGGTCATACGCAACATGACCCGTCCCGAACTGGACAAGCTCGTCGATTGGGCTGCCCGTGAGGGTTGGAATCCCGGCGTTCACGATGCCGATTTGTTCTGGGCCACGGACCCTGCCGCCTTCATTGCAGCGTCCCGGGGCGGCGAATTGATTGGTGGCGGTGCAATCACTTCCTACAACGGCGAATTCGGCTTCATGGGCATTTTCATCGTCCGGCCCGAGTATCGCGGTCAAGGCCTGGGCAATACCCTCTGGCACGCACGCCGCGAGCGACTCCTCGCCCGCCTGCGCCCAGGCGCGAGCATTGGCATGGACGGCGTCTTCGCGATGCAGGACTACTACGCCAAGGGTGGGTTCGTCTTCTCCCATCGCAACATGCGTTTTCGTGCCAAGGCCACCGGATGCCCGGCCAGCTCGCAGGTAGACAACCAGGACATCGTCCCGTTGACCACCTTCCCGTTCGATGAGGTGGTCGATTACGACCGCACCTGCTTCCCTGCCGCGCGCGCAGCCTTCCTGAGCGGGTGGATAGCCCAGGCCGATGCACTTGCCGTGGGTTGCCGCCGCGAGGGCAGGCTTAGCGGCTATGGCGTGGCAAGGCGCTGCCGGGAAGGCTACAAGATCGGCCCCTTGTTCGCCGATGACGCCCTGGCAGCCAATGCCCTCTACGCACGCCTGGCAGAATTTGCGCAAGGTTGCCCGCTGTTTCTGGATGCCCCCGAGAATAACCCCGCCGCGATGGCGCTTGTGCGCCAACAGGGCATGATCGAGGTTTTCGGCTGCGCACGCATGTACCTCGGCCCTCCTCCGGTGATCGCACACGAACGTGTGTTCGCCGTCACGACCTTCGAGCTGGGCTGATGTCCGCTCGCAACCTGATCGGTTATGGCGGCAACCCACCCCACCCGCGATGGCCCGGTGGGGCGCGCGTCGCGGTCCAGTTCGTACTCAACATCGAAGAGGGTGCGGAGTCATGCATGCTCAATGGTGACGCACAGTCGGAGGCCTGGCTTCATGAGCTACCGGGCCGCCCGCCGCGTGTGGGGGAACCGGACCTGAGCGTCGAGGGCATGTACGAATACGGATCGCGCGCAGGTGTATGGCGCATTCTGGAGCTGTTCGGCGCCAGGGGCCTGCCGCTGACCGCCTTTGCCGTTGGCCGAGCACTGGAACTGACCCCGGCGATTGGCCATGCGCTATGCGCCGCCGGGCATGAGATTGCCGGGCATGGCTACCGTTGGCTGGACTATCGCGACATGCCTGAAGACCAGGAGCGGCGCCATATCCGCCTCACCATCGACATGATCGAGCAGATCTGCGGTAAACGCCCCGTAGGTTGGTATACAGGCAGGGTCAGCCAGAACACCCGCCGCCTGTTGCGTGAGGAAGGTGGGTTTCTCTATAGCTCGGATGCCTACAACGATGATCTGCCCTACTGGCTCCCAGGCTCGCCCGCCCACCTGGTGATTCCGTACACACTGGTCAACAACGACGCCCGCTATCTGCTGCCCAATGGCTTCGCCTGCGGTGAAGACTTCTTCCGGCTGCTGAAGGATGCTTTCGACCTGTTGTGGCAGGAGGGCGCGCACCACCCGAAGATGATGAGCGTGGGCCTGCATGGGCGGATCAGTGGCCATCCTGGTCGTGCGATGGCGCTGGCGCGCTTTCTCGATTACGTGCAGGGCCACGACGGGGTGTGGGTCTGCCGGCGCGAAGAGATTGCCAGGCACTGGATAGCCCAGTTCCCCGCCTGAGCGGTCAGTCGTTCGCAACAAACACGGGATCAGCTAACGACCCGCCCTGCCGGACGCGCCGAGCACAGCCTTGCGCTGGCATTTCATCAGGACCTTACGGCCAGTTTCGACAAAGGGCGTGACGATCAGGCTATAGACCGTCAGGTAACGCTGGTGGTCCTGCTCACCGGTGCCGAAGCGGATGCTTTCGGGCGTTGATGTAGTGACATAGAGCGTGCCGAACATCCAGTCCCAGAGGGACAGGTTGGTGCCGAAGTTCCGGTTGAAATGGCGCGGGGCATCACTGTGATGGATCTGGTGCTGGGCCGGGCTGTTCAACACATGTTCCAGCTGCGGGCCGAACGACAGCCAGACATGGCTATGCCGCAGGTTGGCCGCCAGGCTGTTGAAGATGAACACCAGGTAGGTCACGCCGAACAGGGTGTAGCGGCTGACTTCACCGCCGCAAAGGTACCAGAAGCATCCGGCGTAGAAGCCGATGCCAATGCCGGTGCTCAGTTTCTCGACGATCTTTTCCACGAAATGCACCCGGCTCGCTGTCGCCGGCACCAGCACGGGCGCCGAATGATGGACCTTGTGAAAGGCCCAGAGCCAGCGGGAGTGAAAGGCCCGGTGCGCCCAGTAATGGATGAAGTCCTTGAGCAGGAACACCCCCAACCCATAGAGCAGGGACAGTGCAAGGTTCTCGCCCAGGCGCGGGCGCGCGCCCCAGAGGTTGCTGAAAAAGACCAGGTAATCGCCGGAGCGCAGGATGTAGGGGTCGACCAGTTGGACGACGGGCAGCACCAGTGCAACCTTGAGGATGGCCCGCACGAAGTAGTAGCGGTAGTCCAGCAGCGCCGAGGGATGCAGATGTACCCGGGCGCCGCCGATGAATTGCCAGAACGACTGGGCGTCGCTCAGGCCGCGCTGCTTCCTGAAGCGGAACAGGCCATAGGCTGCGCCATAGGAGATGCAAAGGAACAAGGCCCCGAAACGGCCGTTCAAATTGAAAATGCCGAGAAACTGGTCGGTAACGGGCGTGATCACCCAATCGGTCAGGTGCTCATAGACAAGCGACAGGGCATCCACGAAACGTCAGCCTCGGCAAAAGGGACGCAATTGTAAATCAGATTGATTTACTCGAGTGGCTTTCTGCATGAAGTGGTGCTTCAAGCACCGGGTAATCGATTGCCCCCACCCGCAAAACACAACACACCGATTGACAACTGCAGGAGGAAGGACAACTATCCGGCCGCCTATATGCGAAGCTTTATCATTATCAATACGCTTCTCATCAATGCGCCCGCATAGTCCATCGAAAGGAGCCAATGGATGTCCGCCTGTTTTTCTCCCCCCGCCTTCAGCATTCGCCAAGCCGCACTGGTAGCAAGCCTTTCTGGCTCGCTGCTGGCCAGTGCCAATGCCTGGGCCGTGCCTGTCAGCTACAGCATCCCGGCGGGGCCGCTGGGGGCCGCAATCAATCAGTTCGCCACGGCAAGCGGGGTGACTGTCAGCGTCAGCAACGAAGAAATTGCTGGCCAGCGCAGTGAGGGACTGCAGGGTAGTTACGAGCTGGAGCAAGGCCTCGCGCAATTGCTGCAAGGCAGTGGCCTGCAGGTGCTGCAAGCGGGAGACAAGCACTACATGTTGGCCCGCCCGAGTCAGGATGGCACGATGGAACTCGCTGCAACGACGGTCTCCAGCGTGGGGCTGGGTGCCACCACCGAAGGCACCGGCAGCTACACCACAGGTTCGGCCAATACGGCAACCGGGCTGCGCCTCTCGGCACGCGAAACACCACAGTCGATCAGCGTGGTGACCCGCCAGCAGATCGAAGACCAGAACCTGAACGATGTTGCCCAGGTACTGGAACAAACCCCAGGCGTGGTCGTCGATAGCATGGGGCCGGCCGGCAGCGACGCCAATCATATCTACGTACGTGGTTTCGAGGTCGGCACCATCCAGGTCGACGGCCTCAACCGGCCTGACAGCTTTGGCTTTCGTGATGACCTTGCCGACATGGTGTCGTATGACCGGGTCGAGGTGGTACGCGGGGCCACGGGGCTGATGTCCGGCACCGGTGACCCCGGTGCGACCGTCAACCTGATCCGCAAGAAGCCTACCTTTGAAACGCAACGCAAGCTGACCCTGAAAGCAGGCTCGTGGGACACCTACCGCACCGAGCTGGACGTGTCTGGCAAGCTGTCGGAAAGCGGCAATGTACGCGGGCGCCTCGTGGCCTCGAACACCGACAGCCAGAGCTACGTCGACCGCCAGTCCCTGGAACGGCAGGTGGGCTATGGAGTGCTGGAATGGGACATCACCGACAGCACGATGCTGACCGTGGGGGCGGAGTATCAGGAAATGGACAACGACGGCGCCGGTAACCACGGCTTCCCGATGTTCAACTCCGATGGCAGTCACTTCAGCCCTTCCCGCTCGTTCAACTCGGCCTCGGACTGGAGCTACCACAAGCGTCGCACCAAGACCCTGTTCACCACCCTGGATCACGACCTGGCCAACGGCTGGCACCTGAAATTCAATGCTGAGCACAGTCGCCGAAGCTATGACGACGTATTTGCCACCGCCGCCAGCGGCACCGTCAAACCTGATGGCAGCGGCATCCAGACCTGGACTGGCCGTTGGGCAGGCGAACCTCGGCAGACCTCGTTCGACCTGTCGGCTACGGGCCCGTTCGAAGTGCTGTCGCGCGAGCACCAGGCGTACGTCGGGCTCAGCCACTACCGGGCCTACTACCGCAACGACGGCTACCATCTGTGGACCTGGCAGGACATCGACAACATCCATGACTGGGATGGCTCGTTGCCGGTACCTGACGCCATCCACAACAAGACGACGGAAAATGCGCTGGACGAAACCCAGGACGGCCTGGTGGCTTCGGTGCGCTGGAGCCTGGCCGATGACCTGTCGCTGATTACCGGCGCACGGGTGATCGACTGGCGACGTGACGAAACCGAGGAGCAGTTGGCGAGCGGTGAAACCAAACACACCTCGCGCAGCGAAACCGGGGTCGTCACCCCTTACATCGGGCTGGTTTACGACATCAACGACAACTGGTCGGCCTATGCCAGCTACACCACCATCTTCAACCCGCAAGACAAACAGACTGCATCGGGCAGCTACATCGATCCGTTGGAGGGCGTGAACTACGAGCTGGGCCTGAAAAGCGAGTTCTGGGACAAGCGCCTGACTGCTGCACTCAGCGTGTTCGAAGTGCACCAGGACAACCTGGCCGTGGCGGACGGCGACGTCCAGGCGCCGGACGGCAACCAGGCCTACCGGGCCGAGTCCGGCACCAAGACCCGCGGTTTCGAAATGGAAATGGCGGGCGAGATCCTGCCTGACTGGCAAGTATCGGCCAGCTACACCTATGCCGTGAGCAAGAACTCGGATGGCGACCGCCTGCTCACCGAAGTGCCCCGCGACACCCTCAAACTGTTCACCAGCTACCGCCTGCAGTCACTGCCGCAACTGAAAGTGGGCGGCGGTGTGCGCTGGCAAGGATCGGAGTACGAGAAAAACGCAGGCCCCAACAAAGAGACCTTCACCCAAGGCGCCTACAGCGTGGTCAACCTGATGGCGCAATATGCCTTCACGCCGCAAACCAGCGTCTCGCTGAACCTCGACAACCTGTTTGACAAGACCTACTACACGGCGATCGGCTCACGTGGCTGGTACGGCAGCCCACGTAGCGCCACGGCCACGTTGGTGTACGCGTTCTGACCCAGCCGGCGTTCGCTGCCGATGCCCGGCAGCGGCGCCGAACAAGTATCCATATTTGGCGCAGCCAGTAACACATGCGCACAATATGTGTGTACAAATTTCCCATCTCCAGGCTCGCATAAAATGTGACGGCGACCAATGAAGAGGATACAAAAGCCCGAGAACCGCCAACTCCAACTGCTCGGCGGGTTGGTACGAATCTTGTTTGTATACAAAACCAAAAATAAAAGTACACAAGAGTTACGGAGTCCCGATGGCGTCAATTTCACGTTCCGGTGTCAGCCAGCTTGATGTTCTCCCTGCCGAAACGGCTGGGCCCACTCAGTTGGAGTTGAGCCCGCGCCTTTACAGTGCCGACCTTGCACCGACCCGCGCGGCAAATCGCACCTGGGGCCGCTACAGCCTGTTTGCACTGTGGACCAACGATGTGCACAACATCGCCAACTATTCCTTCGCCATCGGCCTCTTCGCCCTGGGCATGAGCGGCGCACAGATCCTCGCAGCCTTCGCGCTCGGCGCACTGGTGATCTACGGCCTCATGAACCTGTCCGGCTACATGGGGCAGAAGACCGGCCTGCCCTACCCCGTCATGTGCCGGATCAGCTTCGGCATCCATGGTGCGCAGATCCCGGCACTGATCCGCGCGGTAATCGCCATCGCCTGGTTCGGCATCCAGACATACCTCGCCTCGGTAGTGCTGCGCGTGCTGCTCACCGCCATCGCTCCCGACCTCAAGCCCTACGACCAGAACTCGATCCTCGGCCTGTCGACCCTGGGCTGGATCACCTTCCTCGGCATCTGGTGCGTGCAGGTGGCGATCTTCGCCTATGGAATGGAGATGGTGCGCCGCTACGAATCCTTCGCCGGACCGATCATCCTAGTCGCCTTCGCAGGCCTGGCGGGCTGGATGTACTGGCGCAGCGGCCTGTCGATTTCCTGGTCCAGCGGCAACGCGCCGACCGGCGCCACGATGTGGCTGAAGGTACTGGGTGCCGCCGCGCTGTGGGTCTCGCTGTACGGCACCATGATCCTCAACTTCTGCGACTTTACCCGCAACTGCCCGGACCGGCGTACCATCAGCGTGGGCAACTTCTGGGGCCTGCCGGTGAACATGCTCGGTTTCGCACTGATCGCCGTGGTGCTCGCCGGTGCGCAGTTCAGCATCGACGGCAAACTGGTGCAGGGCCCGACCGAGATCGTTGCAGCCATCCCTAGCACCGCCGGCCTGGTGCTGGCCTGCCTGGCCTTCCTGATCGTCACCGTGGCGGTGAACATCATGGCCAACTTCGTCGCCCCGGCCTACGTACTCACCAACCTGGCCCCGAACCTGCTGAACTTCCGCCGCGCTGGCTTGCTCAGTGCCGGCATCGCCGTGCTGATCCTGCCCTGGCACCTGTACAACAGCCCGTCCGTGATCGTGTATTTCCTCGGCGGCCTGGGCGCCCTGCTCGGCCCACTGTACGGGATCATCGTCACCGACTATTACCTGGTTCGCCGCAGCCGGGTGAACCTGCCGGAGCTGTATAGCGAAAGCAGCGAGGCCGCCTATCACTATCGCGGCGGGGTCAACCTGCGCGCCGTAGCGGCCTTCATCCCGGCGTCGCTGATCGCCATCGTGCTGGCGCTGGTGCCGGCGTTCGATACGCTGTCGCAGTTCTCCTGGTTCTTCGGCGCGAGCCTGGGCGGGCTAATCCACTATGCCCTCGCCAACCGCAGCGCCAGATACATTGAGGTTTCCGGCGAAAGCATCGCAGTGGATAGCACGCACCACTGACCGGGGCTGCCAGCGCGGCCCCCTGTAGGAGCGGCCTTGTGTCGCGAAAGGGCTGCGCAGCAGCCCCAGCAATTTGTGCCTCTGCGCTGAACCCCTGGGGCTGCTGCGCAGCCCTTTCGCGACACAAGGCCGCTCCTACAAGGGTCCCAGCAGCCAGCAGAGATGCCCGCTCGCTCGGCAGGACCATCCGATCTGTTTCCAGACGCATGCCCTGCTCTCTTGGTAAACTAGCCGCCTGCCCTGGCAATCACCGATCTCCTGCCGCCGACTTTTGCTACGTCGCGCCCTCGGTTTGCTACAAACACCCTCGAAATTGCTGAATTTGGTACAAGACACGTTGAACGATATGACCACAAACCCAGGCTCTAACCCAGCAACCACGCGCCCTGAGCCTTCCCGTCGCTTCAGCGTTGCACCCATGATGGATTGGGCTGGTTCTTCACCCGACCCAACGTTTACAGGGGTTTCATCCTAAGCCAACGATTTTCGTACCAATTTCGTACCAACCATTTTTCCATTCGGCCTAACTGCCGACACTTTTAGATGAACTCGCTGATGCTGCTATCGGCCTGCGCTTTTGGTAATGCGTCATCGCGTCGGCTGCGTCGGCACACATGAGGTGTTTCAGGAGTGCGTGTAAAAGCTGAGGGTTCTGGATTGCAACGTGTGGTGGTAGCATCTGGCCACCTATTTCAGCGCCGAGTGCATAATGGCAAGTGTTTTCGTTATACGGATCCCTGGGTGGAGAACTTTCGTTTTCACTATTCCTGAAAACTGGAACTCTTACCATTTGAACCATTGGTTTCGCCGAACCATTCGTTCTCGACTTTTTCAAGAGATCGAACTTGGCAATCACCAAGCCGCGTTGCAGTTTGCGCAGCCGTGGAGGTTGCGTTATCTGCGTGGCGAATGGGGAGAATCCGCTGTCCGTTGTGCCATCGGCTACAATCAATCCGCCCTGGCTGTGGAGCTAGTGCGACGTGGCGGGATGTATGCAGAGGATGGCACCTTGGCCCTAGCGGCGATGAAGGGTGACCTGATAGTGGTCGAAGCGCTGTTATCAGCCGGGAAGCATCCGGACGAACCCTTCAAGGACCCGCTTTGTCATGGAATGACACCCTTGATGTGGGCGACCAACAGACGTCACCCCGAGATCATGGAGCGCCTGTTGCAGGCGGGAGCCGATATTGACGCTGTCGACCGTCAAGGTTGTTCAGCGGCAAGACATGTAACCAATTTTGGCGGTACTTCTCTGGAAGCGCTGAAGGTGTTACTGCGCCACAAACCTGAAATCCTATGGACTGAGATGTGGAGCGGAATCGATGTCCTGAATGCCGTACGACGTTATCGGGACAACCGTGACCCGGATGCGCTGCAATTCATGACGCGCAAGTTTCCCGAACTGGACATGGACGAATACCTAGACAGCTAGGGCTCTGGACTTTATTTAGCGGGCTGGATGCCGTCGCATCGCCTAGACGGGATGACCTAATTGTGATGGGTAGCGCTGACATGGACGCCTCACAAATGCCCTCGCTAGCGAAATGGTGCGCCTGCGCCGTAGCGCCTACCGTCCGCTACGTGCCAAAAGCGGACCTTCCCAGCAGCTCCAGCTGAATTCCGCATCAGCATCGAAGATTGCCGTGGCCAAGCTGTAAGTAATGGATTGCACCGACTCATCTCACACGCCTTTGTTTTAAAGGCCTACAGCTAAAATAAATCCTTGCCGTACCACTTTTGTACCAGCTCGACCAGAAGGCAGTAACGATTGCAACCGCGTGTTCAGTCGTATGTCCAACACATTGGTGTCAGAATCTTCGGAAAACCGTCTTGGAGGCAACGATGCTGGTTACCCATATTCTCGGAGATTGCCCCGGCTGCAACGGGAAAAGCTGCTTCGGAAACGTGTCCGTCCGCGACGACCACGTTCTTCGTGGATGCCTCCGTTGTAAGCATCACATCAGTGTTTGGCTGCCGGAAATTCGAAAAAAGGTCCTGTACCTGGACCAATTCTTCTTTTCTAGCGCATTCCGTGGCGGAGACCCTCGATTTGTAGAGGCGGCAGATCGAGTGAAGAAAGCGGCGAGCCTGCAGCTTTTGGTTGCGCCGTACTCCTCTATTCACGAGGACGAAACCCATCAGTGGCGAGGTTATAAGGAATTCAATAAAACCGACCTCTTGGCGTTCATCAAAGAGGTATCGGGTGGTGCGAAGTTCCAGCAGGACTATGACGTCGAAACCACCCAGGTCACGAAGGCCTGGAGCGCTTTCCTTAAGGGTGAGCCCTCGGGGTATGTACTTGAGGATGACGACGCTATAGAAGGCCCACTAGACCAGTGGGACGATTACTTCCGTATTGACGTGCCTGATTACTTCAAAGACGTCGAACTCAATAGGTTCTTGAAGGGGCAATCTGTCGATGGCTTGATCGATCTGTTTGATCGATGGCAAGCCTCCACTCAAACGTTCGACCAAGACGTCGCCCAAGAGGTACAGGCGGTTGCCGATAACTACCTGAGCACGTACATCACTATGATACAGCGGCTCGCCCGAGGTGACGCCCAAGCAATGCTGGACTCCCCGATTGTGAGTCAGGTTGTCGAGCAAATGCTGCATTGGCTACCGAAAGACCAGGGGTTGACTGAGCGCCTTAAACAATGCGCTGAGTTCTTCAGGTCGGAACACTTCCGACAAGTGCCGAATCTGTATATCTCGGCTCGAATGTACGCAACACTGAAGGCTATGGTGAAACGAGGCGCTTATGCTAACCGCGAAGAGGCTCGTAAACGACTGAATGGTTTCTTTGAGGATGTCAAGCACATTTCGCTTTACGCTCCGTACTGCAACGCGTTTTTTATGGACCAACCAATGGCCGACCTAGTCCGCCAGCCAAGCGTGAATCTCGAGGGTCGCTATGGCGTACGCGTTTTCAGCCTGAACAACCTGACAGAGTTCTTTGAGTGGATTGATGACCTGGAGCGCGGAATGAGCGACGATCATAAGGCAGGTATCGAGGCAGCCTATCCCAATCGACTTCAAGCTATGGGGTAAGACTCTGAATACGTCCTGTGTGGAACAGTACGAGACGACGCAAAAAGGAGCTGCAATTTTGGCGCCGCACGCCCAACGCCAGCGGACAGCGAATCGCGCTCGGCTAAGAACCTGGAGCAATCGTCTCCTCCAAGGAACTCGGTTGGTGGTTGCTCCTGGGATGGATTGGGCATAGTTTATTCCTAGCCGCCCGTTTTTCGGGCTAGCGAACAGGCGTAGTACCATTTTTTACCATTCGAGGTAACGTAAGCTCAACTCGCCTGAAAAAAGTGATCCGACACGCTCGACAAGGCGCTGTAGCTCCGAGAACCGACTATCCTCGCCTGAGCCCTTACAACCGGCCCATGAGACCGACATGGACGAGAAAGCCGCAATCACTGCATGCACTATGTCTCAAATTGTCCTCGTTCTGTCCCATTCTTTGCCCCCCTAAGGTACGTCATTCCCCCCGGGAGGGCTGACCCGACCATACGACAGCTTCGACCAGGATTAGCGTTTCAAACCCGCCCCAATATTCCAATAAGCTCCATAGGCCAGCAAAGTCAACAGCTTGCAACAATCTACTTCTGCAAGGAACTAAAAATTTTATCAAAGCAAGCAGGAACAAACTCCCACCCGAAATCGTCAACCATCGACTTCACCAAAGCAAAAAGAACTCCCCCCTCCCTGCCATTTAAAGATTTTAGCTCTTGATAACGAGCGATCACCCGCGCCATTAACTCATGGCCATTACATGTAAGATATTCCAAATCCAGTTTCAAAACATAACCACCGAGAAGTTCAATGCTTACATCCTGTGCATTTGGCGAACCTCTAAACTCAAGTATAAAATTATCAATTGAGGCCTGAAGAAGCTCTACGCGCTCCATCCACTCGCGAACACTAACCTGTACGCCACAATATTTAGCCAAGTCATACTTATGCGGTGAGTGCCCGTAAAGCAAACGCAACACATAGAGCGGGTTAAGCATTATATTTTCTATCGTATAGTAAAGCCCACAACCAGCCACCACCACATTCCGGACTGGTTTGTTTTTAAGATCCCAATCTACTATGCCCCTCACTGTAGAATTTCCAGCAAAAGAAAGTGATTCAACCATCGCTATAACTTGACCGCAATCACCGACGCCATTTAGCTCTTCCGTGAATCGTCGCAACTCCTCTTTCTCGATCCCCCGCAGATACTGTCCTACTTTCACTTCCACTTGGCTAGGTGGCATTTTGGGGCCTGCCACGAGGAATGACAGCGATATTTTCGAATCAACACTCGGAAAACGAGACTTTATTTTGTCATATATGTATCTATACGCATCCATATCTCCTTTACTCTCGACGAACACCTCACGTCTGTTACGAGAGTTCAGCGAAATCTGGGTTACGCCATCGAGCAAGTCAGCTAGAGCTTCATCTTTTTCCGTCAGAACAATTGCCTTTGAGGAAACCCGATATACACATTCATCAGGCGCCAATGCCACAGTTGTCGGAGAGTGCGTAGTAAAAATTATTTTACAATGAAAAGACTCTGCGACTCGCTGAATTACGGAATAAAACTTTACAACCATTTTTGGATGCAGAAATGCGTCCGGCTCATCCAGCAAAATCAACTCAGGAACCCCAGAAGTCAATTCCGACCTATATTTCAACTTAAACATTACCGTCGCAAGCCATAAAAGACTTTTCTCTCCCGACGACAGTCCATCTAATGGTATTTCCTGCCCGGTAGATACATCTTTCAAGACCGGATTAAAAACATCATCACCCATCTCATCATTTGGCGGATCAATGCCGATCTTGCCGTCAAATATCTCATTTAGCACATCATTAAACAACAACCACGGCGGCTCACCAAAAGACCTAACAAATTCTGGCAATTCCAAATAAATACTCTTTCCGCCGTAATTTTCTCCGCGCCACTTCTCAAACAAGTTGGTTCTCTTTCGCCTTATGTAATCATTACAGACATTCCCAATATCCAGGCCATCGAAAATCTGAAACCCGCCCTCAAAATTAAACTTAATTTCTTCCTCAGTAAGCTCCCCAACGCTTTTCCCTAGCTTTCGCGCAATGGATGCAAAGCATTTATACATTTGCTCAAAATTATAGGGGGCCCCAGGATTCATTTGATTATAATGCGGCTCATCCCGATAAGGGGACGCGAAAACCTCCTTTTGGCTATTAAACCAGCCAACCACCATGGCCAGCCGAGTATGGTGTTCGTCGCGTGCATAGCCGTTGCTGATGCGGCCTTGCATCGTTGTAGAGGGCACATAAGCTATGTTCGCAGAAGGAATAAACCGTCCACCATCAGTTACCTGCATAGCACTCCGAGCTGCCTCTAGAAATCGGGTTTTTCCTGCGCCGTTCTTTCCTGTGAGCACCGCGACAGGACTATCAATCTCTACAGGATTCTCTAAGAAAAAGCCTTTGTAGGGCAGCGTACTTTTAAAAAGCATAGGTTCTCCTGAGTTCTGACTTCAGATCGATCAACCCAATTAGCGGTTGAGATAAGGAGAGATTGACGCAGAGGCCAGATCAGAACAAGCCCCTATGAAGAGAGTTCCCACTTCATTCCAGTAGAAGCTCATATGGATTCAGCGTACCCGCCATAGCTGATCGATCCGAGTCGTGTAGGAACGACTCATCATCTCTCGACGCATCCCCCAATCGGGGGTACGGGGGACGCTGGCCGAACGCATCGTTCCCCGGCCGTACTTCCCATTTATCTCGTCCAGCACCGACATCAGTCGGTCGCATGCCACCGGCTGCGTGACCGCGAACATGTCATCGGTGAACTCGCCCGGCTGCCGTAGATCCATCAACAGCACCTCGGCTTTGCTGAATCGATACCTTGGCCGGTAGACCTGCTCCACCGCCTCGGTGGCCGCCCTGGTGAGCAGCAACGTATCGTTGGTGGGATACGGCAGCTCCACCAGCACGCCCTTGGCGTACTTGGCTTCGTCCGGGTTGAACATGCCCGTGCGGATGCTTACTCGCATACGCTTGCACACAGATCCCTGCGCCCGGAGTTTCTCGGCCGCTCGGCCGGCATAGCTGGCCACCGCCTGCTTGATCGTCGCCAATTCAGTCAGGCGCTTGCCAAACATACGGCTGCAGCAAATCTCTTGCTTGGGCGGGGCAGTCTCCTCGAGGTCAAGGCACGGTGTGCCGGCAAGCTCCCGGGCTGTCTTCTCAACGACAACGCTGAACTTTTGGCGCAGCGTCCACGGGTCCGTCTTGGTCAAGTCCATCGCGGTGCGAATGCCCATCGCCTCAAGGTGCACCGTCATCCGCCTGCCGATCCCCCAGACTTCCTTGACTTCGGTGTTGCGCAACACCCAGTCCCGCTTGAACGGGTCGCAAATATCAACCACGCCTCCGGTCTGCGCCTGCAGGCGCTTCGCGGTATGGTTGGCCAGTTTTGCGAGTGTCTTGGTAGGGGCAATACCTACCCCTACTGGGATGCCGGTGCACTTGAGCACCTTGGCCCGCACCTGGCGGCCGAACTCGGTGAGACTGCCCTGAACCCCAGTCAGATCGGCAAAGCACTCATCGATCGAATACACCTCCGCCGCCGGAACCATTGATTCAATCAGCGACATTACGCGCTCGCTCATGTCGCCGTAGAGCGCATAGTTTGATGAAAAGGCCACAATGCCGTGCCGCTGCAGCGTGTCCTTGCATTGAAAGTAAGGCTCACCCATTTTGACGAACGGCTTCGCGTCGTACGACCTGGCGATCACGCAGCCGTCGTTGTTGCTCAGGACCACGATGGGGGTCTTGGCCAGATCCGGCCGGAACACACGCTCACAGCTCGCATAGAACGAGTTGTTCCGGGGCTTGCTAAAGGTTAGGAATGAAATAGGCTTATAAACAATGATTTAAGAAAGATCTAAAAACAGCTTTAGAAGGAAATGGGGATAGGTCAGAGACGGAGGGAGGTTGATGGAGCTTGTGTGGGCTACCGAGGACTTGGTGATTGCCGGTCGTCCTTATCCAGGCTTTCCGATCCTGCTTTGGGACACGATGGACAGTTGCGTCCCGGCCAATGAATTCTTTCGCCACTACCTGTTGCGTGGCGCTATTGGGTCACGAAAGTCATGGCCAAGCACAGGGCGTGCGCTGTATGACTTTTTTAGTTTCCTCCAAGTGCATGAACTTGACTGGCGCGACGTGGAACGTGGCGAGGCCAAGAGTGTCGTAGGGGCCTACCGGGACTACTCCCTGGTGGATTGCAAGTTGGCTTCATCAACAACACGTCAACGGCTGCACTATGTGTGCAAGTTCTACGAGTATGCACAGCAGCAGGGATGGGTGAGCAGACTGCCGTTTGGCTATGAGGAACGAACGGTCAAACGCGTCCTCGGCTTCCTTGCCCACGTTGATGCCGGCGGCGCCAAAGCAATGGTGAACGACGTCATGCCGCGCAAGCATCGGGCGCTTCCGAAGTTTCTAAGCATGGATGAGATCAAGGCATTGCTGGCGACGCAGGAAAATCCGCATCACCGCATGATGATTCGGCTCGGCCTTCAGACGGGACTGCGCCGGGAGGAAATCGCCTCTTTCCCGCTTGCCTACATCTTCGATCCGGATAAAGCCGGTAGGCGCGAGCGCAACATCCGGATTCGCCTCGATCCACACGATGGTCATGGCATGCGCACCAAGGGCAGCAAACCACGCGACATCTACATCAGTCGCCGCTTCCTCGCTGATTTGCATCGTTATGTAGTGCAGGTTCGCGGTGAGCGGGCATCATTGAGCCGCACCAAACATGAGACGCTGTTCCTGAACCAGTTTGGTGAGCCCTACTCTGATGATGGCAAGCGCGTCGCACGTATCGTCCGGGAAACCGGCAAGCGAGCCGGTATCAGGGTCCATACCCACATGCTACGACACACCTACGCCACCCATACCCTAGTCACGCTCCAGCGAAACCGCGCTGGGGCGGATCCGCTGGTGTTCGTGCAGCGGCAGCTTGGCCATAGCTCCATTCAGACGACGATGGTTTATCTGCACTTGGTCAACGAACTGGCCGACGACGCGGTGCTGGCCTACGACGATGAATTGAATGAAGGGCTGGAGCGGTCTAATGGGCAAACGCAAGGTATTCAATAGGACCGACCTCAGCGTCCCACATGTCGAGCACAGCCGCGATGCGGCGGGTCATGTTGTCGTTCTCCCGGAGGCGATTCCGCCGGCCACTACTGTAGTGGCCTTCGAGCGCAATGCCACTCGCTCCCGGGGCATCGACTTCGCCCCTTGGTACGGCACGGGCATTGATCCGATCACTTATGCCTGCCAGCGGCAGATCGAACGCTTCCTGGCCCGGCAGGACGGCGGGCTCGAGGCCAGTTCCGTGGCGAGTATCTGTAAAGGTGGTTTACGTCACTTTCTAAACTACATTGCACTGCGCGCAACCGCGCTCGGGCGCGGGCTGACCCTGGACGATATTAATCGCGCTGTAATTGACGGCTTTCTTGGCCACCTCGCTGGACTGGGCATCAGCACCCTTAGCCAGAGGGGCCACTACACCAGCGCGAAGTCCGTCCTTCATGCGTTGGGCCAGCGTAGCCTTATTTCGTTAGTCTCCACGGGGGACGATGCGACTTTCCCACGAAATCCGTTTCCAAACAGTGGCAAGCATAAGGGCGAAACGCCGCTGCCGAAGCGTCAGCGGCAGGCGTTCACCACCGCACTCAGGCAAGCGGTCATGCCGATCTGGCACGACGATATCCCAGTAACTGGCGAATTGTTGGCTTATGCCCTGCTGACTGTAGCACTGCACACCGGGCGAAACTCCACGCCGCTGCTGGAGATGGAGCGCAATTGCCTGCGCGCCCATCCCAAGGACAACAGCGTATTCCTGGTCCTTTGGAAGCGCCGCGGCCACACCAGCCACAAGGTGGCGCTGCGCGCCGAGAACACGACTGCACATCTGTTGGAATCCACGCCAACCGTCAAGACCAATGTCGAGCGCCTGATACGACGCATCCTTGCCCACAGCGAGCCGCTGTGCGCGGAGGCCCCAGACGAACTCAAGGATCGCGTGTGGCTGTATCGCGTGCATCGCGGCCCAGGCCCCGGCCGGGTCATTGCACTGACTGACGGGACGTTGAAACTGGCGATCAAAAAACTCGTGGCCGACCACGGGCTTACCGATATCGACGGCCAACCGCTGCGCATCAACATCTCTCGCCTCCGCAAAACGTTCGCCAACCGAATTTTCGAGTTACTAGGGGGCGACCTGGTGACTACGGCCATCGCGCTTGGCAACACGCCACAGGTGGCCGGGCGAAATTATTTGGCACCTAGCGGGGACGCGAGGCGCAACTGGAAATTTATGGGCGAGATACTTGTTCAAGAATTACTGACCCGCACCATCGGCGCGACCTACCAGACCACCCCGATGGGGCGCTGCGGCGACCCGATGAATGGCCAGTACGCACCGAAACGTGAAGGGGCAGCGTGTTTTTCGTTCCTCAACTGTCTGCGCTGCAAGCATTACGCAGTGACGGAGGAAGATCTGCACCGCCTATTCAGCTTCTACTTCCGTGTATTCACGGAGCGCACACGCATAGACAAGCGGCGTTGGACACAGGAATACGCGCACATTCCTCGATTGATTGACGACTACATTGTAGCTGAGGGGCTGCGGCGCGGGACTTTCAAGCCGGCGGCCGTCGAAGCCGCCCGCGAGCGTGCGCGCCGCGAGCCGCACCCGTTCTGGTCGTCCGATGTGGTGGAAAAGCTGGAGATCTTTGCATGAGCGGCAATAACCTAGTCACGCTATCTTGGGCGAACATCGAGTCCCAGCCGGGGGAAATATGCGACCTACCCAAGAGCGATCGCGACGCACTCATCGTGAGCGCCATCCAGGTCGAGGGGCACTGGGTCATCCTCAGCCGCTACGGCGACGATATTTGGCAGCTGGACGGCTTTACCAGCAACGTGCCAGACAACTTGCGGCGCCAGGACTTCAGCCGCGTGCCCCGTGCGTTTAAGGACGTGATGAAGGCTCTGCTGTACCGCTACCTGCGGCGCGGTCGCGCGGGGCAGAAGCGCCCCAAAGCGAGCACTTTGCGAAATTTTTTTGAGAATGCGCTGCCCTTCCTACGGTTTCTAAACGCGCTCAAGCTCAATCACTTCGGCGCGGTGACACCCATGGTCTGCGCGAACTACGTTGCCGAGTGTCGGGCGTACAAGCAGACGAGCCGGAACCAGGGTAAGCCGCTGTCTCAGAGCGCCCTTGAGCGCCGCTTCATGGCAGTCGAGGCGCTTCATGAATTGAGCCAGTACACCCACGATCCGATCCCTCTGCATCCCTGGCCTGATACTTCCGCGAATGCGCTGGCCGGCAGCGGCACGGCTCGTAAACAGGGTGGCAAAACACCGCTGATGCCGGATGAGGTGTTCTGCGCCCTGTTCGAGAGAGCCTATCAACAGGTTCAGCACGGCAAGGCGCTACTCGATTTACGCGATGCCCTCAATGCCGTCGCAGCACAACGGAGAAGGCAGGTTACCAGAACAGTCATAGAGGCTAAAAACCGCCACCTCGCCACTTTGGGCTGGGATGGCGGCTTGGGGGCATTTAATCAGGCGATCCTTGATCTACGGACTGCCTGCTACATCGTGCTGGCCAGCACCTCCGGTTGCCGCAACCACGAACTGGCCAACATCCAGTCGGGCGCGCACCGCTGCACAGAGGACGACGAGGGAACGATCTATCACTGGATGCGCTCCAGGTCGGATAAGACCGACACTGGGGTACACGACTGGATGATCCCCGAAGTCGCCGTGCGCGTGTTGCGCATGATGGAGCGTTGGGCCGAGCCGTATCAGGCTATGATCGCCGCCGAGATTGCCGAGCGACGAAGGGTCAATCTGCGCGACCCAGAAATCGCCACGGCGCATAAGCATCACCATGCACTCTTTCTCGGGGTGTGCCCTGCAAAGGGCAATTTAGTTCGCACCCTGTCGGGCATTACATGGAACCATGCCCTCAAAGCGTTCGTGCAGGGCTGTGGGGTGGACTGGAACCTCGCCAGCCATCAATTCCGCCGCAAATTCGCCAACTACGCGGCGCACAGCCAATTCGGCGACTTGCGCTACATGCGCGAGCACTTCGCACACTGGTCCATGGACATGACGCTGGGCTACTCCATGGACGAGGACTGGGGTCAGCACCTCGACATCGAGTTGTACAGCGACATCCAGGCAGAACTCGAAGACATCAAGTTCGGCGTCGTTGACACCTGGATGGAGGACGAACCGCTGGCCGGAGGCTACGGTCGCTCGATCAAGCGCTGGCGGCGCGATCCGGCGAACCTCGCCATCTTCGAGAGTCATGCATCGATGGTGACCTCAATTTCCGAGAGCACCGCGATCCGCAGCAATGGCCACGCCTGGTGCACCGCCAGCGACGACCGTTGCATCGGCAACACATTAGAGCGGACTCGCTGCGGCGACTGCCACAACGCAGTAATTGGGCGCAGCCACATTGGCGTATACCAGCGTCTCTACGACAACCTGAAGGGATTGCTGGATTGTAACGACATTGGGGACGGTGGCCGCCAGCGCATCGTGCGCGACCTGCAGCGTTGCCGTGACGTGCTCGTGCAGCTTGGATACGCCCCGGAGATGAACCTAGCATGACGACCAAACGCAAGCCCTCGGACGCTCGTGAGCGGGATTTGCAACTCGCGCTCGCCCGCATCCAGCGTGGCCGGGCACATACCGGAGAATCCAAGGTCACTATCGCCTCTGTGGCGCGCGAGGCGGGCGTTTCGACGGCGCTGATTCACAACCACTACCCCATAATCGCTGAGGCGATCCGCGATGCTCAAGGGCGTTCCAGTCGCGCCCAACGCGACGTGAAACACCAAGATCTCTGTGCGGAGCGTGAGAAGAATCGCGCGCTTCGCCGGGAGATAGAGGGACTGCGCGCCAAGGTAGCCAGCCTTGCCTCCATCAACGAGGTTTTGCTAGCCGAGAACCGACTTCTACAGGCGAAGCAGAGCGACTCCAAGGTGATCGACCTGCCCCCGTGCATATTCTGACGTAACCCCGATAGCAGTCATTCTCTAAACCCGCTACTGATAATGCTCCCATAGCACCGCCATTTATGCGCTTTCCGACGATCCAGATTGAGTAGTTGCACAGCCTTTGCCCAGCCATTAGCACTCGATCTGACCAGTCATTTGCATCGAATCTGACCGGCATGCTTCATGATCCTAAACTGGCAGGGAACGACCTGGTGCTTCCAGTTCGGGCAGAAATCGGCCAAAAGCAGTCGATCATCATCGCTAGCTAGGATCTCTACCCAGCTTGAGGTTGCTCTGGTAGTTACCTAAAGCAACCTTACGCGCTGCGTTCAATGCCAACGGATCGGGTGATCTTTGCCTCACGCATAGGCTTGGACGAACAGTTCCACTGCGGCGCTAACGCGCGATTCGTTCACCGCCATAAGGTTGTTGCAATCGATGCTTCCGACCGCCAGCAGAAGAAACTGGATGGAGGCCTGCCTGGGATCGTTGCAGCGTCTGGACTGGGACAAAGCCCTTTCAAGATAGGCCTGGTAGGGGCGATGGCGTTGGCGCCAGCGCTTCTGCGGAATTCGGTTGGATCGCAGCAGTATATGAGTGAGAGCATGAAAGGCCGGATGCGTGCTTTGCTGTAGCAGTTCACCTGCGGCTTCCTGCAGACAGGCGCGCAACCCGCCCGTTGCCTGACACGGCAGCTTCGGCTCCGGCAGCTCCTCCAACCAGTGATCGATGACGGCTCGGAACAGCTGCTCCTTGTCGCCGAAGTGCGCATACAGGGTGGCCTTAGTCACCCCGGCGGAGTCGGCAATGGCTTGCATGTTCGCCAGGTCGTAGCCGAATGCGGTGAACACATCGCTCGCCGCCCCCAGTATCTCGCGCCGACGTTTATCACGGCGCCTGTCCTTCTGCGTGAGGTGGCTCATGCTCAAGACTCCCAGCGGCGAAACAACAGGCTGGCGTTGACGCCGCCGAAGCCGAAACCGTTCGACAGCGCATGACGGATCGTCATGTGCCGGGCATTCAGGGCGACCAGGTCTAGCCCCTCAGCCGCTTCGTCGGGATGGATGAGATTGAGCGTGGGCGGGACGACCTGATCGCGTAGCGCCAGGACGGTAAAGATGGCCTCGACGCCACCGGCGGCACCCAGTAGGTGGCCGGTACTGGACTTGGTCGAGGTGATCGCCACGCCCGATTCGCTGCCGAACACCGAGCGGATGGCGGCCAGTTCGCCGCGGTCGCCCACCGGCGTGGAGGTCGCATGGGCGTTGATGTGCTGCACCTCGCTTGGCGCGATATCGGCCTGGCGTAACGCCTGCTGCATGGCCCGGCGGGCGCCGTCGCCGTCCTCCGGGCCGGCGGTCAGGTGATAGGCATCGGCGCTGGTGCCGTAGCCGACCAGTTCCGCCAGCGGCTGGGCGCCGCGGGCCAGGGCATGCTCCAGCGATTCGATCACCAGCAGGCCGGCGCCCTCGGCCATGACGAAGCCATCCCGGTCGCGGTCGAACGGGCGCGATGCTTCCCGAGGCCGGTCGTTGAATCCGCTGGACAGGGCACGCGCCGCCGCGAAGCTGCCGAGCGTGACGCGATGGATCGCGGCTTCGGTTCCGCCGCATACGGCGATATCCGCTTCGCCACTGCGGATCAGCCGGGCCGCATCGCCGATGGCTTGCGCGCCGGCCGCGCAGGCAGTCACCGGAGCCCCGAGCGGGCCGCTGAAGCCATGGCGGATGGAAACCTGCCCGGCGGCCATGTTGCCCAGAAAGGAAGGTGCGGTGAATGGCGACAGTCGTCGCGGGCCGCGTTCGTCCGTGGTGCGAACCGCCTCGGCGATGGCACCGAAGCCGCCGACACCGGAGGCAATGATGGTCGCAGTTCGTTGTCGCTGCGCTTCGTCTGTCGGCTGCCAGCCAGCCTGTGCCAGGGCTTCATCGGCGGCGACCAGGGCGAACTCGATAAAGCGATCCATCTTCTTGCGCTCCTTGGTGGCGATGGTTCGCTCAGGGTCAAAACCCGCATGCGGATCGTCCTCCACGGTAGGGACCCGGCCACCCACCGCGCAGCCAGTACCTTCGCTCAACTTGGCGGGCAACGCTCGAATGCCCGACTGCCCTGCCAGCAGGCGTGACCAGACAGTCTCGGTGCCGCAGCCCAGGGGGCTGACCACACCTGTGCCGGTCACCACGATTCGAACTGCATTGCGGACACTCATAATCTCACCTCGCTTGTCACAGGGTCGGCGCCTCGCAACGCGCACCGCCCGGTTGCTTTCTAGTCGCTTATACGCTCGGTTCCGGCCATGCGCACTTCGCCGTCAAGCCGTCGGCACGTCGAAGACGAAACAGGTAGTGGTCGCATGGGCATAGAGCTTGCCTGTCTCGTCTTCGACACGGGCCTCGGCCGTGGCGATCTGCCGCCCGCCGTGGATCAGCGTGCCGACCGCCCGTAACGGGCCGATCTTGTGGGAGGCAGATCGCACGATGTTGATGCTGAGTTCGGCCGTGGTGTAGGAGCGTCCGGCCGGCAGCGTGGTTTGCACTGCGCAGCCCAGGGCTGAGTCCAGCAATGTGGCGAGCCAGCCGCCGTGCACCGTGCCCAGCGGGTTGTAGTGTTGCGGCAGCGGGATGCCCTGGAACACGGCACGGCCGTTTTCCACCGCCAACAACGTCATGTTCATGGTCTCGTTCATGGGTGGGTACGGCAGCTCGCCGGACATCATGGCTTCGAGAATTTCGCGGCCGCTCTTGCCGGCGAGTTGTTCCATCCGGGCGAGCCCCGGCTTGCCGCCGCCTTCGCGCATGCGCTGCATTGCGTCCGACTGCTGGCTTGTCCAGACAAAGGATTTCTGCTCGATGTCCATAGATCTCTCCGACAGGGCAGGTACAGATTTTTTACCTGGTAGTTTCTCGGCTTGCGTCCGAGTCATTGGGTTTGACGAGGGTTGCTGGCCGCGTGTTGACGGGCAGGCACAAGGCTGCGGTCAACAGCGCCAAGCCGACATGGCACAGGTAAACGGCATCGAAGTCGACGCGTTGCAAACCGGCACTGCCGAGCAGCAGCACGGTGAGGACGACGCCCATGACGGAACCAATTTGCCGGATTGCCTGGTTGATAGCGCCGCCCACGGCGTATTGGTTCGCAGGTAAGCGGCTGACCGCAGCTCCCGACAGCGACGGCATTACCATGCCCACACCAATCCCACTGAGCAGCATGCCCGGCAGCCACTGCGTCAGGTACGCCGGCTCGGCTCCCGGTACCAGCAAAAACCACAGTCCACTGGCCGCGTAGACCAGACAGCCCGCCAGCAGCAGTGGGCGGTGGCCATGCCTACTCGCGAGCCGACCGGACAGAGCGGCGACCGGAGTCACCAGCAGTGGACCAGGTGTAATTGCCAGGCCTGCCAGTGGCAGCGAGTAGTGCCAAATCGAGTTCATGTAGAAGAAGAAAGCGAAAAACATCATCGAAAACGCGATGCTGAAACTCAAGCTTGCGAGGTTGACGTAGCGGTAAGTAGGGTTGCGAAACAAGCTCAAATCCACCAGCGGCGCGCTGGCGACCCGTGCCCAGACGACAAATCCGACGATGCCCATTAGGCCGATACCTGCAACGCTCAGCAGTTCATGGCGTGACCAGGCAGGCGACTCCGATTGCACGATGGACAGCGCCAGGGCACCGATGCCGATAATCAGCAGGCCCATGCCCAGCAGATCCAGTGGACGGGGCCTGGCTTGCTGGGTTGCTTCCGTCAATAGCGTTGCGCCGCGCCACAGTGCAAGCAGGCCCACAGGCAGGTTCAGGTAGAACGCCCACTGCCAGCCGACCGATGCGATCACGAACGACCCCAGGCTGGGCCCCACCGCCGCGGCCAGGCCACCGACGGCCCCCCATAGGCTGACCGCCACGGCGCGCTGGCTTTGCGGGAACGCCGCCAGTACGAGTGAGAGCGATGCGGGTGTCAGCAGTGCAGCGCCGATAGCCTGCAGTACTCTTGCCGCGACGAGCCATCCCACGTTGTTTGCCAAACCACAGGCGGTAGATGCCGCCAGGAACAGCGCAACGCCGCCGAGAAACACCTTTTTTCGCCCATGCTTGTCGGCCAAGCCACCGGACGGGATCAGCATCGCGGCATAGACCATAGTGTAAGCATTGAGCACCCAGGAGAGATCCGCCGGAGTTGCCAGAGGAAAACCTTCTCGCAAGGAACCGAAGGCCGCGAACAGCATGGTGCCGTCCATCGACACCAGAAACACCGCCAAACTGACCACCCCAAATACCCGCCAAGGTGAGGCGGTGCTGGTATGCGTGCTCGGCGCTGCCTGTGCCTTATTGGCAGGAGAGGGCATGATGGTCTGGCTGTCGGGGGCGTTCATGGAGTCTCTCGCTTAATACATGCGTGTCTGTTCAAATGCGATGTGACGCCCGGACGGGATGTCAGGCGAGGCCAAAGGTTTTCCTCAGGCCCTTCGCGACTGGGCCGGTCGGCATGAAACGGCGCAGCTTGCTCAGCAGGGCGGCCTCGCCCTTGGGCGTATGGCGCATTCTCCAGGCCCCCAAGGCGGCCTCGACCATGGTCGAAGCGACCCCCTCGGGCTGCGGCGCCTTCTGGACATTCCTTTGTATGGCCTGGGCAACGACGCCGCGCTCGCTGTCGTAGGCCGCGATCCTGGAAGCCGCCTGGGGCGCATTGAGGTCCAGGTTGGTCTTGGTGAAGGACGGCTCGACCAGGGCGACACGAATGCCGAACTTGCGCACCTCGTGATCCAGGGTCTCGGACAGCCCTTCCACGGCATGCTTGGAGGCCGAGTAAAGCCCCATGTACGGCGCCGGCAGGAAACCCAGCACCGAGCTGACGTTGACGATGCGCCCGGCGCCTTGCTCGCGCATATGCGGCAGTACTGCCTGGGTGGTACGCAGGATGCCGAACAGGTTGGTGTCGAACAGCGCCTGGGCTTCAGCAATCGAAGTCTCCTCCGTCGCGCCGAGCAGGGTCATCCCCGCGCTGTTGACCAGCACGTCGATGCGCCTGGCCTGGGCGATGATGTGCTGAACGCTCTGCCTGATCGACGCCTCGTCACGGATATCCATCTCGACTAGCTCGACGCCGGTTATGGGCTGTGCCGTTGCAGTGTTGCGCACGCTGCCGAATACCCGGCAACCGCGCTGGGCAAAGCGCTCCGCGGCGGCGCGGCCGATACCCGATGACACGCCGGTAACAAGCACAACTTTTGAGTTCGCCATGGTGGTTTCTCTCGTTCAGGGAAGTTTAAGGTCTGCCATCTGCCGCACTGGGGGCGCCCTGTCCACGCCGGCCAGGCTGCCATCGTTGCCGTTGCCGGGCCTGATCTTGAACCAGATCGAATACATGGCCGGCAGGAACACCAGGGTCAGCACGGTGCCGGCGAAGGTGCCGCCGATCAGGGTGTAGGCGAGCGTTCCCCAGAACACCGAGTGGGTCAGCGGGATGAAGGCCAGAATCGCCGCCAGTGCGGTGAGGATCACCGGCCGGGCGCGTTGTACGGTAGCCTCGACCACCGCGCGGAACGGGTCCAGGCCTGCCTGCTCGTTGTGGCGGATCTGCCCGATCAGGATCAGCGTGTTGCGCATCAGGATGCCCGACAGCGCGATCAGCCCGACCAGTGCGTTGATGCCAAATGGCTGCTGGAACAGAATCAGCGTGGGCACCACCCCGATCAGCCCCAATGGGCTGGTCAGAAACACCATGACCATCGCCGAGATCGAGCGCACCTGCAGAATGATGATGATCAGCGTGACGGCCAGCATGATTGGGAACAGCGGCAGCATCGCCTTGCTCGCTTTGCCCGACTCCTCGATGGAGCCCGCCTGCTCGATACGGTAGCCGCTCGGCAGCTGCTCGATCAGGGGCTGCAATTGTCGGCTAATGGCCGTCGACACATCCGGCGGCTGCAGACCCTCGGCGATATCGCCGCGTACGGTGATAGTCGGCATACGGTCGCGCCAGCGCATAATCGGCTCTTCCATACGCACCTCCACCTCGCCGACCTGCGACAGTGGGATACGCTGCCCGTTGGCACCTGCCAGGGTAAATTCCATAACCTTGGTCGGATCGAAACGAATATCGCCAGCCGCACGTGCCATCACCTGTACTGTGCGAATGTCCTCGCGCACGGCGGTGATGGGTACACCGCTGAGCAAAAACTGCAGTTGCTGGGCCACGGCGCTGGAGGTCAGTCCCACGGCCTGCAGGCGATCCTGTTGCAGGCTGAAGTGCAGCGTCGGCACGCGCGTGCCCCAGTCGGTATTGACCGTGCGCATCATCGGGCTGGCGTCCATCACCTGCTGTACCGCCGCCGCGATTTCGCGCAGCTTGTCCGGGTTGGGGCCGGTGACCCGATAGGCAACGGGGAACGGCGAGTACGGGCCGAACACCAGCTGGGTGACGCGCACCCGCGCCTCGCTGGCCAGACCCTCGGCAATCACCTGGCGCAGCCGATGCTTCAATGCTTCGCGCTCGTCCTGATTGTCGGTACGGATAACTATCTTGGCGAACGACGGATCCGGTAGCTCCGGCCCCATAGCCATGAAGAAGCGTGGCGCGCCCTGGCCGATGTAGGCCGTGACAATTTTGGCCTCTTCCTGCTGGGCCAGCCAGGCTTCGACCTTCTCCGTGGCGGCGCTGGTCTGGGCGATCGAGGTGCCGTAGGGCATCTGTACCTCGACCAGCACCTCGGGTCGGTCGGAGATCGGGAAAAACTGCTTCTTCACCAACCCCATGCCGAGTATCGCCGTGACGAAAAGGCCGATCACCGAACCGGCAACCAGCCACTTGCGTGCGATTACGCGGCCCAGCAGACGACGAAAACGGTTGTAGCGCGGGGTATCGTAGATGGCTTCATGCCCACCCTCGATCTTTTTGATCTCGGGCAGCAGCTTGACGCCGAAATAGGGCGTGAAGATCACCGCAACCAGCCACGAGGCGATCAGCGCGATGCCGACGATCCAGAACATGTTGCTGGTGTATTCGCCGGCCGTAGAGCGGGCAAAACCGTTGGGCATAAAGCCCACAGCGGTGACCAGGGTTCCAGACAGCATCGGCGCCGCCGTATGGCTCCAGGCGTAGGCGGAGGCCTGGATCCGGCTGTAGCCCTCTTCCATTTTTACCACCATCATCTCGATGGCGATGATGGCGTCATCCACCAATAGGCCCAGGGCCAGGATCAGCGAGCCCAGAGTGATGCGGTCGAAGTTCTTGCCGGTCGCCGCCATCACCACGAAGACCATCGCCAGCGTCAGCGGCACGGCCACCGCGACCACCACGCCCACCCGCCAGCCCATGCTGATAAAGCTCACCAGCATGACCACTAGCAGCGCGACGAAGAACTTGATCATGAACTCGTCGACCGAAGCGCTGATATTGACGGCCTGGTCGGTGACCTTGCTCAGGCTCATGCCCAGCGGCAGCTCGGCGTTGATTGCACTCACTTCGTCGTTCAGGGCTTTGCCCAGGTCGAGACCGTTCCAGCCTTCGCGCATGACGATGCCCAGCAGCAAAGCCGGTTCACCACCGTTGCGAATCAGGAAGGTCGCCGGGTCCTCATAGCCGCGCCTGACCGTGGCGACGTCCGACAGCTTCAGGGTACGCCCCTGGGCCACCACCGGCGTGTCGCGAACCTTCTGCAGCTCATCGAAGGCGCCGTCCAGGCGCAGGAACACCTGCGGCCCCTTGGTCTCCACGGAACCGGCCGGCGTCAGGGCATTCTGCGCATTGAGCGCGGCGAATACCTCCTGCGGACCGATCCCTAGCGTTGCCAGGCGCTCATGGGAGAACTCAACGAAAATGCGTTCGGCCTGCTCTCCGATGATGTTGACCTTCTTCACTCCCGGCACGTGCAGCAGCCGCTGACGCAGCGCCTCCGCGTCGCGCACCAGCAGGCGCTGCGGCTCGCCCTTGGCCTTGAGCGCTAACAGGGCGAAGGTGACGTCCGAGTATTCGTCGTTGACCAGCGGCCCGATCACGCCGGACGGCAACGTCTTCGCCTCGTCGCTGATCTTCTTGCGGGCTTGGTAGAACTCCTCCGGCACTTGCGAGGGAGGCGTGGTATCGAGCAGCGACAGGGTGGTGAAAGCCAGGCCGGGTCTCGTGTAGGTTTCGCTACGGTCGTACCAGCGCAGCTCCTGCAGGCGCTTTTCGATTTTCTCGGCGACCTGGTCCTGCATTTCCTGGGCCGTGGCACCGGGCCAGGCGGTGACTATGGTCATCACCTTGACCGTAAAGGCCGGATCCTCTGCCCGCCCCAGCTTGAAGAAGGCGAGTAGCCCCGCCAGCGAGATCAGACAGACCAGGAACAGGGTGATGGAGTGCTCGCGCACGGCAAGCGCCGAGAGGTTGAACCGACCGTCGCTCATGGGCGGCCTCCTTCGGCCACCGCAACAGCTGGCTGACCGTCGACCCGAACGTGCTGACCTTCACGCAGCAGGTGTGCCCCGAGCGCGACGATCTGCTCGCCTTGCTTGAGCTGGCCAGTGATGCGGGCATGCTCGTCGTCCAGGTGCAGCACAGTGACCGGCTGCCAGGCTACCTGAGCGGGCTCTCCCCGGATGACCCACACACCCGGCCCCTTGCCCGCGTCGTACAAGGCGCCGATCGGTACCTGCAGGTTGAATTGCTGATCGGCCTGCCCGTTCGCTACCTGCACGGTGATGGTGGTACCCAGGGGCGCTCTGGCGAGTTCGCCTTCCAGCACATAGCGCGCCTCGAAGGTGCGGGTCAGGCGGTCGGCGACATCCGAGAGTTGGCGCAGATGGGTCGCAACGCTGATGTTGTCTTTGCCGAAGAGTGTGGCCTGGGCGACAGAGCCGACCGCAGGGCGCAGGGTTTCCGGTAGCTGGATAACGGCTTCCCGAGGCCCGGCATGCGCCACTCGCACCACGGGCTGGCCGGCACTGACGACCTGACCGGGCTCGACCAGCGTCTCCATGACAATGCCATCGGCATCGGCCAACAGCTCGGCGTAGCGTGTCGCATTACCGGCGACTTCCGCCTGGGCCTCGGCCGCGCTGAGCTGGGCCCGCGCCGCATCCGCCGCAGCCTTGTACTGGTCGTAGGCCGATGCCGATACCGCACCGGTGCCGCGCAACGCGCGATAGCGGGCTTCATCGTCGATAGCCTGCTGCGCCCGCGCTCGCACCGCGGCGACCGCTTCGCGCTGCGCATGGGCGGCAAGCTTCAAGTCGACGGGGTCGAGGCGCAGCAGAACCTGGCCGCGCTTGACCGATTGTCCGGTATCCACCAGCCGCTCCAGCACCTTGCCGGCTACGCGAAAGCCCAGATCGCTTTGGACCCTGGCTGCGACGATGCCGGTGAATGAGCGCGGCGCGGGTGCCGCCGATTGAGCGAGGGCGACTCGCACCAAGGGCGCATCGGTACGTGGATCGGACGGCGCTTGTTCGCCGCAGGCGACTAGCGCAAGGGGCAATGCGCAGATGACGAGGGATGAGGTGAAGCGGCGCAAAAGCATGAGAGTCCCATTGGCGAGTGGGTTGGGACTCTCACTTTGAATCTAGTGACCAATTTAGTCAATAGTCACAATTGTCATGGCGACAGGCTACGCAGTATCAAGCTGGACAGCAGTTGTGGAGCCCCGTCGGTGTAGTCGAGGCCGTGCTGCAGGAGCAATGGATTGAGATAGGGGCGCATGACCAGATGGATCGCCATCGCGGCTTCATCGAGAGGGGTCTTGCGCTCGAAATCTCCGCTTTGCCGTCCCTCCTGCAGGATGTCTTGGATCAGCTGCTGGATGCGCTCCTCATAGGCGCGTACCGACGACCAGCGCTCGGTCGCCGCAGAAGCGGCGATTTCGTAGAGCTTACGGTCCTGGAAGAACAGCCGCAGGCTCGACTCGACCAGCGCCTTGAACATGCGCCGCAGCTTCTCCGGCGGGCGCTCGGCCTCATCGACGGCGGCCCTGACTTCGGCTTCGATCTGGCCCAGACAGTTCGAACAGATTGCCTCGCCGATGGCCTGCTTGGACTCGAAAAACTTGTAGATATAGGCTTTGGAAAAACCGATAGCCTTGGCCAGATCGGAGACCGTCGTCTTCTCGTAGCCATAGAGGCTGAAGTGTTCGGTAGCCGCGACCACGATCTGGTTGCGTACCTCGTGATCGACCGGACCACGGGATGCCGTTTTAGGGGAAGGTGTCTTGTTCATGGGCATAGCCTACAGGCCGATTCGGTGATAGACAATAAGTGACCAATATGTAATATGGTCACATATCTTCTCCGTCGCCTGCCCGGGAACAAACCATGCCACCCAAACGCCCGCTTGCCCTGCTCGTCCTCGCCAGCCTCTCGGCCGGCTGCACCGTCGGCCCCGACTACGCTCAACCGGACACGACGCTGCCGCAGCAGTACCAAGGCCAGGCGGCAGTCAATCGACGACAGGCCAGCACCAGTGCCGACCTTGCTGCCTGGTGGGCGGGGTTCGGCGACCCGCAACTGACCCACTTTGTGACCCTGGCGCTTGAGCAGAACCTCGATCTCACCCAAGCCACTGCCCGCGTGTCTCAGGCTCGTGCAGGATTAGAGGCCGCAAAAGCAGCATTAGTGCCATCCGGCTCTGTCGGCAGCCAAGCAGCCAGAGCCTACCAGTCGGTGGAGACGCCGTTGGGCCAGGTACTGAACTCGACACCTGACTTTGACCGCTACGGCAACACCTATGAAGCTAATCTAGGCGCCAGTTGGGAGCTGGATGTGTTCGGTGGACTGCGCCGTGAGCGCGAAGCGGCACTGGCCGATTACCAGGCTTCGAAGGCAGGCGCTGCCGCCACACGACTAGCAGTGGCGGCGCAGACCGCCGATATCTACATCATCATCCGCGGGCTACAAGCTCGCATCGCCGTTGCACGTCGGCAAGTAGATACGCAAGAAGAGCTGCTGGCGACCGTAAACCTGCTGCATGACCAGGGGCTGGCAGCCGAGTTGCAGGTGCATCAGGTCGAGGGCGCGCTTGCCCAGGTGCGGGCATCCGTCCCCTTGCTGGAAACGGGCCTGGACACGGCGATGAATACATTGGACGTGATACTGGGCTCAACGCCAGGCACGCACCGCGCAGAACTTGCCAAGGTGAAAGCCATTCCGCTCGCCCCGCAGATTGCAGCAGTGGGATCGCCGGGCGAACTGCTCAGACGCCGGCCCGACCTGATTGCGGCCGAACGCCGCCTGGTCGCTGCGAACGCACGGATCGGCGCCGCCATCGCCGAGTATTACCCCAAGCTCTCCCTGAGCGGGCTGATCGGCAGCGCGACCTCGATGTCGTCCGGCAACCTGTTCGGCAGCGGCGCTAGCCAGGCCTCCGGTGTGCTAGGCCTGCGTTGGCGGCTGTTCGACTTCGGCCGCATCGACGCGCAGATCGACCTAGCCAAGGGCCGGGAAGCCGAGAGCCTGGCGGCGTACCGACTGGCCGCCCTGCGTGCCACCGAAGACGTGGAAAATGCCTTCTCAGCCCTGGTCAAGCGTGAAGAGCAGGCGGGCCTGCTGGAGCAAGGTGTGGATTCGCTCGCCCGTGCACGACAGGCGTCCTTTGCCTCCTACCAGCAAGGCGTCGTCAGCCTGATCGAAGTTCTACAAGCGGATGAGAGCTTGCTGCGCGCCTCCGATACGAGAGCCCAGGCGCAAACCGAATCGGCCCGTGCCGCCGTCGCGGCGTTCAAGGCACTGGGTGGGGGTTGGTCTCCTCCTCCTACCGAGGTGGCATCTAGATAAAAACAAACGAGTTGCGGCCGCCCTGGCTTTGTTGGCTCAACAGCTGCAGTGCAAACCGCCCGGGCGCCCCCTTTAACAGGCGAGCCAATTTTCTCAGGAAGGCCATACCAAGAGGAGATAAGCATATGGGGCTGTCCACCCGCACCAAGGCTGAAGCTACGCGAGAAAGGATTGTCGAAACGGCATCAAGCCTGTTCCGCAAGCATGGCTACTCAGGTGTGAGCGTAGGCGACGTTATGGCTGCCGTGGGGCTGACTGTAGGAGGCTTTTACAAGCACTTTTCGTCGAAGGAGGCTTTGGCCGCGGAGGCCTGCGCCCGATCCTTTCTCAAGGAGCAGAAAACCTGGAGCACGGTCCTGGCAGGTAGCTCGCCAGATTCGACTCCAGCGCTGCGAAATCTGGCGCAGTGGTACCTCGCAGAAACCGCCAAGGAAACGACCTGTCCGATTGTTGGCCTCAATCATGATGCAGCCACTATCCATAACGATTTAATGGTCGAGGCTTATAAACAGGGTGCCAGGCTGCTGCTTGATACCTTACTGGAGGCTACGGCCGGCGAGACCTCGCTTGACCGTTCGCGAGATCAGGTGTTGCTCCTGTTTACCACACTCATAGGCGCAAAATTGCTTGGCAGGGCTGCTGGCAACGAGCCTTGGGTCGAGGAAATCCAGCGTATAGTGCTTAGCCAACTAAAGTAAATCCATCGTCCTCATTGCGGATTCCACGCTGACTCGGACACCGATTCCACGGCCCTCCGCAGAAGGGAGCCATTGCACTCGCTCACCCCGCAAGCTAGCCCATGCCCCTCAAAATGGGCATGAATGGTTTCTATGCCGCTTTCGGGGTCTTGCGTTACGTTGATCCTGCCTGTGAGTAGCCATCGTCGCCTGAAGGAAGCAGCATTTCGTGTGGTGCCATGCAGATCCTTGCCATTGGCTGGCTTCAGTAGAATGCGAAGCTCGAAAAATCTATAAATAGTTACAAACAGTAAGACATTGAATTACAGGAATAAAATCAATACTAACGGTTAGTAAGGGTCCGGATGAGTTGCAATCGATCAACGCGAACACCTGGTCACTGCGCATGGTCACGCACGCTATAGCGGACCACGCCCCAGATCACCAGGTCATCACCTTCCATAACATACCTCGGCGGATAGGCCGGGTTTTCAGACTGCAGGATCACCACACCATTACGCCGATACAGCCGCTTACACACCGGCTCTGTATTGATGGCCGCGATTACGATGTCACCGTGCTCGGCATCGCGACTACGGTCTACGATCAGTAAATCCCCGGAATAAATGCCGGCGCCCTGCATGCTATCGCCCTCAACCTGCACCAGGTACATATGCGGCGCCCGGAGATCAAATAGCTCGTCCAGGGAAATGTGCCGCTCGAGGTGATCCGCCGCCGGCGAAGGAAAGCCTGCAGGCACGCGGAACGAATACACCGGCAACTGCGTGGGGCCACCGATTGGCGCTCCTAGAAATGTGATGGACATGATGGACGGCTCGGCAAACTGTATAAACATACAGTTAACTGATAGATCACGCTGCGGTCAATGTCGGAGCAAGAGGATCCCGATAAACGTGAGAGGGTTGGTAGGTGCGGAAAGTAATCGTTCTACGAGGCAATGGATGTCTACCTCAAGCAGCTGGCCCTAGACCTGGTGATCAATGGATATGACCAATGAACGTATCAACCGCTATAACGTCGCGCAGTCACGCGGGTCAAGTTGATCCGGCAGAAGGCTGCAGGTCTGCGTATAGATCGAGTCCAGACGCATGCCCTGCACTCTTGGTAAACTAGCCGCCTGCCCTGGCAATCACCGATCTCCTGCCGCCGACTTTTGCTACGTCGCGCCCTCGGTTTGCTACAAACACCCTCGAAATTGCTGAATTTGGTACAAGACACGTTGAACGATATGACCACAAACCCAGGCTCTAACCCAGCAACCACGCGCCCTGAGCCTTCCCGTCGCTTCAGCGTTGCACCCATGATGGACTGGACAGACCGCCACTGTCGCTTCTTCCTGCGCCTGCTTTCCAAAAACACCCTGCTGTACACCGAAATGGTCACCACCGGTGCCCTGCTGCACAACGACGCCCACCGTTTCCTGCGCCACGACGTCTCCGAGCACCCGCTGGCCCTGCAACTGGGCGGCAGCGTGCCGGCCGACCTGGCTGCCTGTGCCCGGCTGGCCGAGGAGGCTGGCTACGATGAGGTCAACCTCAACGTCGGTTGCCCGAGTGACCGGGTGCAGAACAACATGATCGGCGCCTGCCTGATGGCCCACCCGGCGCTGGTGGCCGATTGCGTGAAAGCCATGCGTGACGCGGTGTCGACCCCGGTGACGGTCAAGCACCGCATCGGCATCAATGGCCGCGACAGCTACGCCGAGCTGTGCGACTTCGTCGGCAAGGTGCGCGAGGCAGGTTGCCGGAGCTTTACCGTACATGCGCGCATCGCGATCCTGGAAGGTTTATCGCCGAAGGAGAACCGTGAGATTCCGCCGCTGCGCTATGACGTGGCGGCGCAGTTGAAGGCGGACTTCCCGGACCTGGAGATCGTGCTCAACGGCGGGATCAAGACCCTGGACGAGTGCCAGGCACACCTTGAAACCTTCGATGGGGTGATGCTGGGGCGCGAGGCGTACCACAACCCTTACCTGTTGGCCGAGGTGGACCAGCAGCTGTTCGGCAGCGAGGCGGCAGTGGTCAGCCGCAGCGAGGCACTGGCGCAGTTGCGGCCTTATATCGTCGCGCACATGGAAAATGGTGGCGCGATGCACCACGTTACCCGGCATATCCTGGGGCTAGCCCAAGGGTTCAAGGGGGCGCGGCGCTTCCGTCAGCTGCTGTCGGCGGATATCCACAAGGCGGCGGAGCCGCTGGCGGTGTTCGACCAGGCGGTGGAGTTGTTGCAGGGGCGGTGATTCAGCAGGTGGGCCTCATCGCCAGCAAGCCATCCCCTGCAGGATGCTGCAGGGGTTCAGATATATGCAGATCCTGTGGGAGCGGGTTTACCCGCGAAGAAAACAACGCGGTACATGGCACCGGCTTCGCCGGTGTTCGCGGGTAAACCCGCTCCCACAGGGATGGCGCAAACCACCACATTTTGTGTAAGCCAGTTGTATCTCCAGCGGCCCTTGCAAGCAGATGCGGAACCTCGGGGCCGCTTGCGACTCGAATCCTCACCTTTCGCACCGCGCTTCGCGAGCCCTTGAGTGGCCGTCGGGGCTCGGGTAATGTCGAGTCATTGCACAGGACAGAGCACGCCCATGACCTCCAAGCTGGAACAACTCAAGCAGTTCACCACCGTGGTCGCCGACACCGGGGACCTGGACGCCATCACCCGCCTGAAACCGGTCGATGCCACCACCAACCCGTCGCTGCTGCTCAAGGCTGCGGCCATCCCGGGTTACGCCGATCTGCTCAAGCAGGTAAAGGCCGATGCAAAGGGTAATGTCGACCTGGCCTGCGACAAGTTCGCAGTGGCCGTGGGCTCGGGCATCCTCAAGGTCATCCCGGGGCGTATCTCCACCGAGGTCGATGCCCGCCTGTCGTTCGATGAACCCGCGCTGCTGGCCAAGGCGCGCAAGCTGATCGAGCTGTACGAAGCCGCTGGCATTGGCCGCGACCGCGTGCTGATCAAGCTGGCCTCCACCTGGGAAGGCATCCGCGCCGCCGAAAAGCTGGAGAAGGAAGGCATCCAGACCAACCTCACCCTGCTGTTCTCCTTCGCCCAGGCCCAGGCCTGCGCCGATGCCGGGGTGTTCCTGATTTCGCCGTTCGTGGGCCGTATCTACGACTGGTACAAGAAGAGCACCGGCAAGGAATACGTGGGCGCCGAAGACCCGGGCGTGCAGTCGGTCACTCGCATCTACAACTACTACAAGGCCAACGGCTACAACACGGTGGTCATGGGTGCCAGCTTCCGCAATATCGGCCAGATCGAGCAGCTGGCCGGCTGCGACCGCCTGACCATCAGCCCAGAGCTGCTGCAGCAGCTCAGCGATGACCAGGGCGACCTGCCACAGGTGCTGAAGCCGGGCAATGCCGGCGAGCCCAAGCAACAACTGAACGAAAGCCAGTTCCGCTGGGCCATGAACGAAGATGCCATGGGCACCGAGAAGCTGGCCGAGGGCATTCGCCAGTTCGCGCGGGACCAGGAGAAGCTGGAGAAGTTGATGGCTGAAAAGGCCTGATACATTTCGGGATTGCCTGACGGGCGGGAAGTGTTCAGCATTTTCCGCCCGTTTTGTTTTACCTGGCCTTAGATTTGTATTGAATTCCAGGGCGTCTTCGCGGGTAAACCCGCTCCCACAAGGATCCCCACAGGCCAGAAGTTGGCGCTGTACCTGTGGGAGCGGGTTTACCCGCGAAGAGGCCCGAGAAGCCACCTGAGCTGTCGATGACCTCCTCTACCCCATTGCCCCTCGTACTCGCCGGCCCGGTACTGCGCCGCCTGGAACCCCAGCGCCTGGCCATCTGGCTGGTCGCCACGCAACCGCTGCAACCCGAACTCATCTTCCCGGCAGGCGAGGCCCAGGTCGATTGCCAGGTGGTCGCGGTGGGCCAGCACGCCTTCATCCACCTGCTGGACATCCACTTCGCCCAGCCGCTGCCCTGCAACCAGCTGCTCGATTATGACCTGCTCATCAACGGCCAGGGCATCGCCGGTTGGGCGCCGCACCTGCTCTACCCCGGCGCCCGGCGCCCAAGCCTGGTGCTGCGCGATCGGCTCGACCACCTGCTGCACGGTTCCTGCCGCAAGCCGCATTTTCCGGCCGCCGATGGCCTGCTCTGCGCCGACCGCCTGCTGCAGGCCTGCGAAAGCCCCGCGGACCGCCCCGCCGTGCTGTTGATGACCGGCGACCAGGTCTATGCCGACGACGTCGCCGGCCCGATGCTGCGCGCCATCCACAGCCTGATTGCGCGCCTGGGCCTGTTCGACGAGCAACTGGAGGGCGCGGTGGTGCCCGACAGCCAGGCGCTGTACCAGCACCCGGCCTGCTATTACCACCGCGCCGACCTGCTGCCGGCGCAGGAACGCAACGAAACCCTGCGCGAGCGCTTTTTCGGCGGCAAGCGCAAGCCGATCTTCTCGTCCAGCAACGCCGACAACCATCTGGTGACCTTCGCCGAGGTCATGGCCATGTACCTGCTGGTGTGGTCACCGGTGCCCTGGCAGCTGGTGAACCTGGACATGCCCAACGGGCTCACCGCCCCGCGCCAGGCCCGTTACCGGCAGGAGCTGCCGCTGATCCAGGCGTTTGCCGACAACCTCGGCCAGGTAGCGCGAGTGATGGCCCACCTGCCGTGCCTGATGATCTTCGACGACCACGACATCACCGACGACTGGAACCTCTCGGCGCTGTGGGAAGAAACCGCCTACGGCCACCCCTTTTCGCGGCGGATCATCGGCAATGCCTTGCTCGGCTACCTGCTGTGCCAGGCCTGGGGTAACGACCCGCAGGGTTGCAAGCCCCTGGTCGGGCAATGCCAGGCGTTGAACAGCCAGACCCAGGATGAGCTGATCGGCGCACTGCTGCGCTTCCAGGGCTGGCAGTTCAGCCTGCCCACCAACCCACCCTTGCTGGTGCTGGACACCCGCACCCGCCGCTGGCGCAGCGAAAGCAGCCTGGCCAAGCCGTCCGGCCTGCTCGACTGGGAGGCGCTGAGCGAGTTGCAGCAAGCACTGCTGGACCACCCGTCGGCGATCATCGTGTCGCCTGCGCCGATTTTTGGCGTGAAGCTGATCGAGACAGTGCAGAAGCTATTCAGCTGGCTGGGCTACCCGCTGCTGGTGGATGCCGAGAACTGGATGGCCCATCGCGGTGCAGCGCAGGTCATCCTCAACATCTTCCGCCACTCGCGCACGCCGGGGCACTACGTGGTGCTGTCCGGCGATGTGCATTACTCGTTCGTCTATGAAGTGCTGATCCGCCACCGCCAGCGCAGCCCGCACTTGTGGCAGGTGACCAGCAGCGGGATCAAGAACGAATTCCCGCGGCGCCTGCTGGATGTGCTCGACCGGCTCAACCGCTGGCTGTATGCGCCACGCTCGCCGCTCAACTGGTTTACCAAGCGGCGGGAAATGGAGGTGGTGCCGCGTACACCCAGCCATAGCAAGGCTGGCGAGCGGTTGTGGAATGGCGCGGGGTTGGGACAGGTGTTCTTCGATGAACAGGGGCGGCCGGCGCGGGTGTATCAGCTGGATGCGGGTGGGGGTGAGGCTACCGAGTTTGCGCGGCGGGGGTGATCAGGCAGGTAATGCTTGTGTTGGCCTTGCCGGCCTCTTCGCGGGCACGCCCGCTCCCACAGGACCACCACAGGTTCCGAATGCAGCGCAGTACCTGTGGGAGCGGGCGCGCCCGCGAAGAGGCCGGTACAGGCTGAAGATCAGGTCCGCTCCAGCGCATTGACCAGGTCATGGAAGGCTTCGCGGTTGGAGTCGTTCAGGCCCATGAGGATCTTGTGCGCCTCCAGCACCTTGGAGCGCACCACGTCTTCGTTCTGGTCCTGGGACGGCAGGTCGGTCAGGCATTCCGGGCACGGGATCGGCCGATCGACGATGTTGAACACCTGATCGAAGCCCATCGACTGCAACAACCGGGAAATGTCCGGGTTGGTGGTGACCACGGTCGGCAACAGGCCAACCTTCTGGCGCGACAGGATCGACAGCTTGGCCAGCAGGCCCAGGGTGGTGCTGTCGATGCTCTCGGTTTCGGTCAGGTCGATGACAATCGCCGAGAAGTTCAACGCGGTGAAAATCTTCTCGATCGTCGCATCCAGCGCCGAACACAGGGTCAGGCGCACTTCACCGACGAATTTCAGGACGAAGGTACCGCTCTGCTCGGCGAACTGGATTCTACCGGTACTCATTGAAGGTTCCTGCTCAACACCAATAGGGCGATATCATCCGGCATCTCCCCAAGCGTAGCCAATCCAAATCGTTGACGCAGCCCATCCAGGCTGCCACCTGCTGCCCTGACGATTTCCGGCAGGGCGGTTTCTTTATCTTTGAGCGTGTCACCCGGCAAAAGGTCCAGAATGCCATCGGACATCAGGCTGAGGCTGAACTGCGGCGGCAGCTCCACTACCAGGTCCTGGTAGGTGGCCTCGTCGAACAGCCCCACCGGCAGGCCGCGGCCTTCCAGGTAGCGGGTGTGCTCGGGGGTGTGCAGCACCGGCAGCGGCAGATGGCCGCCAACGGCGTAGGTCAGCAGGCCGGTGTCTTCATCGATCACCCCGCCAACCATGGTCACGTGCTTGCCCAGCTTGCAGTTGATCAGCCCGCGGTTGATGTGGCTGAGCACCTGCGAGGGTTTGAACTCGCGCATCTTGCTGCCGCGCTTGAATTCGAACAACAGCCGCGTGGTCATGAACTTCAGCAGCACGGTGACGAACGCTGACGACGCGCCATGCCCGGAGACGTCGGCGAGATAGAAAGCGATGCGCCGTTCGTCCACCCGGAAGTAATCGGCAAAATCACCCGACAGGTACAGCGACGGGATGATCTGGTGCTCGAAGGCGAACTCGCCGGCCACCCAAGGGCTTTCCGGCAGCATGTTCATCTGCACCTGGCGACCGGCGGTCTGGTCCTCCTGCAGCAGGTGCAGGCTGGCCTCCAGTTCGCGGTTGGCGGCTTCGAGCTTGTCGCGGTAGCGCTGGTTTTCCAGCACCAGGCGCGAGCGGTCGAGGGCGCGGCGCACCGAATGCTCGAGCACGGCCAGGTCTTCCAGCGGCTTGATCAGGTAGTCGGCAGCGCCCAGGCGCAACGCTTCCACCGCATCACTCATGACGCCGGCACCGGACACCACGATCACCGGTAACTGCGGGGCGCGCTCGCTGACCTGGCGGATCAGTTCGAGGCCGCCCATCTGCGGCATGCGCAGATCGCAGATCACGAGGTCGGGCTGGTGTTCTTCGAAGACCTGAAGCCCCTGCTGGCCATTGCCGGCCTGGAGGACGCTGAAGCCACTGTCTTCAAGATAGGCGGCGAGGCTTGCACGGACCACGTCGTCGTCATCGATGATCAGCAGCGTTGCACTGGTTTTCTGCATGTGGGCGAACGGCGCCGATTTAGGTTGGTGCAGCGGTGTCGGCAAGGCAGACGGCCAGCTACGGGAATTCTTTGTGGTCACACTCTACTTTGAGTTGTAGGACAAGATCACCTGCCCGGCAACTGTCCGGCAACTGTGAGAGCTACCTTGTAAGGCGCAGACGGTACTCCCATCCGGCAGGCGTTTCAAGCATGCAAGGGTCGACCTCGGCGCACTTTACAGGGCAAATCACCGGGAGTTATAAGAAAGTCGACCAGCGCAACCCGACGGGAAGGATGCAGCATGCCCCACACGCCCTCCAGCCATGGCGAGAAACGCGATTTCATCCGCATGCGCATCGACACCGAGGTCAGCCTGCTGCACGAAGGCCAGGTGATCGCGGCAGTGTGCCTGGACCTGTCCAGCGGCGGCATGCAGGTGCAGGCACCGCAGCGCTTCCACGTGGGAGACCATATCGAGGTACGGATCGAGTCCGACCACCCGGCGCTGAAGGGGCTGCACGCCAGCACCGAAGTGGTGTGGATTGCCGACCAGCCGGGCGGGCAGCAGAAGTTCGGGTTGCGGATTCTGGCGATGCATTGATGGGTCTGCTGGGCACCCCTGTAGGAGCGGCCTTGTGTCGCGATGGGCTGCGCAGCAGCCCCCGGCTTCAGCTTCGCCACATGAATTGCCGGGGCCGCTTTGCGGCCCTATCGCGACACAAGGCCGCTCCTACACGGGGACTGTGCAGGACCAAGCACGCGCAGGATCAGAAGTCGTCTTCGACCTCGCCATCCTTGACCTTGAACTCGCGGTTCTGCAGGTAGGCGTTGCGAATGAAGATGTACTTGTCACCCTGGATCAGCTTCTCGGCCGACAGCAGGTCGGCGCGGGTGTCGATGATGTCCAGGGCGAAGATCGAATTGCGCGTCGGCACATGGTCGATGTAGCGGTAGGGCTTGGTGTAGGTATCCGGGTACTTGGCCACGCCGTCACGCACGGTGCTCGGGCCCAGCAGCGGGATGACCACGTACGGGCCGCTCGGCACGCCCCAGTAGCCGAGGGTCTGGCCGAAGTCCTCGTCGTTGCGCTGCAGACCCATCTTGGTACCCACGTCGAAGAAGCCGCCCAGGCCGAAGGTGGTGTTGACGATCAGCCGCGCCGTGTCCACGCCCGCAGCATGGGGCTTGAACTGCAGCAGGTCGTTGGCCAGGTTGGTCACATCACCCAGGTTGCGGAAGATGTTGTGGATGCCATCTTCGAGGAACTGCGGGGTGACCGCCTGGTAGCCCTTGGCCAATGGCTTGAGGGCATAGGTGTCGAGGGTATCGTTGAAACGGAAGATCGGGCGGTTGACCGCTTCCCAGGGATCTTCCTCGGTGGCGGCCTGGGTGGCTGCCACGGGCGCCAGCAGCATGCTGGCGCAGACACAGGCCTGGGTGACTCGTTCGATCACACTGGCACCGATCCTACGCATAGGTGTTTCTCCATCGAATTTCTCGGCCGCAAGCGCAAACGGGTGCGCTGCTGTACGGCGGCAGTATAGAGGCTTGCGGGCTGATAAACAGCTTTACACATCTCTGCTCAATATTTTGTGAACAACTGTTGCGCGGTGCCCGTTGTCACAGGGCGGTAACAATCGCCGAATAGCCTGCGGACTATTTGAGGGAAGTTGCCATGGACGCTGCACCCGCCTTCACCGCTGTGCTGTTCGGCTTGCGCGGCTGCCTGGTTCAAGCCGCCAATGGCGCCCCCTCGCCCGCCCCCGGCGCCCTGGCCACCCTCGCCAGCCTGCGCCAGCGCCAGGTGCCGTGCATCTGGCTGGACGACCTCGACGCCACCCAGAGCAAGCGCCTGGCGCACGTACTGCCCGCCTGGCTGCCGGGGCATTCGGTGAACGGCGCGCGCTGGCCGGCGCCGAATGCCTGCTGGCAGGCCCTGATGACGCTCGACAGCCAACGCCTGGACGGCTGCGTGCTGGTCAGCGGCGACCCACGCCTGCTGCAATCTGGCCTGAACGCGGGGTTGTGGACGGTAGGGCTGGCAGCCTGCAGCCCGTTCTGCGACCGCAGCTCGCGGCAATGGCAAGCCATGACTGCGCAGGAACAGGACCTGGCCCGTGGCAAGGCGACGCTTGAATTGTTCAGCCTGGGCGTGCACTCGGTGATCGACCACCTGGAAGCGCTGGACACCTGCCTGCAGGACATCGCCCAACGCCGGCGCAAGGGCGAAAAACCCTGATACAGCACCATTGACGCGGATCATGCAAAGCAACGGCAGGTGGATTACGCTGAAGACAGGCCAGAACCTTTGCCGCTTCGCTGAGGTCCATGGCTTGCCAAGCCATTGATGGAGAACTGCCAATGCCTGCCCGCGAATTGCAAGAGCGCCTGAACAGCTTGCGCGAGCAACTGGATCGCAACGTGCCGCTTTCTGACGAGGAACTGGCCGCGCTGCACGAAGAAGCGCGCCAGATCGAGGCGCAACTGAAGCTTGAGGAAGCCACGCCAGACCATAACCTGGTGGACGGCGTGAACCTGGCGATCGAACGCTTCGAGGCCGACCACCCCGACCTCACCGCCACCCTGCGCAGCATTGCCAACTCGCTGCACAGCATGGGGATCTAGAAATACTGGGGCCGCTTTGCGGCCCTATCGCGACACAAGGCCGCTCCTACACGTACAGCGCATGCCTCAAATCTTGCGCTGTATCTGTAGGAGCGGCCTTGTGTCGCGATAGGGGCGCGAAGCGCCCCCCCTGCGTACTTGCGAACCTTACTGCCGAACCAGGCGCTTGTTGTCCGGGCTGATCGCCCCCATGCTGCGGTAAGGGTTGATATCCAGCCCACCCCGGCGCACATAGCGCGCATACACGGTCAAATGCTCCGGCTGCAGCAGGTTCTTCAAGTCCAGGTAGATCCGCTCCACACACTGCTCGTGGAAGTCGGCATGCTGGCGGAAGCTGATCAGGTAGGTCAGCAGGCTGGCATGGTCCAGCGCCCTGCCCTTGTACTCGACCACCACGCTGCCCCAGTCCGGCTGGCCGGTGACCGGGCAGTTGGACTTCAGCAGGTGGCTGTGCAGGGTTTCTTCCACCTGCCGCTCCGGGTTGCAGTGCAGCAGCTCTGGCTGTGGCTGTTCGTAGTTGCTGATGGCAACGTCCAGCGCATCGATGCAATGCCCCGGCAAGGCCACCACGCCTTGGGCCTCGACCTCGGCCAGGGTACGCACTTTCACGCCGACCGGCTTGCCGGCGGCGGCGGACAGGTCTTTCTCCAGGCACGCCTGCAGTTCGCCAAGCGAGGCGAACACCGTCTGGTTCAATGAGTTCAGGTACAGCTTGAACGACTTGGACTCGATGATGTTCGGCGAATCGGCGGGGATGGCGAACTCGCCGATTGCCACCACCGGCTTGCCCGACGGCAGCAGCCAGCTCAGCTCGAAGCAGTTCCAGTAATCCACACCCTGCCACGGCAAGGTCTGGGCGGTAACGCCCAGTTCGGCCCACTTGGCGGTACGCGGGATCGGGAACAGCAGCTCCGGAGAATAGGTGGCAATGTATTCGCTGGACTTGCCCAGCGGGGAATGTTCGGCAGCGGGATGCATGGAAACTGACCTGAAGGTTCGAAATTGCCCCTAGTCTACCGGTTTTGCCCCCCGCCTTGGAGCGCAAGTCAGCGGGATTACATCTTCGTCAGTTTGGGGCGAGCGGGTGCATCGTCACGTATCATCTCAGCATCACCCAACCCCTGTGGGAGCGGGTTCACCCGCGAACACCGGCAAAGCCGGTGCCATGCACCGTGTTGAATTCTTCGCGGGTAAACCCGCTCCCACAGGGTTTTGTGCCGTTTGCTGGAGTCAATTCACCCAATGAAACTGCTGATCGTCGAAGACCAGGCCCGTACCGGCCAGTACCTGAGCCAGGGCCTGAACGAGGCCGGCTTCGCCACGGAACTGGCCACCGACGGCGAGACCGGCCAGTTCCTCGCCCTGACCGGCGACCACGACCTGCTGATTCTCGACGTGATGCTGCCTGGCCGTGACGGCTGGCAGATCCTCCAGGCCGTGCGCCAGGCCGGCCTGGACACCCCGGTGCTGTTTCTCACCGCCCGCGATGCCGTGGAAGACCGGGTGCACGGCCTGGAATTGGGCGCCGATGATTACCTGGTCAAGCCGTTCGCCTTCTCCGAACTGCTGGCGCGGGTGCGCAGCCTTCTGCGCCGGGGCACCAGCCCCAGCCAGGACACCACCCTGGGCCTGGCCGATCTGCGCCTGGACCTGATCCGCCGCCGCGCCGAGCGCGCCGGCCAGCGCATCGACCTGACCGCCAAGGAGTTCGCCCTGCTTGAACTGCTGCTGCGCCGCCAGGGCGAGGTGCTGCCCAAATCGCTGATCGCCTCGCAGGTATGGGACATGAATTTCGACAGCGACACCAATGTGATCGAAGTGGCGATCCGCCGCCTGCGCCTGAAGATCGACGACCCACACCCCAACAAGCTGATCCATACCGTACGCGGCATGGGCTATGTACTCGAAGAGCGTACTGAGTGATGCGTCGGGTCTCCCTCGGCAGCCGCCTGGCCCTGCTGTTCGCCGCCTGCACCGCCGCTGTCTCGCTCGGTGCCGGCCTGATATTCAGCCGGGCCAGCGAGCAGCACTTCGTCGAACTGGACCAGCAACTGCTGGACTCGCGCCTGTCGCTGTTCCGCACCCAGCTGGCCGGTATCACCACCCCGGCCGAGCTGCAGGCGCGCCTGCCCGCCTTGCGCGATGAACTGGGCCACCAGGCCGACCTGGCCTTGCGCATCAACGGCAGCGACGGCGCCACCTGGTTCGAAAGCCGCACAGGCCTGCCGCGGACGCCACTGCCCGACGGCCTGGCAACCCTGCATGCGCAAGGCACCGACTACCGCAGCCTGGCCGTGCACCTGGCGCAAGGCGCCCCGCAGTCGCCACAACTGACCCTGTACCTCGACATCACCCATCACCAGCACTTCCTGCAGGGCATGCAACGGCTGATCTGGCTGACGGTGGGCCTGTCGGCACTGGCCACGGCACTGCTCGGTGCCTGGGCTGCACGCCGCGGGCTGCGACCGTTGCGGCAGATGGGCCAGGTGGCTGCCAGTGTATCGGCGCGCTCGCTCACCACACGCCTGCCGGTGGCACAGATGCCCGAAGAGCTGGCCGAGCTGGCGACGGCCATGAACGCCATGCTGCAGCGCCTGGACGATGCCTTCCAGCGCCTGTCGGCATTCTCCGCCGACATCGCCCACGAGCTGCGCACGCCGCTGTCCAACCTGCTGACCCACACCCAGGTCACCCTCACCCGCCCGCGCAGCCTCGAAGAGTACCGCGAAGCCCTGCACGGCAACCTCGAGGAGCTGCAATGGATGGCGCAGATGATCAACGACATGCTGTTCCTGGCCAAGGCCGACCATGGCCTGCTGGTGCCGGGGCAAGCACCGCTGGTGCTGCATGAGGAGGTGGATGCGCTGCTGGAGTACTACGCGCCGCTGGCAGAGGACAGCGGCGTGCAGATGCTGCGCGAGGGTGAGGCGCTGCTGCAGGGCGACCGGCATATGCTGCGCCGGGCACTGTCCAACTTGCTGGACAATGCCTTGCGCTTCACCCCGGCGGGTGGGCAGATAAAGGTGACATTGGGGCCAGGGCCGAGGATTGGCGTGGCCAATAACGGGGCGGCTATCGAGCCGGCAGTGTTACCACGGTTGTTCGACCGCTTCTACCGGGTGGACCCGGCGCGGCGGGAAGGCAGTAGCGAGCATGCCGGGTTGGGGTTGGCGATTACCCGGTCGATCGTGCAGGCCCATGGCGGGAGCATTCGGGCGCAATGCGAGGATGGGTGGACGCGTTTTTTGATCGAGTTCACTCAGGATCGGTGAAACTGGGGCTGCTTCGCAGCCCATCGCGACACAAGGCCGCTCCCACAGGGATCGCGTCAGCTTGGCCAATTCGCGATGCTTGTGGGAGCGGCCTTGTGTCGCGAAAGGGGCGCAAAGCGCCCCCAGACTCTCAGGTAAACATCAAACCGCCAGACCAATCGCCGGCTGCACCTGCGATGCCCGATAAGCCGGGTAAATGGTCGCCAGGAAGCTCATCACCAACCCGGCAGTGCAGATGATCGCCACATCGCCCCACTGCAGCTGCGACGGCAAGCTGCTGACGAAGTACACATCCGAAGTAAAGATGTGCTGCCCGCTCACCCGCTCCAGCCAACCGACGATCTGGCTGACGTTGAACGCCGCAATCACCCCCAGCACGCCACCGATCAGCGTCCCGACAATGCCGATCAGGCTGCCCTGGACCATGAACGTGCCCATGATCTGCGCCGGTGTGGCGCCCAGGGTGCGCAGGATGGCGATGTCCGGGCCCTTGTCGTTCACCACCATCACCAGGGTGGCGATGATGTTGAACGCTGCCACCGCGATGATCATCAGCAACAGCAGGCCGATCATGGTCTTTTCCATCTTCATGGCACTGAACAGGCTGCCCTGGGTATGCGACCAGTCGTCGGCCCGGTAGGCATCGCCCAGTCCGGCAGCGATGGCCTTGGACACCTGCGGCGCGGCATACAGGTCGTGCAGTTTCAGGCGCACGCCCTGCACCTGGCCCGGCGCCCAGCGCTGCATGGCGCCGGCATCGTCGACGTGGATGTAAGCCTGCGAGCCATCCAGCTCGGCGCCGACCTTGAAGATGCCGACCACGGTCAGGCGCTGCATGCGCGGGGTGATGCCGCCCGGCTCCTTGCTGATTTCCGGCACGATCAGGGTCAGTTTGTCGCCGGTATTCAAGCGGAAGCGCCGCGCAGTCAGCTCACCGATGACCACGCCGAACTCTCCCGGCTGCAGGTCCTGCAGGCGGCCCTGGACGATATGCTGGCCGACGATCGAGACCTTGCCCTCTTCGGCCGGGTCGATACCGCCGACCTGGATCGGCTGCATCGCGCCCTTGTACGACAGCATGCCTTCCATTTCGGTAATCGGCGCCGCCGCCATCACCGCCGGGTCGCGCATGGCCGCGTCGGCCACCTTGTGCCAGTCGTCCAGCGGCTGCACGCCGAGGATGGCGGCATGCGGCACCAGGCCGAGGATGCGCGAACTCATTTCGCGCTGGAAACCGTTCATCACCGACAGCACCACGATCATCGCCAGCACGCCCAGCGACAGGCCGATCATCGAGGTCATCGAGATGAACGAGATGAAGTGGTTGCGGCGCTTGGCTCGGGTGTAGCGCGCGCCGATGAAGATGGGCAAGGGTCTGAACATGTACGAAAACACCCAATGAAAACAGGAAAACGGGGCGGCACCGGCCACCCCGTGCAGTCGATCAGATCGCCACCAGGTGGCCGTCGTCGAGCTTCAATACACGGTCCATCTGGCGCGCCAGGTTGAGGTCGTGGGTGACCACCAGGAACGCCGTGCGCGACGCACTGGACAGTTCCTGCATCAACTCCTGGATGCCCTGGGCGGTGTGGTGGTCGAGGTTGCCGGTCGGCTCGTCGAGCATTACCAGGCCGGGGCGGTTGACCAGTGCCCGGGCGATCGCCACCCGCTGGCGTTCACCACCGGACAGTTCGGCCGGCTTGTGGTTGAAGCGGTGGGCCAGGCCCACGCGCTTGAGCAGCGCCTCGGCACGCTCACGGGCCTCGGGGATCGGCGTGCGGCCGATCAGCAACGGCATGCACACGTTTTCGATGGCCGTGAATTCCGGCAGCAAGTGGTGGAACTGGTAGACAAAGCCCAGCTCGCGGTTGCGCAACAGGCCACGGGCACGCTCGCCCAGTGCCGACAGCTCCTCGCCGGCCAGCCAGACGCTGCCCTGGGTCGGCCGGTCGAGGCCGCCCAGCAGGTTGAGCAAGGTACTCTTGCCCGAGCCGGAGCTACCCACGATGGCTACCCGCTCACCGGCGTGCAGCTCGAGGTTGAGCCCGGACAGCACCTGCACCGACTCCGGGCCCTCGTCGTAGGACTTGCCCAGGTTGCGGCAACTCAGAACGGCTTTATCACTCATGCGCGACTCACTCATAACGTAGCGCCTCTGCAGGCTGGGTGCGGGCCGCACGCCAGGCCGGGTACAGGGTGGCGAAGAAACTCAGGACCAGCGCCGCACCACAGACCATGTATACGTCCTGGGCCTGGATCTGCGACGGCAGGTAATCGATGAAGTACACGTCGGCGTTGAGGAACTTGTGCCCGATCAGTTTCTCGATGCCGGCGATCACCGCACTGACGTTCAGCGCGGCGACGATCCCGACCACGGCGCCGATCAGGGTACCGATCACCCCGATCACCGTGCCCTGGACCATGAAGATGAGCATGATCTGCCCAGGCGTGGCGCCCAAGGTACGCAGGATGGCGATGTCGCCACGCTTGTCGTTGACCACCATCACCAGGGTGGAAATGATGTTGAACGCCGCCACCGCCACGATCAGCAGCAACAGCAGGCCGATCATGGCCTTTTCCATGCGGATTGCCTGGTACAGGTTGCCGTGGGTACGGGTCCAGTCACGGCTGTAGAACTCCTGGTCACCCAGGCGCTGGGCGATGTCCCAGGCCACCCGTGGCGCCTGGAACAGGTCGTCGAACTTCAGGCGCAGGCCCTGGACCTGGTCGGGCTTCCAGCGGTGCAGGCGGGACAGGTCGCTGATGTTGGTCAGGCCCAGGTAGCCGTCGATCTCGCCCGCGCCCACGTGGAAGGTGCCGACCACGGTGAAGCGCTTCATGCGCGGGAACATGCCGGCCGGGGTCACGCTGACCTCGGGGGCGACGAAGGTGAGCTTGTCGCCGATGCCCACGCCCAGCTTGGCCGCGGCCTTGTCGCCGATCATGATGCCCCACTCGCCCGGCGCCAGCTGGTCGAGGCGGCCTTGAAGGACGAACTTGTCGATGATCGACACTTCGCGCTCGCGGGCCGGGTCGATGCCGTTGAGCAGCACCTTCTGCACCTTGCCTTCATGGGTCAGCAGGCCCTGCATCTGGGTGAAGGGCGCAACCGCCACCACCTGCGGATTCTGCTTTACTTGTTGGGCAAGGGCCGGCCAGTCGGCAATGGGCTGGCCGCTCTCCAGCGTGGCATGCGGGATCATGCCCAACACGCGGGTGCGCATCTCGTGGTCGAAACCGTTCATCACCGAGAGCACCACGATCATCACCACCACGCCCAGGGCGAGGCCGATCATCGAGGTCAGGGAAATGAACGAGACGAAGTGATTGCGACGTTTGGCACGGGTATAACGCGTGCCGATGAATGCGAAAAGAGGTCTGAACATGTCGGGGCTTGTTCGGATGAAAGGGAACGTCCTTGTGGCGAGGCGCCTACGGCGGCTTTACACTCGGACCACCGCCGCTACCTTGGGTTCGCCATGACGACATTAGACGAAGAAGATCGCCGCGAATACTACCGCATCGAAGATCGGATCGCACTTCAAATAAGCCCCCTCAGCGCGGCCGAAGCCCTTGACCCAGATGTGTTGCAAGATGATTCGCCACTATTCAACCTGCTCAGCGAACTGCACCTGTCCGACTTCGAGTCGCAACACCTGCTGCGCCAGCTGAGCGAAAAGGACCGCACCCTCGCCGCCTTCCTGCGCGCGCAGAACAAACGCCTCGACCTGCTTAGCGCGGTGGTTGCCCAGACCCTGATCGGCGAAGTTGGCCAGCCCCAGCCGGTGGTCATCTCCGAGGGCGGCATCGAATTCGCGCAAGCCACAGCGGTGGCCCCCGGCACCCGAGTGAAGGTGAAGATGGTGCTGATGCCGCGCGCCCATGGCCTGCTGCTGCGCGGCAAGGTCACCCATTGCGACCCGCGCCCGGAGGGCGGCTTCGAGGTCGGCACCGAATTCACCGACATGACCGATGCCCAACGGCAACTGCTGGCTCGCTACATCCTGCAGCGCCAGCAGCAGCAACGGCGCCAGCAGCTGGAACAGAACGACCCCGCCTCCTGAGCCCATTTTTCTCTGATTTGAAGGAACGAACGTGACCCTGATCTACGGCCACCGCGGCGCCAAGGGCGAAGCGCCCGAGAATACCCTGAAGAGCTTCCAGCAATGCCTCGCCCATGGCGTGACCCGCTGCGAGCTGGACCTGCACCTGTCGGCCGACAACGAGCTGATGGTGATCCATGACCCCACCCTCAAGCGCACCACCGGCAAACGCGGCAAGGTGGTCGAGCACCCGGCCGCCGAGCTGGTCAAGATCGATGCCCGCAAAGGCGGCCCGGGCCACGTCCAGCCCTGCCCGATCCCGAAACTGGAAGAACTGTTCGAGAAATGCCCGTTCGAGCACTGGCAGCTGGAGGTGAAAAGCGCCTCGCGCACCCGTGCCGCCACCACCGTGCTGGCAATCCGCGAACTGGCCCAGCAGTACGGCCTGCTGGACAAGGTGACCATCACCTCCAGCTCACGCGAAGTGCTGGGTGCCGCCCTGGAGCTGGTGCCGGACGTCAAGCGCGGGCTGGTGGCCGAATACGCCTGGCTCGACCCGCTGAAGGTGGCGCAGAACTACGGCTGCGAGCTGCTTGCATTGAACTGGACACTGTGCACCCCCGAGCGCCTGCTCAAAGCCCAGGGCCAGGGTTTGCACGTGTCGGTGTGGACGGTCAACGAACCGGCACTGATGCGCCGGCTCGCTGATTTTGGCGTGGACAGCCTGATTACAGACTTTCCCGGTTTGGCCAAGACCACCCTCGGGCAGGGTTGAAATCGGTCTCTCCGACCGGCTCAGGCCACCGGTCGGAGCCGCTCAAAAAAGCCGGTTCAGGCCGTCGTAGGCAGCTACCCGATAGGCTTCGGCCATGGTCGGGTAGTTGAACGTGGTGTTGACGAAGTACTTCAGGTTGTTCTGCTCACCCGGCTGGTTCATGATCGCCTGGCCGATGTGGACGATCTCCGAAGCCTGGTAGCCGAAGCAGTGCACGCCAAGGATTTCCAGGGTTTCGCGGTGGAACAGGATCTTCAGCATGCCCTGCGGCTCACCGGCGATCTGCGCGCGCGCCATGCCCTTGAAGAAGGCCTTGCCCACTTCGTACGGCACCTTGGCCTGGGTCAGTTCCTGTTCGTTGCGGCCGATCGAGCTGATCTCCGGAATGGTGTAGATGCCGGTCGGCACATCGTTGACGAAGCGCCAGCTGCCATTATCCACGATGCTGCCAGCGGCAGAGCGGCCCTGGTCATGAGCGGCACTGGCCAGGCTCGGCCAGCCAATCACGTCGCCGGCACCATAGATGTTCGGCACGCTGGTGCGGTAGGCCTCGTCGACCTCGATCTGGCCGCGGCTGTTGACCTTGATACCGATGTTTTCCAGGCCCAGCTTGTCGGTGTTGCCGGTACGGCCGTTGCACCACAGCAAGGCGTCGGCCTTGATCTTCTTGCCCGACTTCAGGTGCAGTATCACACCGTTGTCCAAGCCTTCGACGCGCTCATACTCTTCGTTGTGGCGCACGGTGATGTTGTTGTTGCTGAAGTGGTAGCTCAGCGCCTGGGAAATTTCCGAGTCGAGGAAGCTCAGCAACTGGCCACGGTTGTCCACCAGCTCTACCAATACACCCAGGCCGCTGAAGATCGAGGCGTATTCGCAACCGATCACGCCGGCACCGTACACGATCAGCTTGCGTGGGGTGTGACTGAGGCTGAGGATGGTGTCGCTGTCGTAGACGCGCGGGTGGTGGAAGTCGATATCGGCCGGGCGGTACGGGCGCGAGCCGGTGGCGATGATGATGTGCTTGGCGTTGAGCTTTTCCACCACGCCGTTCGGGCAGACCACTTCGACGGTCTGCTCGTCGGCGAAGCTGCCGGTGCCGAAGAACACGTCCACGCGGTTACGCGCGTAGTAGCCGGTGCGCGACGCTACCTGCTTGGCGATGACCTTCTCGGCGCTTTTCAGCACGTCCGGGAACGAGAACCAGCGCGGCTCACCGATGGCACGGAACATCGGGTTGGTGTTGAACTGCATGATCTGCCGCACCGAGTGACGCAGTGCCTTGGACGGGATGGTGCCCAGGTGGGTGCAGTTGCCCCCGACCTGGCGACGGCTATCGACCATCGCCACCTTGCGCCCTGCTTTGGCGGCGTTCATTGCCGCACCTTCTCCGGCCGGGCCGGAACCCAGCACCACTACGTCGTAGTTGTAGACAGCCATGCGTACTCCTTCAGAACTGGCCCGCAAGCCACGGTCGCTCGCGGGGCGCGATCATGCCGCCGGGGCGTCATGAGAAAATTCGGGTGCAGTCTAATCAAGCGTGAACGCCGCGCACATTAACCCTTGGTCGCGTCGTAGGCCAATTTTGCCCGCACTACATGTGTGAACCATTCCCTGGCGGCGATCATCCCTGCTTGCGCTTTCATTCGCCTTTCACTGCCCGTTCGAATGCGGGCGTAGCTCGGGAGACGAAGCCACCCTCGGCCCGAGTCACCAATACCGCGGCCAGGTCATGCGCCACGGCAAAATCCCAGCCACGTTCCGGGCCCAGGATCAACAGCAGCGTCGAATAGCCGTCGGCCTGCAGCGCCGAGCCATCGAGCACGGTGACCGCGGCCAGGTCGTGCTGCACCGGGCGCCCGAGGCGGGCATCGAAGGTGTGCGAATAGCGCCGGCCATTCTCCTCGAAATAGTGCCGATAGTCACCCGAGGTTGATACTGAAAGGCCATTGACCGGGATGATCTGGCGGGCTATCTGGCGATCTTCGCGGGGCAGCTCCAGGGCGATGCGCCATGGGCTGCCATCGGGCTTGCGGCCGGCGGCCTTGAGCTCGCCGGTGGCTTCGGCGACAAAGCTGGCCACGCCCATGGCCTGCAGGCGCGCGGCGATCAGGTCGACGGCATGGCCGGCGGCGATGCTGTTGAAGTCGAGTTGTACCGGGGCGTCCTTGCACAGGGCCTGGCCGTCGATGTGCAAGTGCCGGTAGCCCACGCGCTGGCGCACCTGGGCCAGGGCCAGCGGGTCGGGCACCTGCTCGTGACGGGCCTGGGGGCCGAAGCCCCACAGGTCGAGCAAGGGTTCGACGGTAAGGTCGAAGGCGCCGCCGCTCTGCTCGGCCAGGTGCTGACCAAGGCTGACCAGTTCGAGCATGTCGGGTGGCAGGACCAGGCACTGGTTGGCGGGCAACTGGTTGAAACGGCTGACGGTGGAGTCGCCGCGGTAGGTCGAGTAATGCTGGTCGATGTCGTGCAGGATGGTTTCGACTGCCGCCTGCACCTGGACCGGCGCCGGGCCGCCGGGTTCGCGCACGTACTGGATGCTGTAGCTGCTGCCCATGGTCGGGCCGCCCAGGCGCTCCAGGGTGGGGCCCTGGTTGCAGGCGGTGAGCAGCATGAGGATGAACAGCAAGGCTGTGCGCAAGGTTCGGGCTCTCGGTTGCCTGTGCCGGCCTCTTCGCGGGTAAACCCGCTCCCACAGGGCCGCGTCGTCCGTGAGGGCAGTGGTATACCTGTGGGAGCGGGTTTACCCGCGAAGAGGCCGGCACAGGAAACACAAATTCTGGATAAAAAAAAACGGGAACCCGAAGGTTCCCGTTTTTTCATTGCCTTACAAGCGTATCAGTGCGGAAACGCTGGCGGGTTCACACCGGCCATCTCTTCCATCACACGAACCACCTGGCAGCTGTAACCGAATTCGTTGTCGTACCAGACGTACAGAACAACGCGGTTGTCATTGCAGATGGTCGCTTCGGCGTCAACCACACCGGCGTGGCGCGAACCGACGAAGTCGGTCGAAACCACTTCCTGCGAGCTGACGTAATCGATCTGCTTGTGCAGTTCCGAGTGCATGGCGGTCTGGCGCAGGTACTCGTTGATCTCGTCGCGGCTGGTGGCCTTCTCGAGGTTCAGGTTGAGGATGGCCATCGAAACGTTCGGCGTCGGTACGCGAATGGCGTTGCCGGTCAGCTTGCCCTTCAGCACTGGCAGTGCCTTGGCGGCAGCAGTGGCGGCGCCGGTTTCGGTGATGACCATGTTCAGCGGCGCGGCACGGCCACGGCGGCTGCCCTTGTGGAAGTTGTCGATCAGGTTCTGGTCGTTGGTGAACGAGTGAACGGTTTCGACGTGGCCGTTGACGATGCCGTACTGGTCGTTGATGGCCTTGAGCACCGGCACGATGGCGTTGGTGGTGCAGGAAGCGGCCGAGATGATCTTGTCATCGGCAGCGATGTCACCGTGGTTGATGCCGTGCACGATGTTCTTCAGCGCGCCCTTGCCAGGTGCGGTGAGGATCACGCGGGCAGCGCCCGGGCAGGCCAGGTGCTGGCCCAGGCCGTCGGCATCACGCCATACGCCGGTGTTGTCGACGATCAGCGCGTTTTCGATGCCGTACTGGGTGTAGTCGACTTCGCTCGGGCTCTTGGCGTAGATAACCTGGATCAGGTTGCCGTTGGCGGTGATGGTGTTGTTGGCTTCGTCGATGGTGATGGTGCCATCGAACGGGCCGTGCACCGAGTCACGGCGCAGCAGGCTGGCACGCTTGACCAGGTCGTTCTCGGCGCCCTTGCGCACGACGATGGCGCGCAGGCGCAGGCCGTCGCCGCCACCGGTCTTCTCGATCAGGATGCGCGCCAGCAGGCGGCCGATGCGGCCGAAGCCGTACAGGACAACGTCGGTGCCCTTGCGCGCCGAAGCGTTCTGCTGGCCAACCACCTCGGCCAGTTCTTCACGGACGAACTGCTCGGCAGTGCGGCCATTGCCTTCCTGCTTGAACTTGTTGGCCAGCTTGCCCAGGTCGACCGAAGCGGCGCCCAGTTTCAGCTCGCTCATGGCCTTGAGCAGGGGGAATGTCTCGTGGACGGACAGTTCGGTTTCGTCGGCTTGACGATGACGCGCAAAGCGGTGCGCCTTGAGGATCGAGATAACCGAACGGTTGATCAGGCTACGGCCATAAATCGAGCTCACCACGTTGTTGTTGCGGTAGAGCTGACCGATAAGCGGGATCATCGCTTCAGCCAGGGCTTCACGATCGATCCACTCACCAAGACACTGGTCGGGCTTCTGAGTCACGGGAACCTTCCACATGTAGGGACAGAAAAAAGGGGCTACATTATGACGCCCCAACGCGTTACGGGCAATGAGCGCCTGTCGCGGCCACGCAAGCCAGCGTTCACGCCCTTTCGAACCTGACAGCCGGCACCGTCACCGGTACAATTGATCTCTTTGCCGCAACGCTTGGAGTGCAATCTCCCGTGTCAGTTCTGCGCCTACCGCAAATGTCGGCCACGGCCGGCAAACAAACCTGGGGCAATCTACCCGGTGCCACCCTCAGCCTGGCCATCGCCGAGGCCGCCAGCAGCGCGGGCCGCTTCACTTTGCTGCTGACTGCCGACAGCCAGGCTGCCGATCGTCTTGAACAGGAACTTCGCTTCTTTGCCCCGGACCTGCCGGTGCTGCCGTTCCCCGATTGGGAAACCCTGCCCTACGACCTGTTCTCGCCGCACCAGGACATCATTTCCCAGCGCATCGCCAGCCTCTACCGCCTGCCGGAGCTGAGCCACGGCATCCTCGTGGTGCCGATCACCACCGCCCTGCACCGCCTGGCGCCGACCCGTTTCCTGCTGGGCAGCAGCCTGGTGCTGGACGTGGGCCAGACCATCGACGTGGAGCAGATGCGCCTGCGCCTGGAGGCCAGTGGCTATCGCTGCGTCGACACCGTCTACGAGCATGGCGAGTTCGCCGTGCGCGGCGCGTTGATCGACCTGTTCCCGATGGGCAGCAAGCTGCCCTACCGCATCGACCTGTTCGATGACGAGATCGAGACGCTGCGCACCTTCGACCCAGAGACCCAGCGCTCGATCGACAAGGTGGATTCGGTGCGCCTGCTGCCGGCGCGCGAGTTCCCGATGCAGAAAGAGGAAGTGACCCGTTTCAAGGCGCGCTTCCGCGAACGCTTCGATGTCGATTTCCGCCGCAGCGCGATCTTCCAGGACCTGGCCAGCGGCATCATCCCCGCCGGCATCGAGTACTACCTGCCGCTGTTCTTCGAAGAAACCTCGACCCTGTTCGACTACCTGCCGGCCGACACCCAGGTGTTCTCGCTGCCCGGCGTGGAACAGGCCGCCGAACACTTCTGGAACGACGTGCGCGGGCGTTATGAAGACCGCCGTGGCGACCTGAGCCGGCCGCTGCTGCCACCGGCCGAACTGTTCCTGCCGGTGGAAGACTGCTTCGCCCGGCTCAAGCAATGGCCACGGGTAGTGGTCAGCACCGAAGACCTCGACCCGGGCGTGGGCCGCGAGCGCTTCCCGGCGCGCCCCCTTCCCAACCTGGCAATCGAGGCCAAGGCCAACCAGCCCTTGGCCGAACTGGCCAATTTCCTCGACCAGTTCCCTGGCCGGGTGTTGTTCACCGCCGAATCGGCAGGCCGGCGCGAAGTGCTGCTGGAGCTGCTCGAACGGCTGAAACTGCGCCCGCATACCGTCGACGGCTGGGCCGACTTCATCACCGGCAGCGAACGCCTGGCAATCACCATCGCCCCGCTGGACGAAGGCCTGCTGCTGGACGACCCAGCCATCGCTCTGGTCGCCGAAAGCCCGCTGTTCGGCCAGCGGGTCATGCAGCGCCGGCGCCGCGACAAGCGCGGCGAAACCGCCAACGACGCGGTGATCAAGAACCTGACCGAGCTGCGCGAAGGCGCGCCGGTGGTGCACATCGACCATGGCGTGGGTCGCTACCTGGGCCTGGCAACCCTGGAAATCGACGGCCAGGCCGCCGAATTCCTCACCCTGGAATACGCCGAGGGCGCCAAGCTGTACGTGCCGGTGGCCAACCTGCACCTGATCGCCCGCTACACCGGCAGCGACGATGCCCTGGCACCGCTGCACCGGCTGGGCTCGGAGGCCTGGCAGAAGGCCAAGCGCAAGGCCGCCGAACAGGTGCGCGACGTGGCCGCCGAGCTGCTCGACATCTATGCCCGCCGCGCCGCGCGCAAGGGCTATGCATTTGCCGACCCGTCCGCCGACTACGCCACCTTCAGCGCCGGCTTCCCGTTCGAGGAAACCCCGGACCAGCAGGCTGCCATCGAAGCGGTGCGCGCCGACATGCTGGCGCCCAAGCCGATGGACCGCCTGGTGTGCGGCGACGTCGGCTTCGGCAAGACCGAAGTGGCCATGCGCGCGGCATTCATTGCCGTGCACAGCGGCCGCCAGGTGGCCGTGCTGGTGCCCACCACCCTGCTCGCCCAGCAGCACTACAACAGCTTCCGCGACCGCTTTGCCGACTGGCCGGTGACCGTGGAGGTGATGAGCCGCTTCAAGTCGGCCAAGGAAGTGGCCAACGCCGCCGCCGATCTGGCCGAAGGCAAGATCGACATCCTCATCGGCACCCACAAGCTGCTGCAGGACGATGTACGCTTCAAGGACCTGGGCCTGGCCATCATCGACGAAGAGCACCGTTTTGGCGTGCGCCAGAAGGAACAGCTCAAGGCCCTGCGCAGCGAGGTGGACATCCTCACCCTCACCGCCACGCCGATCCCGCGTACGCTGAACATGGCGGTGGCGGGCATGCGCGACCTGTCGATCATCGCCACGCCGCCGGCGCGCCGCCTGTCGGTACGCACCTTCGTCATGGAGCAGAACAAGAGCACGGTCAAGGAGGCGCTGCTGCGCGAGCTACTGCGCGGTGGCCAGGTGTACTACCTGCACAACGATGTGAAAACCATCGAGAAATGCGCCGCCGACCTTGCCGAACTGGTGCCAGAGGCGCGCATCGGCATCGGCCACGGGCAGATGCGCGAGCGCGAGCTGGAACAGGTGATGAGCGACTTCTACCACAAGCGCTTCAACGTGCTGGTGGCCTCGACCATCATCGAAACCGGTATCGACGTGCCCAGCGCCAACACCATCGTCATCGAGCGTGCCGACAAGTTCGGCCTGGCCCAGCTGCACCAGCTGCGCGGCCGTGTTGGCCGCAGCCACCACCAGGCCTACGCCTACCTGCTGACGCCAACCCGGCAGAAGGTCAGCGCCGACGCCGAAAAACGCCTGGAGGCGATCGCCAACACCCAGGACCTCGGCGCCGGCTTCGTGCTGGCCACCAACGACCTGGAGATTCGCGGCGCCGGCGAGCTGCTGGGCGAAGGCCAGAGCGGGCAGATCCAGGCGGTGGGCTTTACCCTGTACATGGAAATGCTCGAGCGCGCGGTCAAGGCGATCCGCAAGGGCACCCAGCCCAACCTTGAGCAGCCGCTGGGCGGCGGCCCGGAAATCAACCTGCGCCTGCCGGCACTGATCCCCGAGGACTACCTGCCCGACGTGCATGCGCGGCTGATCCTGTACAAGCGCATTGCCTCGGCGGCCGATGAAGAAGGCCTCAAGGACCTGCAGGTGGAAATGATCGACCGCTTCGGCCTGCTGCCCGAGCCGACCAAGAACCTGATGCGCCTGACCTCGCTCAAGCTGCACGCGGAAAAGCTCGGCATCAAGAAAGTCGACGCCGGCCCCAACGGCGGCAAGATCGAGTTCGAGGCCGAGACCCCGGTCGACCCGCTGACCCTGATCAAGCTGATCCAGGGCCAGCCCAAACGCTACAAGTTCGAAGGCGCCACCCAGTTCCGCTTCCTGGTACCGATGGAACGCCCCGACGAACGCTTCAATAACCTGGAGGCGCTGTTCGAGCGCCTGACCCCACAGCCTGCCTAAGGAAGATCCATGCGTGCCATCCGTTGCCTGACCCTGCTGCTGGCGCTGTTCGCCCCGGCCGCCTTCGCCGAAGGCCTGTATCAGGTAGAAATGATCCTGGTGCGGCAGAACAGCGTGCCCGCCTTCACCAGCCCGTTCGCCCCCGAAGACTGGAGCGCTGGCGCTCCACGCCTGGAAAAGGACGCCGAGCGCCGCCTGGCGCTGGAAGACGAAGCCACCCGCCTGGAAGCCACCGCCGACTACACCGTGCTACTGCACAAGGCCTGGCAGCAGCAAGTGGGCAGCGAGCCCAGCCGCATCGCCCTGGGCGAAGGCACCGAGCAGTTCGGCCACTTCCCCATCGAAGGCAACCTGAGCATCGCCGAGGGCCGTTTCATTGCGGTCGAGGCCAACTTCTGGGTCAACCAGCTGGACGGCAACGGCAGCGTGCTGCAAAGCGAGCAGTTCAAGCAGAGCAACAGCAACGTCAAGGGCGGCCAGCTGACCTTCCTCGACGGTGGGCACCTGGCGGTGCTGCTGAAGGTGACACCACCAGGTACGCCTAAAATGCCAGTGATGGACCCGGAGATGATGGAGCAGTGATGTGAGCGAGAGCGATGCGCAGTTCTTTGTGCGGGAGCACGACGGCTGGACGTTCGCGTTTGACCGCAAGTCCCTGCAACGCGGCCTGGACTACGCCGAGGAAGGCAGAAGCGAAATCGTGTCCATCCTCGACATGACCGTCCGCGCCCAGTGCGCAGGTTCCGGCGGCCGGACCTACTACCAGCGCATCACGCTGGACATGACGGAAGATGGCCTGGAGTGCCGAGGCACTTGCTCATGCCCGGTGGGCGAAGACTGCAAGCATTGTGCGGCTGCGCTCTATTTGCTGGAGCGCGGGCCGGATTACGCCGAGGGCAGCCATGATGCCCCTCACCCAACGGTTGACGCAGCCCGGCAATCTCTGGACCTCCCACCTGAACTCGCCCATTGGGTCGAGGCCCTGGAAGCTCCGACAAAGCCTGCCGAGCCTGCCAGGCGCAAAGGCCCGTCGCTCTACTACAAGGTCGTTAATGAGCACGGCCTTTGCACGCTCAGCGTATCCAAAGGCACCCGCGAAGCCGATGGCCAGCTGAAACTCGCCCGTGCCAGCTCGCTGCCTGAGATGCTCTACTACACGCCACGTTACGTAACTGATGAGGACCTGCGCATCCTCAGGCTGATTGACGCCCTTGGCAAAAACACCAACATGCCAATCGCAAGGCTGGAAGGAAAGCAAGGCGCAGAGCTGTACGAGTTCGCACTGGCCAGTGGCCGCCTGATCTACGGCGAGCAACTGTTGCCACTAGCCCCCGGGCCGACACTGCCGGCCGAGTTTCGCTGGATGAGGCTTGAGAACGGCAGCTATCGTGGTGCGTGGCACCATGATGAGCGGATGCATGACATGGCACTGCCGCTCGACCCGCTCTATTACATCGATACCCAGACGGGCATGACTGGCAAGCTTGTACATGATCTTGACCCGTTCATTGCCAGCCAACTGGCAAGCGCACCTACGGTGCCCGAACACTTGATCATCCCCCTGAGCCACCGCTTGAACGCACTGAATCGCCAGGTTCCAACGCCTACAAGCGTACGCAGTGAAGAGATCGACAGTATTCAACCCAGGCCGCACCTGACGCTGGGCAGCCTTGAATTCAGCGCCTACATGCCCAAGACCGGCCGCATGCAGCGGCAGATGCAGCATCGGGCCGCACTGGCGTTCGACTATGACGGTTTACGCGCCAGCGGCAGCGACGAAAAACCGCTGACCCGCCTGGTAGACAACACCAGCCAGCGCATCCGCCGCCAGCCGCAAGCCGAGCAGGCGCTGCGCAAGATGCTGCGCGACCTGGGCTTCAAGGCCGCCACCCGACAAAGCAAGGCCCTGCCTGACAGTGCCGGCGAGATGCTCCAGTTGCCCGATGACGAAGCCTGGCTGCGCTTTGCCCGCGAAGGCCTGCCGAGCCTGCGCGAAGCCGGTTGGAACATCGACATCCACCGCGACTTCGCCTTCAACCTGCAGGAAGTGGACGACTGGTACGCCACCATCGACGAAGCGCCCGGCCATGAATGGTTCGACCTGGAGCTGGGCATCGTGGTCGATGGCCAGCGCCACAGCCTGCTGCCGATCGTGCTGCAACTGCTGCGCAGCAACCCGGAACTGCTGCGCCCCAGCGAACTGGCCCGGCGCAGTGACGACGAGCACCTGCTGATCGACCTCAACCGTGGCCGCCTCGATGCCCCGGCCCTGCGCGTTGCCTTGCCCTATGGCCGCATCAAGGCAGTGATGGGCACCCTGGGCGAACTGTATCTGCACGAAGACGCCGCAGGCCCGTCCCTGCGCCTGGACCGTGCCGATGCCTCACGCCTGAACGACATCGACGGCATGCCCCTGCATTGGGAGGGTGGCGAGCATGTGCGCAACCTGGGCCGTCGCCTGCGCGATGCCCGTGACTTGCAGGTAGAACCGCCGACCGGGCTGCAGGCCAGCCTGCGCCCTTACCAGCAACAAGGCCTGAACTGGCTGCAGGCGCTGCGCGAGATGGGCACCGGCGGCATCCTCGGCGACGACATGGGGCTGGGCAAGACCCTGCAGGCCCTGGCACACCTGCTGTTGGAGAAACAGTCCGGGCGCCTGAGCGCACCGGCCCTGGCGGTGATGCCGACCAGCCTGGTGCCCAACTGGCTGGACGAAGCCCAGCGCTTCGCCCCTGGGCTGCGCGTGCTGGCCCTGCAAGGCCCGGGGCGCAGCAAGCATTTCGCCAAACTGCACGAATACGACCTGGTCCTGACCACCTATGCCCTGGTGCCGCGCGACCTCGAGCACCTGCGCGCCCAGGCCTGGCATGTGCTGGTGCTGGACGAGGCACAGAACATCAAGAGCAGCACCAGCAAGGCCGCCCTCGCGGTTTGCGAGCTGCGGGCCAATCAGCGCGTCTGCCTGACCGGCACGCCAATGGAAAACAACCTGGGCGAGCTGTGGTCGATCTTCCACTTCCTCATGCCTGGCTGGCTGGGTGACCTGAAGCGCTTCAACCAGGACTACCGCACACCGATCGAGCGCCACGGCGACAGCGAGCGCATGGCCCACCTGGCCAGCCGCATCCGCCCGTTCCTGCTGCGCCGCACCAAGGAGCAGGTGGCCACCGAGCTGCCGGCCAAGACCGAGATGGTGCACTGGGTCGAGCTTAGCGATGCCCAGCGCGACACCTACGAAGCCGTGCGGGTGGCCATGGACAAGAAAGTCCGCGATGAAATCGCCCGCAATGGCGCCGCGCGCAGCCAGATCATCATCCTCGACGCCCTGCTCAAGCTGCGCCAGGTATGCTGCGACCTGCGCCTGGTCAAAGGGGTGGAAAGCAAAGGCAACCAGGCCGACAAGGGCAAACTGGGCGCGCTGCTGGAAATGCTCGAAGAGCTGCTGAGCGAAGGGCGCCGGGTGCTGTTGTTCTCGCAGTTCACCTCGATGCTGGCGTTGATCGAGCAGGAGCTGGAGAAGCGCAAGATCCGCTACAGCCTGCTGACCGGTGACACCCGCGACCGGCGCACGCCGGTGCAGCAGTTCCAGCAGGGTGATAGCGAAGTGTTCCTGATCAGCCTCAAGGCAGGTGGCGTGGGCTTGAACCTGACGGCTGCAGACACGGTGATCCACTTCGACCCCTGGTGGAACCCGGCCAGCGAAAACCAGGCCACCGACCGCGCCTACCGCATCGGCCAGGACAAGCCGGTGTTCGTGTTCAAGCTGATCACCCGGGGGACAGTGGAAGAAAAGATCCAGCTGTTGCAGCAGGAGAAGGCGGCGCTGGCGGCGAGCCTGCTGGATGGCGGGCAGGCCGGGCAATGGCGGCTGGGGGATGAAGAGATCGAAGCGCTGTTTGCGCCGCTGCCTGGGAAGCGCGGGCGGTAGCCTAGAATCCCTCGCTGCCTGTACCGGCCTCTTCGCGGGCACGCCCGCTCCCACAGGGATATCAGTGCCCTCAAGGGCGGTTCTGTACCTGTGGGAGCGGGTTTACACGCGAAGAGGCCAGCACAGCTACAACACCAATTTCGAAACCAGCGCCGCACCTGTGGGAGCGGGTTCACCCGCGAAGAGGCCAGCACAGGTACAACACCAATTTCGAAACCAGCGCCATACCTCTGTGGGAGCGGGTTCACCCGCGAAGAGGCCGGGACAGGTACAACACTAATTTCGAAACCAGCACAGCACCTGTGGGAGCGGGCATGCCCGCGAAGGGGCCGGCGCGGTCAATCGACCAGCTGCGCCTCCCGCAACGCCCCCAACGCCTCCAGCCACCGCGGCTGCTGGCGATAATCCGTCCGCGCAAACCCTTGCCCACGCATCCGCGCAATCCGGGGCGAGGGCTTGACCTTCATCCGCTGCGCCGCACTCAACGCCAGCTCCGCCGCCGCCCGGTCATTGCACACCAGGCCCATGTCGCAGCCAGCGCTCAACGCCGCCTCGATCCGACTGGCCGCGTCCCCGACCACATGCGCACCCGCCATCGACAGGTCATCACTGAAGATCACCCCGTCAAAGCCCAGCTCGCCACGCAGGATGTCCTGCAACCAGCGCCGCGAGAAGCCAGCCGGCTGGTTGTCGACCTGCGGATAGATGACATGCGCCGGCATCACTGCCGCCAATTGTCCGCTCAGGCGGGTGAACGGCACCAGGTCGGCCTGGCGCAGCTGTTCGAGGCTGCGCTCATCGGTGGGAATGGCCACATGCGAGTCCGCCTCGGCCCAGCCATGCCCCGGGAAGTGCTTGCCACAAGCCGCCATGCCCGCCGCATTCATGCCACGGATGAACGCCCCGGCCAGTTGCGTGGCACGCAGCGGGTCACCCTCGAAGGCGCGGCTGCCCACCACGGCGCTGCGCTGGTGGTCCAGGTCGAGTACCGGGGCAAAGCTGAGGTCCAGGCCAACCGCCAGCACCTCGGTCGCCATCAACCAACCGCACTGCTCGGCCAGGTACTCGGCGTTGTCATTGTCCGCTATCGCCCGCATGGCCGGCAGGCGCACAAAGCCCTGGCGCAGGCGCTGCACCCGGCCGCCCTCCTGGTCCACCGCCAGGATCAGGTCGGGGCGGATGGCGCGGATCGACGCGCACAGTTCACGCACCTGGCGCGGGCTGTCGATGTTGCGGGCAAAGATGATCAGGCCGGCCACTTCAGGCTGGCGCAGCAGGTGACGGTCTTCGGCGGTCAGCCATTTACCGGCGATATCCACCATCAGGGAGCCTTGCAGGCTGACAGTCATGGGTAATCCTTCATTGAAGACTGAGAGAAGCCCACTGGGGGCAGGCGGCCTGCTCGATGCGCACCGGGCAATGGGCCGGCACCTGCTCGAACAGGCTTAGCAAATCGGTGTTGCGCAGGCGTATGCAACCATGGGACAGCGCTACGCCCATGGGTTCCGTATCCGGGGTGCCGTGCAAGTAGATATAACGGCGGAAGGTGTCGACCGCACCCAGGCGGTTGACACCCGGCTCGCAGCCACTGAGCCAGAGAATGCGGGTAAGGATCCAGTCCCGGCCGGGGCATTGCGCATGCAAGGCCGGCGACCACACCTCGCCGGTCCAGCGCCGCCCGGCAAATACCGCATTCAGCGGCAAGCCCGCACCGATCTTCGCCCGCACCTGGTGCAGGCCACACGGCGTGCAACCCGAGCCGTTGCGCTCGCCGGCGCCGTTGCGCGCCGTGGAAACCGGCACGCGCAGGCGCAGCTGGCCATCGGCAAAGCCATAAAGGCACTGGTCAGCGAGGGAAATGTGCAGGAAGTCGAGGTCGGGCATGGGCGCTAGCTTAGCCGAAGCGCCCTGCCCCGCCCAGCCTTCAGGCCTTGGCGGTGGAGGCGCCTGCGCTGGTCTTGGTGCGCGGGCGCAGCTGCGCGGTGGCCATGGCGTCGTCGGTAACACCGCTATCGGCACGCATGCCCGCAGCCAGGAAAGGCACCATCAGGCGCATTACCTGCTCGATCGAGGTGTTGATGCCGAAATCGGTCTCGGCAATCGCCCGCAGGGCCTTGATGCCGGACATGCTGAAGGCGGCGGCGCCAAGCATGAAGTGCACTCGCCAGAACAGCTCCAGCGGCGGGATGCGCGGTGCAGCCTCGTTGACCAGCAGCATGTAGCGGCGGAACACCTTGCCGTACATGTCTTCCAGGTAACGCCGCAGGTGGCCCTGGCTCTGGCTGAAGGCCAGGCCCAGCAGGCGCATGAAGATCGACAGGTCGTTGTTGCTGCGCGGCTGCACGGCCAAAGCCTGCTCGACCAGCATTTCCAGCAGCTCTTCGAGGCTCGGCTTGTGCTCCGGCTTGGCCTGGCGCCGCTCCAGCTCACGTTCGAGGCTGGCGCAGAACGGCCCGAGGAAACGCGAGAACACTGCCTGGATCAGGGCCTTCTTGGAGCCGAAGTGATAGTTGACCGCCGCCAGGTTGACCCCGGCCTTGCTGGTAATCAGCCGCAACGAGGTTTCTGCGAACCCCCTTTCCGCGAACAGCTGCTCGGCAGCATCGAGAATGCGTTCAACGGTTTCCGATTGGGCCATGACTACTCCGACTACTCCGCCAGACAAACAGGTGTTTGAAACATACGTTTCAGCCCTGCTTCTGTCAAGGCTCGGTGACCGGCCGGTCGCCATTTAAAAGCGCCAGGCGGGCGGCTGCAAGCGCCATTGCTGCTGTTTATTACAGGTTTTGGCTTGCAGCGCATCCAGTACTGTATATAATCCCAGTCACTGTACAAAAAGACAGAGCGCTCACCATGTTGAAACTGACGCCACGCCAAGCCGAAATTCTCGCGTTCATCAAGCGTTGCCTGGAAGACAACGGCTTCCCGCCGACGCGCGCCGAGATCGCTCAGGAGCTGGGCTTCAAGTCGCCCAACGCCGCCGAGGAGCACCTCAAGGCCCTTGCCCGCAAAGGCGCGATCGAGATGACCCCGGGCGCCTCCCGTGGTATTCGCATCCCCGGTCTGGAAGCCAAGGCCGAAGAAAGCGGCCTGCCAATCATCGGCCGGGTTGCCGCCGGTGCGCCGATCCTTGCCGAACAGCACATCGAGCAATCCTGCAACATCAACCCCGACTTCTTCCACCCCCAGGCCGACTATCTGCTGCGCGTACACGGCATGAGCATGAAGGATGTCGGCATCTTCGATGGCGACCTGCTGGCGGTACACACCTGCCGCGAAGCCCGCAACGGCCAGATCGTCGTGGCCCGCATCGGCGACGAAGTCACCGTCAAGCGCTTCAAGCGCGAAGGCAGCAAGGTCTGGCTGCTTGCCGAAAACCCCGAATTCGCCCCCATCGAAGTCGACCTGAAAGAACAGGAGCTGGTGATCGAGGGCTTGAGCGTCGGCGTCATTCGCCGCTGATCCAGGAGGCGTCATGCAGCAGTTCATTCACGCACCCGAGCAAGTCCAGTTGCCATTGTTCGAAGCATTCCTCGCCCAGCCCGTACTGCCTGGCCTGAAAACCAGCGAAGTGGCGCGCAAAAGCAGCCAGCCCGAGCTGTTCAGCGAACTGTCGCTGCGCGGAGCCCCCGGGCACTGCCAAAGCCTGCTGGCACCCGTGCTGCGCGAACTGAGCGAAGAGGACGAGACCCGCTGGCTGACCCTGATCGCCCCGCCGTCAAGCCTGACCCAGGCCTGGCTACGCGATGCCGGGCTCAACCGTGAACGCATCCTGCTGCTGCAACCTCGCGGCAATCAGAGCCCGCTTCAACTGGCCTGCGAAGCCTTGCGCCTGGGCCGCAGCCACACCGTGGTCAGCTGGCTGGGCAACGTCAACGCCACTGCACGCCAGCAATTGCTGCGCGCTGCCGGTGCCGGAAACGCACAAAGCCTGAACATCCGCCTCGGCTGATGTTCAGGCTTTGCCTGTCACTGCATGAAACCTGATGCCCTGCTGCACCTCAGTGCAGCACACGCGGCCCTTCATCACGCTCAAGCTCGCCATCCATCAGGCGACCGGCCATCTGCACGCCCACGCTGAGCATGGCCTTGGCCACTTCCACATGCTGACCCTGCAGGAACGCCTTGGCGTCTTCCGAGAAATCCAGGGTTACCAGAGAGCCCTCATCCTCGGCGCGACGCAGTTCGATGCGGCCATCAGGCAACTCGACAATTTCCAGAAACGACGTAGACATAAATGGCAGTTCTCCGCGAAAGGCCAGTATTGTACCAGCCGTAGCAGCTATCAGCACTCACTCAACGCGTCGCGGAAACGTCTCACCAGGCCCTTGAGGTTGCTGCGCCAGCTTTCCAGTTCGGCACGCGACAGCGCCGGATACTCGGGCTCATCGAGATTGACCGCCTGGATCAATGGCTGGGTGACGTCGGTTTTTGGCGCTTTTTTCGCGACCGGTGGTCGGAACAAATCGGCATAAGCACTGAGCATTTGCGCCAGCCAGGTTTCGCGCTGGCGGGCCAGTTCCAGCAGCTCGGCCACTTCCGGGATGGCGATGCCGTTCAGCGCATCGTCAGCCAGTGCTTGCTCGACCGTTGCAACAACTGGCAGGCGGTAGAAGCCACCAATTTCATGACACAGGCCCAGCAGTGCGCCGTAGAGATGGAACAGCGCCGACTCGCGCTCGGCCTGGACCAGGCCCTGGGCATTCATGGCCTGGCTTTGTTCGGCCTTGGCCATGGACTCCAGGGCGAGGCCGGCAAAGAACAGTTTCTGATTGGTGCGGGTGTAGATTTCCTGGGCCATTTCAGTGCCCTCCCTAAGGCTGCAAGGCGGATAGCCTCATCATAAATGATTGGGGCCGCTTTGCGTCCCTTCGCGGGCTTGCCCGCTCCCACAGGAACTCCATCAAGCCCAAGGCCTGCGCTGTACCTGTAGGAGCGGGCAAGCCCGCGAAGGGGCGCGAAGCGGCCCCAATTACAGCACTGACGGATCAGCGCTTGTCTTCAACCTTCCACGCATTGCCGTCGTAGAACGCCTTCCAGCCGGTCGGCTTGCCATCAACCTCGGACTGCACGTACTGCTCCTTGGTCTTGCGGCTGTAGCGGATCACCGCCGGGCGGCCTTCCGGGTCTTTCTGCGGCGCATCACACAGGAAGTGGTACTTCGGATCGATCTCATGCTTGTGTGGCACGATCTCCAGCACCAGCGGTGCGCGGGTTTCGCGGTTCTTGGGGAACTGGCTGGCGGCCAGGAACAGCCCCGAAGCGCCATCACGCAGCACGTAGGTATCGTCGACCTTCTCGCACTTGAGCTCTGGCATGTCCACCTTGTCCATCTTCGGTGGCGCCGCCTCGCCGCTCTTGAGCAGCTTGCGGGTGTTCTTGCACGCCGGGTTGGTGCAACCGAAGAACTTGCCGAAACGGCCAGTCTTCAACTGCATCTCGCTGCCACACTTGTCGCACTCCAGGCTCGGCCCTTCGTAACCCTTGATGCGGTAGTTGCCTTCCTCGATCTCGTAGCCAGCGCAATCCGGGTTGTTACCGCAGATGTGCAGCTTGTGCTTCTCGTCCAGCAGGTAGGCATCCATCGCCGTGGCGCAGATCGGACAACGGTGCTTGCCCAGCAACACGCGGGATTCCGATTCGCCCTCGTCGTCCGCGGCAATCTCGTCGCCCGGCACCAGGTTGACGGTGGCCTTGCAGCGCTCTTTCGGCGGCAGGCTGTAGCCCGAGCAACCGAGGAACACGCCGGTGGAGGCAGTGCGGATCATCATCGGCCGGCCACATTCCTTGCACGGAATGTTGGTCATGGTCGGTTGGTTGGCGCGCATGCCGTCTTCGCTGGACTCGGCGGTCTGCAGTTTCTTGCTGAAGTCGCCGTAGAACTCGTCGAGCACGTTCTTCCAGTCACGCTCGCCCTGGGCCACGTCGTCGAGGTTCTCCTCCATGTCGGCGGTAAAGCCGTAGTCCATCAGGTTGGAGAAGCTCTCGGACAGGCGCTCGGTGACGATGTCGCCCATCTTTTCGGAATAGAAGCGGCGGTTGTGCAGGGTCACATAGCCACGGTCCTGAATGGTCGAGATGATCGCCGCATAGGTCGACGGGCGGCCGATACCGCGCTTTTCCATTTCCTTGACCAGGCTGGCTTCGGTGAAGCGCGCCGGTGGCTTGGTGAAGTGCTGGCTCGGGTCGATCTGGATCAGCTTCAGCGCTTCGCCCTGGACCATTTCCGGCAACACGTCGTCTTCGCCAGGCTTGCTCTGCTGCGGCAGCACACGGGTGTAACCGTCAAACTTGAGGATACGGCCCTTGGCACGCAGTTCGAAGTCGCCCGCGGCCACGGTGACGCTGGTGGACAGGTACTGCGCTGGCGGCATCTGGCAGGCCAGGAACTGGCGCCAGATCAGCTCGTACAGGCGCTCGGCGTCGCGCTCCATGCCAGTGAGCTTGCTCGGGTGGGTATTCACGTCGGAAGGACGAATCGCTTCGTGCGCCTCCTGGGCGCCTTCCTTGCTGCCGTACACCAGCGGTGCCTCGGGCAGGTACTGCTTGCCGAACTCGCGCTCGATGTAGCTGCGCGCCATGTCCAGGGCGTCGGCCGACAGGTTGGTGGAGTCGGTACGCATGTAGGTGATGTAGCCGGCTTCGTACAAGCGCTGGGCCATCATCATGGTTTTCTTCACACCGAAGCCCAGGCGGTTGCTGGCGGCCTGCTGCAAGGTGGAGGTAATGAACGGTGCCGACGGCTTGCTGCTGGTCGGGCGGTCTTCGCGCTTGACCACGCTGTAGCTGGAAGCCTTGAGCTTCTCCAGCGCCGCCATGGCCTGGGCTTCGTTCAGCGGCTTGAAGGCCTCACCCTTCTCGCGTGCCACTTCGAAACGCACCTTGGCGTTCTTGGCGGTGCCGAGGTCGGCGTGGATTTCCCAGTACTCTTCCGGGATGAACGCGCGGATTTCGCGCTCGCGCTCCACCACCAGCTTCACCGCCACCGACTGTACACGGCCGGCGGACAGGCCTCGGGCGATCTTGGCCCACAGCAGCGGCGAAACCATGTAGCCGACCACGCGGTCGAGGAAACGCCGCGCCTGCTGCGCGTTGACCCGGTCGATATCCAGCTCGCCCGGCTGCGAGAAGGCTTCCTGGATGGCCTTCTTGGTGATTTCGTTGAACACCACGCGCTTGTAGCGGGTGTCGTCGCCGCCGATGGCCTCGCGCAGGTGCCAGGCAATGGCTTCCCCTTCGCGGTCCAAGTCGGTTGCGAGATAGATGGTGTCGGCGTCCTTCGCCAGGCGGCGCAGCTCTTCGATCACCTTTTCCTTGCCAGGCAGGATCTCGTACTTGGCCTTCCAGCCATGGTCGGGGTCGACGCCCATGCGTGCCACCAGCTGGCGGCGGGCCTTTTCCTTCGGCGACAGGGCCGGAGCCTCACCCGCGGCCTTGCCACGCTTGGCGGCTGGCTCTTTGCTGGCGCTGGCCGAACCGCTGGTGGGGAGGTCTCGGATATGGCCGATACTCGACTTCACCACGTACTGGTTGCCCAGGTACTTGTTGATGGTCTTGGCCTTGGCCGGGGATTCCACAATGACCAGCGATTTGCCCATGGATCGGAGTATTCCTGAATCTGAAGATGAAAAACGCGTCAGGTGCCAGACGCGGCACCGCTATATATAGTGGCAAAAGTGTGAGGTCAAGTTCGGACTATCACTCGTGCGACTTGCCCAGCAACCCGGGCAGCCCCTCTTCGGCCTTGACCAAAGCAAAGCGTGGCACCTGCTCGCCGTCAACCTCGACGGACTCCTGGAACATCGAAAGTGGCCGAACCCAGAAGCTGTAATCACCATACAGGCATTGGTAGAACACCATCCACTCTTCGCTCTCGGAGTGCCGCGCAACACTGAAGACACGGTACTCAGGCCCTTTGTAATGCCGGTATACGCCTGGTTGTATCTGCATGTTGCCCACCCTCTTGAATAAAACCTGTAAAAAACAAAACCGGGGCACAAGGCCCCGGTCGCTGTCCCGCTACGCGATCAGACGCGTTCGAAGACAGTGGTGATACCTTGGCCGAGGCCGACGCACATGGTCGCCACCCCCAGGGTACCGCCATTCTGCTTCATGACATTGAGCAGGGTGCCGGAAATCCGTGCCCCGGAGCAACCGAACGGGTGGCCCAAGGCAATGGCGCCGCCGTGCAGGTTAACCTTCTCATCCATCTTGTCGAGTACTTTCAAGTCTTTCAGCACTGGCAGGGCCTGTGCAGCGAAGGCTTCGTTGAGCTCGATGAAGTCGATGTCGGCCATGGTCAGGCCAGCACGCTTGAGGGCTTTCTGGGTCGACGGCACCGGGCCATAGCCCATGATCGCCGGGTCGACACCAGCCACCGCCATGGAACGGATGACCGCCAATGGCTGGATACCCAGGTCCATGGCGCGCTGGCCGGACATGACAATCATGCACGACGCACCGTCGGTGATCTGCGACGAGGTACCGGCAGTGACGGTACCGCCTTTCGGGTTGAACGCCGGCTTCAGCGACGCCAGGCCTTCGAGGGTGGTTTCCGGGCGAATGGTTTCGTCGAAATCGAACACCTTCAGGAAGCCGTTCTCGTCATAGCCCTGCATCGGGATGATTTCGTCCTTGAACTTGCCTTCGACCGTGGCCTTGTGGGCCAGCTGGTGCGAACGCAGGCCGAACAGATCCTGCTGCTCTCGGGTGATGCCGTGCATCTTGCCGAGCATTTCCGCGGTCAGGCCCATCATCCCGGAAGCCTTGGCGGCATGCAAGGACAGGTGCGGGTTGGGGTCGACGCCATGCATCATGCTGACGTGGCCCATGTGCTCCACGCCACCGACCACGAATACATCACCGTTGCCGGTCATGATCGCCTGGGCGGCGGTGTGCAGCGCGCTCATCGACGAGCCGCACAGGCGGCTGACGGTCTGCGCCGCGGAGGTGTGCGGGATCTGGGTCATCAGCGAGGCCATGCGGGCGATGTTCCAGCCCTGCTCGAGGGTCTGGTTGACGCAGCCCCAGATCACGTCCTCGACTTCTTTCGGGTCGACCTTGTCGTTGCGTTCCAGCAGCTTGCTGATCAGGTGCGCCGACATGTCTTCGGCGCGGGTATTGCGGTGCATGCCACCCTTGGAGCGGCCCATCGGCGTGCGACCGAAGTCGACAATCACCACGTCTCTTGGATTCAGGCTCATATCAAATCTCTCGCTCTAGCTCGTTGACCGCTCAGTTGAAGAAGCGCTGGCCGTTCTTGGCCATTTCACGCAGCTTGGCGGTCGGGTGGTACAGCGGCCCCAGGTCGGCGTACTGATCGGCCAGGGCAACGAATTCGGCCACACCGATCGAGTCGATGTAGCGCAGCGCACCACCGCGGAAGGGAGGGAAGCCAATGCCGTAGACCAGGCCCATGTCGGCTTCGGCGGCGGTTTCGACGATGCCGTCTTCCAGGCAGCGCACGGTCTCCAGGCACAGCGGGATCATCATCCAGTTGATGATGTCTTCGTCGGTGACTTCACGCTGCTCGAAGACGATCGGCTTGAGCACGTCGAGCACGCTGGCGTCGGCGACCTTCTTCGGCTTGCCGCGCTTGTCGGTTTCGTAGGCGTAGAAGCCCTTGCCGTTCTTCTGGCCCAGGCGGTTGGCCTCGTACAGTGCGTCAACGGCCGAGCGGCGCTCGTCCTTCATGCGGTCCGGGAAGCCTTCGGCCATCACGTCGCGGCCGTGGTGGCCGGTGTCGATGCCGACCACGTCCATCAGGTACGCCGGGCCCATCGGCCAGCCGAACTTTTCCATGACCTTGTCGATACGCACGAAGTCGACACCGGCGCTTACCAGCTTGGCGAAGCCGCCGAAGTACGGGAACAGCACGCGGTTGACCAGGAAGCCCGGGCAATCGTTGACCACGATCGGGTTCTTGCCCATTTTCTTGGCGTAGGCCACGGTGGTGGCGACCGCCACTTCACTGGACTTCTCGCCACGGATGACTTCCACCAGCGGCATCATGTGCACCGGGTTGAAGAAGTGCATGCCGACGAAGTTTTCCGGGCGCTTGAGCGCCTTGGCCAGCAGGTTGATGGAAATGGTCGAGGTGTTGGAAGCGAGGATCGCATCGTCCTTCACCTGGGTTTCCACTTCAGCCAGCACGGCCTGCTTGACTTTCGGGTTCTCGACCACGGCCTCGACGACGATGTCGACATTGGCGAAATCGCCATAGGACAGGGTCGGGCGAATGGCGTTGAGTGCCTCGGCCATCTTGGCCGGGGTCAGGCGGCCCTTCTCGACGCGGTTGCCGAGCAGCTTGGAGGCCTCGTTCAGGCCCAGCTGGATGGCTTCCTCGCGGATATCCTTCATCAGGATCGGTGTGCCCTTGACCGCCGACTGGTAGGCGATGCCGCCACCCATGATGCCAGCGCCGAGCACGGCGGCCTGCTTCACGTCGTGGGCGATTTCGTCATGCGCCTTGGCCTTGCGCTTGAGTTCCTGGTCGTTGAGGAACAGTCCGATCAGGCTCTCGGCAACCGAGGTCTTGGCCAGCTTGGCGAAGCCTGCGGCTTCGACTTCCAGGGCCTTGTCGCGGCCGAAGTTGGCAGCCTTCTGGATGGTCTTGATGGCTTCGACCGGGGCTGGGTAGTTCGGGCCGGCCTGGCCGGCGACGAAGCCCTTGGCAGTCTCGAAGGCCATCATCTGCTCGATGGCGTTGAGCTTGAGCTTTTCCAGCTTGGGCTGGCGCTTGGCCTTGTAGTCCAGCTCGCCACTGATGGCGCGCTTGACCAGGTCAAGGGCACCGGCAATCAGCAGTTCAGGCGCGACCACGGCGTCGACGGCACCCACTTTCAGGGCGTCTTCGGCACGGTTTTCCTTGCCGGCGGCGATCCACTCGATGGCGTTGTCCGAACCGATCAGGCGCGGCAGGCGCACGGTGCCGCCGAAGCCCGGGTAGATACCCAGCTTGACTTCCGGCAGGCCGATCTTGGCGCTGGTGGACATGACCCGGTAGTCGGCGGCCAGGCACATTTCCAGGCCGCCGCCCAGGGCGATACCGTTGATGGCGGCGACGGTCGGCACTTCGAGGTCTTCGAAGGCGTTGAAGATGCGGTTGGCTTCCAGGTTGCCGGCGACCAGTTCGGCCTCGGGCAGCTTGAAGTTGTCGACGAACTCGGTGATGTCGGCGCCGACGATGAACACGTCCTTGCCACTGCTGACGATCACGCCCTTGACCGAGGCGTCGGCCTGGATGGCATCGACGGCCTGGCGCAGTTCGTTCAGGGTCAGGCGGTTGAACTTGTTGACGGACTCACCCTTGAGGTCGAACTTGAGCTCGACGATGCCACTTTCAAGAGCCTTAACCGTGATGGCTTTACCTTCGTAAATCATCAACTGATCTCCACGATATGGAAGCTGAACAGTACACGCCGATCGCTGCAGCAAAAGCAGGCCTAGCTGCCCTGCCCCAGGCACACCCGTCAGCGCGCTAGTCGGAAGTATGGCTTGGCGTCATGACATACAAACGCTCAATTCATACGCCCGTTTGATTTGGGTGTGCACACATTCTCCGAAAAGATCGGCGTTGTCAAATGCTCGCGAGCAAGGTGAAAACACGACTTTCCGGTCATTTTGTAGCGTCTTGGTACAAAACATGATGACAGTGATTGCTGACCATTCATGTCGGCGATTGACCATGAGCCGCAGGAGAATGCTGCAGCTTTTGCCTTGCGCGGTGACCTCGAACGGCTACACTGGCACTTGCTTGAATGCATACCCGGCCTGCCTGGCCTTTTCTGCGCAGCAGAACGCAAAGCGGCGACTTGGCACCCCACCCCTTCAGGGGATCGGCCAAGCCGCCGCTTTGTCGTTTTGTGCTTGCCTTCGGATGAGAAGACCAATGGGCGGGCTTAGCGTGGCCCTGTGGGAGCGGGTTTACCCGCGAACACCGGCAAAGCCGGTGCCACCCACCGAGTCGCCTTCTTCGCGGGTAAACCCGCTCCCACAGAGGCCGCGCAAAGGCAAATTTCAGGCCAAGGTTTCGAGGACGTGGGCAATATCCTGCAACACAGCCGTATCGCCCCGCTCGGTCCAGTACAGCGCGATCATCCGGGCATCGGCCTCGACCTTGTAGACACTCGCCGGCAAGCGCGCCAGGGCCTCCATGAAGCGTGGGTCCTCGCAGGGTTCACGCCACTGGTTCCACCACACCCCCGGGGTGATCTGCCAGAAGCTGAAGCTGTCCTCATGCCCGCGGCGACGTGCCCGGTGGTATTGCGGGCAAGGGCTTGGCGGCTCCTTTTCCAGCCAGTGCGGCCACTGCTGCGGCGCCAGCTGCATGGCCAGACCCATGCGCCGAGCCTCCAGGCGCAGCTTCATCTGCTCGCTCTGCTTGCGCGAGGTGCGCAACCAGGAAAGCGGGCTGAGAATCAGCGCGAGGATTGACACCACCAGCAATACCGTCATATCTGTAGTTCCCATAAAACGTTGCAAATGAGCTGGTTAGCCATTTTTCACGGAAGACCCGCCCGAAAGCGACCATACTTCTTCTATCGCGATTGTCAGGAGTTCCGCTCATGTCCTACGAACATCTTCTGGTCGCCGTCGACCTGACCGAAGAATGCGACCCGGTGATCAAACGTGCCATGGCGCTGGCTGCACCGTCGAATGCCAAGGTTTCGCTGGTACACATCGTCGAGCCGATGGCCATGGCGTTCGGCGGTGACGTGCCGATGGACCTGTCGCAGTTGCAACAGCAGCAGTTCGACCAGGCCAAGGAACGCATGGACCGCCTGTTCAACAAATACCCGGACATCCACCGCGGCGACTCGCACCTGACCTATGGCCAGCCGCGCCAGGAAATCCACCAACTGGCCAAGGACCAGAAGTGCGACCTGATCGTGGTCGGCAGCCATGGCCGTCACGGCCTGGCGTTGCTGCTGGGGTCCACGGCCAATGACGTGCTGCATGGTGCGCCGTGCGATGTACTGGCGGTGCGGTTGCAGAAGAAGGAATGATTCAACCTGTGCTGGCCTCTTCGCGGGTGAACCCGCTCCCACAGGGACCGCGCCGCCGTTGAATGCGGCGCAGTACCTGTGGGAGCGGGTTCACCCGCGAAATGGCCGGGTCAGACTAACGCCGATCAGCCTTCCAGCTCGGCCCAGCGCTCCACCAGCACATCCAGCTCACCCTGCAGTTTCTCGATCTTGGCCAGCACTGCCGAGGTTTCCGCAATCGGCCGCTGATAGAAGCCCGCCGCATTCACTTCTTCCTGGGCCTCGGCCATGCGCTGCTCCAGTTCGTCGATCTGCCCCGGCAGCATTTCCAGCTCACGTTGCAGCTTGTAGCTGAGCTTCTTCTTCGAACCGTCGGCCACCTCTGCAACAGGCGCAGGCGCCGGCTTGGCCTCGACCTTCTCCACCACCGCGCTGTTGAGCTCGGACTTGCCGCCCTTGCTCTCGGTCACGCCCAGCAGCTTCGGCGAGCCACCCTGGCGAATCCAGTCCTCGTAACCACCGACGTATTCGCGCACCTTGCCCTCGCCTTCGAACACCAGGGTGCTGGTGACGACGTTGTCGAGGAAGGCCCGGTCGTGGCTGACCATCAGCACGGTGCCCTTGTAGTTGGACAGCACCTCCTCGAGCAGCTCGAGGGTTTCCACATCCAGGTCGTTGGTCGGTTCGTCAAGCACCAGCAGGTTGGCCGGTTTGCTGAACAGCTTGGCCAGCAACAGCCGTGCACGCTCGCCACCCGACAACGCCTTGACCGGCGTACGGGCACGCTGAGGGCTGAACAGGAAATCGCCCAGGTAGCTCAGCACATGGCGGTTCTGGCCATCGATCTCGATGAAGTCGCGGCCTTCGGCCAGGTTGTCGATAACGGTTTTTTCCAGGTCGAGCTGGTGGCGCATCTGGTCGAAATAGGCCACCTCCAGCTTGGTGCCGCGCTCGACCTTGCCGGTGGTCGGCTCCAGGTCGCCGAGCATCAGCTTGAGCAGGGTGGTCTTGCCGGTACCGTTGGCGCCCAGCAGGCCGATGCGGTCCTCACGCTGCAGGACCATGGAGAAGTCCTTGACCAGCACAGGCCCGTCGGGGTGATGGAAGCTGACGTTTTCCAGCACCATCACCTGCTTGCCGGACTTTTCCGCCGCCTCGATCTGGATGTTGGCCTTGCCCTGGCGCTCGCGGCGTTCGCTGCGCTCCACACGCAGGGCCTTCAGCGCGCGCACGCGGCCTTCGTTGCGGGTGCGGCGAGCCTTGATGCCCTGGCGGATCCACACTTCTTCCTGGGCCAGACGCTTGTCGAACAATGCGTTGGCGGTTTCCTCGGCGGCCAGCGCGGCCTCCTTGTGCACCAGGAAGCTGGCATAGTCGCCGTTCCAGTCGATCAGGCCGCCGCGGTCCAGTTCGAGGATGCGGGTGGCCAGGTTCTGCAGGAAGGAACGGTCGTGGGTGATGAACAGCACCGCGCCGTTGAAGCCGCGCAGGGCCTCTTCGAGCCAGGCGATGGCACCGATGTCCAAGTGGTTGGTCGGTTCGTCGAGCAGCAGCAGGTCGGGTTCCGACACCAGCGCCTGGGCCAGCAGCACGCGGCGGCGCCAGCCACCGGACAGTTCGGCCAGGGTCTTGTCGGCCGGCAGCTGCAGGCGGCTGAGGGTGCTTTCCACCACCTGCTGCAGGCGCCAGCCGTCACGGGCTTCCAGCTCGTGCTGGACGTGCATGAGTTTTTCCAGGTCTTCATCGCCCTGGATGTTCAGGCTCAGGTGGTGGAACTGCGCCAGCAACTCGCCCACGCCATCCAGGCCTGCGGCCACCACATCGAACACCGTGCGCTCGTCGGCCACCGGCAGTTCCTGCGGCAGCTCGCCGATCTTCAGGGCCGGGGCGCGCCAGATTTCGCCGTCGTCGCCCTTCTGCTCGCCCTTGACCAGGCGCAGCATGCTCGACTTGCCGGTGCCGTTGCGGCCGATGATGCACACCCGCTCGCCACGAGCGATCTGCCAGGACACTTTGTCCAGCAGCGGCATGGCGCCAAATGCGAGGGACACATCGCTGAATTTGAGCAGGGTCATGTTGGTCTCCATAAATCGGGCGCGCATTCTACCTGACTTGGCCCTCGACGGCATCCGCCTGGCCAACCGGCGAGGCCTTTGCGACATCTGGTCGAACTTAATATCCCGATACAAGCACAGTGCTTTCACCCGCCGCCGGCAAACAGCTAAGCTAAGGCAATAGCTTCCAACAGTGCTGGCTCCGCCGTCACTTCCCCATGGTTCAACTGCCCGGACGTATCATGCGCAGCCGCCTGTTACATATTGCATCCTGCCTGCTGCTCACCGCCGCCACCTGCGCGGCGCAGGCCGCCGACCTTACCCTGCAACGCCAATACTATGACGAGGCCAAGCGCGCGCTGGCCAAAGGCGACAAAGGCCCGTACCTGCGCTATGCCCAGGCCCTCAGCGACTACCCGCTGACGCCCTACCTGGCCTACGACGAACTCACCGCCCGCCTGAAAACCGCCAGCAACCAGGAAATCGAAGGCTTCCTCGCCAAGCATGGCGACCTGCCCCAGGCCAACTGGATGAAACTGCGCTGGTTGCGCTGGCTGGCCGAACGCGGCGAATGGAACACCTTCGTCAAGTACTACGACCCCAAGCTCAACTTCACCGAACTGGACTGCCTCAACGGCCAGTACCAGCTCAGCCACGGCCTGCGCGCCGAGGGTTTTGCCACGGCCGACAAACTGTGGAACGTCGGCAAGTCGCAGCCGGCCACCTGCGACACGCTGTTCGGCATGTGGGCGGCCGAGGGCCAGCTGACCGAGGCCAAGCGCTGGCAACGCACCAAGCTGGCGGCCCAGGCGCGCAACTACGGCCTGGCCAACAACCTGGTCAAGACCCTGACCACCCTTGCCCCGCAAGGGCGCCTGCTGGTCGATGTGGCGCAGAAACCCGAGCTGCTCAACCAGCCGTCGCGCTTCACCCCGGTCAACGAAGCCATGTCCGACGTGGTCAGCCTCGGCCTGCGCCGCCTGGCCCGGCAGGACCCGGAGCGGGCCATGGCACTGCTCGACGACTACGCCCAGCGCATGCACTTTTCCCGTGACGAGAAGGTGGCCATCGCCCGTGAGATCGGCCTGACCCTGGCGCGCCGCTACGACCCGCGCGCACTCGACCTGATGACCCGCTACGACCCCGAACTGCGTGACAACACCGTCAGCGAATGGCGCCTGCGCCTGCTGCTGCGCCTGGGGCGTTGGGAAGACGCCTACGAACTGACCCGCCGCCTGCCCCAGGACCTGGCCAGCAGCAGCCGCTGGAAATACTGGCAAGCGCGCAGCCTGGAGCTGGCACAGCCGAACAACCCTCAGATCCCGCTGCTGTACAAGACCGTGGCGCGTGAGCGTGACTTCTACGGTTTCCTCGCCGCCGACCGGGCACAGACCCCTTACCAGCTGAACAACAAGCCGCTGGTGCTCAGCCCGCAGCTGGTCAACAAGGTACGCAACACCCCGGGCATCCGCCGTGCCCTGGAGTTCCACGCCCGTGGCCAGATCGTCGAAGGCCGCCGCGAGTGGTACCACGTCAGCCGCCACTTCACCCGCGACGAAATGGTCGCCCAGGCGCGCCTGGGATACGACCTGCGCTGGTACTTCCCGGCCATTCGCACCATCAGCCAGGCGCAGTACTGGGACGATCTGGACATTCGCTTCCCGATGGCCCACCGCGACACCCTGGTGCGCGAGGCCAAGGTCCGCGGCCTGCATTCAAGCTGGGTATTCGCCATTACCCGCCAGGAAAGCGCGTTCATGGAGGATGCCCGTTCCCCGGTGGGTGCCAGCGGCCTGATGCAGTTGATGCCGGCCACGGCCAAGGAAACCGCGCGCAAGTTCAGCATCCCGCTGGCATCACCGGCGCAGGTGCTCAACCCGGACAAGAACATCCAGCTGGGTGCCGCCTACCTGAGCCAGGTGCACAGCCAGTTCAACGGCAACCGGGTACTCGCTTCGGCAGCCTACAACGCCGGGCCCGGGCGCGTGCGGCAGTGGCTCAAAGGCGCCAAGCACCTGAGCTTCGATGTGTGGGTGGAGTCGATCCCGTTCGACGAAACGCGCCAGTATGTACAGAACGTGCTGTCGTATTCGGTGATCTATGGGCAGAAGCTGAACTCGCCGCAGCCGCTGGTGGATTGGCATGAGCGGTACTTCGATGACATGTGATTGCTAGTGAGCCTGTGCCGGCCTCTTCGCGGGTAAACCCGCTCCCACAGATTTCACCGGTCCTGAATGCGGTGCAGTACCTGTGGGAGCGGGTTTACCCGCGAAGAGGCCGGCACATGCAACACAGCTACTCCAGGATTTCGACCTGCATCCCTACCTCCAACCACCCACTGCCATCCACCGCCAGGTTCTGCCCGAACAGCACATCCCCCTCCTTCTCACGGAAGGTCCTGAGCGTGGCCATCGGCTCGCGGTCCTCGCTGCGCTCGCCGGTAGCCGGGTCGATGGTGGTAAAGATGCAGCGCACACTGGGCTTGAGCACGCGAAACTCCAGGCTGCCGATACGAATCCGCTTCCAGCCATCTTCGGCAAACGGTTCAGCCCCCTGCACCACCAGGTTGGGCCGAAAGCGCAGCATCTCCATGGGCCGTCCGACACGCCGCTCGAGTTCGTCCAGCGAACCCTGGCCGATCAGCAACAACGGGAAACCGTCCGGGAACGCCGCCCGGTCACTGTTGAAGCCATAGCCATTGGGCAGGTAACGCGCGCGCTGCTCCGGGCAATGCACCAGGCGCACGGCCTTGCCCAGCAGTTGGCTCAGCCAGGCCGCCGCCGCATCGCCCGCATCCGGCACGCGCAGGGTATCGCGCCAGATGGTCACGCCGCGCAAGGCGTCATCGGCAGGTGGCACAGGCACCCGCAACGGTGCCTGCCCAGGCGCTTCCAGCAGCAACTGGCCGCTGTCATCATCGCTTGCCTTGATCTGGCCTAGCCGAGGCCAGGCGCGCTGGGTAAGGAAGCGTCCGTTTTCTTCCTCCACCACCATCCAGCGCCGGTCACCCTGCAACCCCAGCAATCCCACCGGTGAAGCCTGCAGGCGTTGCGCCTGCCCCGACTTCACCGGGTACCGATACAGCTCACTGAGAAACATCCCTGCCGCCTCGCGTCATGCCAAAACGCCAAGCTTATACCCGGTAGGGGCCGGGATCACGCGGTAGCGGCATCCAGCAACAGGCGTTGCTTGACCACGTCGACCAGGCGATCGGGCTGGAACTTGGACAGGAAGTTGTCGCAGCCCACCTTCTTCACCATGGATTCGTTGAAACTACCCGACAGCGAGGTGTGCAACACCACGTACAGCTGGCGCAAACGGGCATCACCACGTATCTCGGTGGTCAACCGGTAGCCGTCCATTTCCGGCATCTCGGCGTCGGTGAACACCATCAGCAGCTTCTCGCACACATCCTCACCAGCGTCAGCCCAGCCCTTGAGCATGCGCAGCGCCTTCAGGCCATCACTGGCCACGTGCAGCTTCACGCCCAGCTGGGACAGGGTGTCGCGCAATTGCGCCAGGGCCACGCTGGAGTCGTCCACCAGCAGCACTTCGCGGCCACGGGCCCGGGCCAGCACCGGGTCGGCGAGCTTGTCGCCGGAAACCCGGGCGTTGTACGGCACGATCTCGGCCAGCACCTTCTCCACGTCGATCACTTCCACCAGCTTGTCATCGACCTTGGTGATCGCAGTCAGGTAATGCTGGCGTCCGGCGCTGGATGGCGGCGGCATGATCGCTTCCCAGTTCATGTTGACGATGCGGTCGACACCGCCCACCAGGAAGGCCTGTACCGAGCGGTTGTATTCGGTGACGATGATGGTGCTGTCCGGCCCCGGCTGCAGCGGGCGCATGCCGATCGCCTGGGACAGGTCGATCACCGGCAGGGTCTGGCCGCGCAGGTTGACCACACCGCAGACGAAGGCGTGGCGCTGGGGCATCAGGGTCAGCTTGGGCAGTTGCAGCACTTCCTGCACCTTGAACACGTTGATCGCGAACAGCTGGCGGCCGGCCAGGCGAAACATCAGGATTTCCAGGCGGTTCTCACCCACCAGTTGCGTGCGTTGGTCTACCGTGTCGAGAATGCCAGCCATTGGAAAGCCCCCAGGCTTGAGTCGGAAATAGTGAAATCATCCACCCTGTATCGGCGGCTTCACGCACACCTTGACCCTTGCGGGAAAATGCCGTGAAGGCGATTGATATCACTTTACCATCATGCTTTACTGCGGGAAGCACGGGTGATCAAGCGGGACAGTAAAAGTTCCCCACCTGAGGCCCTTATCAGGGAAACCCTTAGCCACAATCGGGTGCAACCTGATGTTCGCGATATCCTTTAGCCATTAATGTGACGCCATTCTCATTGCATGAATGGAGTCAGGCTTTTGCTAGCTATCGTTTTGGCGTGCCCGTCCCCTGCGCCCGCCCCACGCGCGGGGGCATCATGATGGACAGCGCCTTGTCGTTCGATAACGCCCTGCAGGGGTTCCTGCTGGATGCCCAGGTACTGCTGACCCAGGCCCAGGAATGCCTGCAGCATCTGGAGCTGATCGACAACGACCCGGATGCCTGCCATTGCCTGGACAACGCCCTCGACAACCTTGCTCGACAGGCCACACACCTGGGCCTGCGCGAAGTCGCCCATTACACCACCGCCCTGCAGCAGTTGCTGGCACCGGCTTGCCAGGTCGGTCGCCTGCAGCGCGAAGCCCTGCCCGCGGTAGGGGCCTGCCTGACCCTGCTGGCCTGGCAACTGGAACTGGTCGACCCTTGCACCGGGCGGCTCAACCTGGACATCGGCGAGCAGCTGGTACTGCTGGGTGAACTGGCCAAGGCCGTGCAGCAAACGTTTGCACAACCCTGCACCTCCTGCGACGAGCAAGGCAGCGTGTGCATCCACCCGCATACCGAGACGGCAGGCAGCACGCACTCCGGCCGCTCATCTGCCACATATTGAACTGGCTTGAAATGCAGCCGGGCACGTTTATTCAGGCCCACCCAGGTCGAACTTGGAAAGTTCTCGAAGTTTTCCAGGTTGCCGGGGGCCAAGTTGAATCAACAGCGCGCAAGTTCAATGGCAAGTGCCTGTTGTGCGATAAAGCCAAGTGGCACTTTGCTACCCTCCAGCGCCCGCCCCGCAGGCGTTTCATAGCGTTACCCGATCGCGACCAATGCACTGCGAAGTGGTAATATGCTGCCCCACAAACGCTTGCGACCTGCAGCAAGGTCGCAAGATCACGTGTTCGAAAGAAAATAGAAAGTACTGCTCCAAAGCCTCTGACATGGATTGTGCAAGGCCTCCATCAGCAATACTTCAGTGGCTTCCCTACCTATGTTTCCACGCTTGAAGACTTCTTTGCGGTGCTGCTTCCGCACTACCCTGCTGCGCTGGGCGACGGTCGGGCTGTGCGTGGCCTCGCTGGTCGCCACCCTGTCGCTGTACCTGACCGACCAGGCGATCCCGGCCAGCCTGCTGCTGCTGCAGCTGGCCGCCACGCTGGGCGCTGCCGTGCACCTGGCCCTGGGCGCCAGGTCGATCAACCTGCGCCCGGCGGAACTCGCCGAGCGCATGCTCAAGGTCCAGGAAGACGAGCGCCAGCACCTGAGCCGGGAATTGCACGATGACATCGGCCAGCTGCTCACCGCCGCCAAGCTGCAGCTGCAGTGGCTGCAGAAGCGCATGCCCGATGACCTGCAAGGCCACTGCGACGCCCTGCGCAGCACGCTGGATGACACCCTGGGCAACGTGCGTGATGTCTCCGCCCTGCTCAACCCGCGGCAGCTGGCCAGCCTGGGCCTGGAGGCCAGCCTGCGCGCGCACCTGGTGCGCACCCTGGGCAACAGCGGCGTGCACTGGAGCCTGGCGTGCAACCAGCGCCTGGGCGGCATCGACGAGGCCGTGGCCATGGCGGTGTTCCGCATTACCCAGGAAGCCGTGACCAACATGCTGCGCCACGCCCAGGCACGCAACCTGGTCGTCCGCCTGCAGCGCACCCCCGAGGGGTTGGCGTTATCGATCCACGACGATGGCCGCGGCTTCGTGCCAGCCAGGCAACCGGCCGAAGCAGGCCAGCGGGGCTTGGCCGGCATGCAGGAGCGGGTAACCGCGTTGCAGGGCAGCCTGGACATCACCAGCCAGCTCGGCCTGGGCACGCGCATCGAGGCAATGTTCCCATGGCCACCGCGCACCCAGGAACGCGCCAGGAGTACTGCAACCCATGACCTGTAGACTGCTGCTGGTAGACGACCACTCGCTGATCCGCGCCGGGGTGCGCGCACTGGTCTGCGACATCCCCGGCTATGACGTGATCGGTGAAGCCGACGACGGCAGCCAGTTGCTCGAACAGGTGCGCACGCTGGCGCCGGACATCGTCTTGCTGGACATCTCCATGCGCTCGACCAGCGGCCTGGACGCCCTCACCCAACTGCGCGCCAGCGGCAACACCTGCAAGGTGCTGATCCTGTCGATGCACACCGACCCGGACCTGATCATGCGGGCCCTGGAAAGCGGCGCCCACGGCTACCTGCTCAAGGACACCAGCGCCACCGAACTGGAACAGGCCCTGGCCGCGGTGCGCAACGGCGAGCGCTACCTCAGCCCAGCCATCGCCCATACGGTCATCAACCAGGCGCTGCAGCACGCCAGGCAGGGCAAGCAGCCCGCGGGCGAGCGGCATAACCTCACGGCGCGACAGCTGGAAATCCTGCGCCTGATCGTGCGTGGCAAGTCCACCCGGGAAATCGCCACCGGCCTGGGCCTGTCGATCAAGACCGTGGAAACCCACCGCTCGCAAATCATGAAACGCCTGCAGATTCATGACGTGGCCGGCCTGGTGCTGTTCGCCGTGCGCGAGAAAATCATCAGCCTGGACGACTGAGCAACGGCGACCCCTCCGGCAGATGCAGGCGCAGTGCAGCGGGCCTGGCCTGGAAGCGCAACTTGTCGGCCTGCACCGGCTCGCCATCGAGGTTGATGTCCAGGCCCTGCGAGCACTTGATCTCGACCCAGGGCAACCTGGCCCTGACTAACAACCCGTTGCCAGCCAACAGCTCACGCAGCGCCCCGACCATCTCCTGTGGTGCCGGCAGGATGGCGATATCGAGCAAGCCGTCATCCACCAATGCCTCGGGGCACAGCACTTGCCCACCCCCGGCCTGGCGGCCATTGCCGATCCCCAGCGCCAGCAGGTCACCCTGCCAGTCGAAGCCCGGCCCTTGCAGCTCCACCGAGGCTGCCTGCAGTTCGCTGAAGCGCGACAAGCCGGTGAACAGGTAGGCGGCCGCGCCCAGCACTTTCTTCAGGTCTTCGGAGGTGTTGGCCGTGACCTGGCTGCCAAAACCGCCCGTGGCCATGTTGAGGAACAACTGGTCGCCGGCCTGGCCCAAGTCTATTGGCCGTGCGGGTATGTTCAGCAATGCCAGGGCCGTGGCAGGCTCCAGGGGTATGCCGGCGGCCTTGGCAAAATCGTTGGCCGTGCCCAGCGGCAACAACGCCAGGCTGGCCTCGGTACCTGCCAGCCCCATGGCCTCGGCGACATCACGCAGCGTGCCATCGCCGCCTCCGGCGACGATATGGCCGTAGCCGGCGGCCAGCGCCTCGGTGACCAGGCGCTGCGCGTCACCGGCCTCCCAGGTGACCCGCACATCCAGTACCCAGCCGCTGTCGCGCAGACCATGCACGGCGTTGCGCACATCTTCGTTCATGGCCTGCTTGCCGTGCAGGATCAGCATTGCCTTGCGCCCTTGCATGTGCGCGCCTCCGTGAAGTGATCAACCAAGATCTCGACCCTTTGCAATTGCGGATCGTTGCATGCGCCCGAAAAAATAGCAGGCCGCTCCCAGTATTTAATTGCGTAGGCCGGTCAATTCCCACACGCCTGGCAATGCACGGCTATGCTCAGCAGATACACTTTATTGCCACGGACGCGCCCCCGGCAGTGGTTCTACCACTGCTGCCCACGGGCGCGTCTTGCTATCCGCAGCCTTTAGCGAGGATTTCGGGTCATGCGCATTCTCTGGACACTGCCGTACCTGCCCTGGCCAACCACCAGCGGCAGCAAGACCCGGCAATACCACCTGATGCGCGCACTGGCACAGCGGGGCCATCGGATTACCCTGCTGGTGCAATCGAAGATCCCGCTCGGCGATGCCGCCCGCGAAGCCCTGGAACCGCTGCTCGAGCGCCTGATCGTGCTGCCCCGTCGGCCCCTGCACAGCCCGCTGAACCTGCTGGCCTCGCCGATCATCGCCTACCCCATGCGGGCAATCATCAATGGGCTGGCCCCTTGCCTGCGGCACCGCTTCGAGCATTTGCTGGACGAGCCCTGGGACGTGATCCAGATCGAACACAGCTACAGTTTCCAGCCCTTCGAAAAGGCCCTGCAGGCACGCGGACTGCCGTACATGCTCAGCGAGCACACCCTGGAATCGGTGATGGGTGGCGCCAGCCACGATCGCCTGCCGCTATGGCTGCGCCCGCTCAACGCCTTCGACCGCTGGCGCTATCGACGCTGGGAACAGCGGGTATTGCGCCAACCCACCGAACTGGTGGCAGTCAGCGCCCACGACGCCGAATTGATCGCGCAGATCAGCGGGCGCCCGGTGAACGTGGTGGTCAATGGCGTGGACTGTGATTTCTACCAGCACGTGCAACCCGCGCTGCACAGCCAGCGCCTGCTGTTCGTTGGCAACTTCGAGTATGGCGCCAACCTGGAGGCCATCGAATGGGCGCTGGAAGACATCATGCCGCAGGTCTGGATGAGCAACCCGGCGGTGCGCCTGGCGATTGCCGGGCATGCCATGCCGGCCAGCTGGAAACTGCACTGGAACGACCCGCGCATCGAATGGTTCGGCTACCGCCCCGACCTGCGTGAACTGCAACGGCGTTCAGCATTGTTCTTCGCACCGCTGCGCTATTCCGGTGGCTCCAAGGTGAAAATCCTCGAAGCGATGGCCGCCGGCTTGCCGGTGATCACCACCGGCAAAGGCGTTTCAGGCCTGGCCGCGAACAATGGTGAGCACTACCTGGGCAGTGAGGATGGCGACCAGCTGGCCCTGCTGATCACCCAGTTGCTCAACCAGCCCTGGCGCATGAGCCAGTTGAGCGACGCCGGGCGCCAGTTCGCCCGCCAGCGCCACGACTGGAGCGTGGCCGCCCAGCAACTGGAGAACGTGCACATGCGCCTGGCACTGGCGGCACCGGCCGAGGCCACGCCGCTGGCCAGTGCCTGACGGGGCCGCTCAGCCAAGTAGTTCGCTGAAGGGGATGAACGGCACGCTGTCACCCTGCTTCGGCGTACTGCCTTCGCGCACCTCCACCAACCCTTCGGCCCAGGCCGCACTGCGCAGCACGCCAGAGCTCTGGTTCTTGTAGATGCGCACCTGGCCCTGTTCGATGCGGGCGCGCAGGTACTCGCGGCGCGTGCCAGGCTTGGGCCAGTCAAAGCCGGCCGGCATGTCGAAGCGCAACGGCGTGACATCGGCCACGCCCTGACGCCGCAACAGGTAGGGCCGGGTCAGCAGGCCGAAGGTGACCAGGGTCGAGGCCGGGTTACCCGGCAGGCCGATTACCGGCACGCCCTGGAAGTGGCCGAAGGTCAGCGGCTTGCCCGGTTTGATCGCCAGCTTCCACAAGGCCAGCTCGCCGGCTTCGCGCAGGGCGGCGCCGAGGTAGTCGGCCTCCCCCACCGAGACACCGCCGGTGGACAGGATCAGGTCGACATCGCCCACCTCGGCCAGGCAGTTGCGGGTGCGCGCCAGGTCATCCGGCAGGATGCCCGCATCGACCACGTCGCAGCCCAGCCTCTGCAGCCAGCTGACCAGCAGCCGGCGATTACTGTTGTAGATCTGCCCCGGCCCCAGCGGCAGGCCGGGTTCGACCAGTTCGTCACCGGTGGACAACACCGCCACCCGCACCTTGCGCACCACGTCCAGCCGGCCATGGCCCAGGGTCGCGGCCAGGCCCAGCTCGATCGGCCCCAGCCGGGTGCCGGCGCTCATCACCTGTTCGCCCTTGCGGGTTTCCTGGCCCTGGGGACGAATGTTCTGCCCGGTCTTCAGCGCTTCGAGAAAGCGTACCCGGCCATCCTCCGCCACTTCGGTGTTTTCCTGCATCTCGACGCAGTCGGCACCTTCGGGCAGCGGTGCCCCGGTGAAGATGCGCGCGCAGGTGCCCGGTTGCAGCGGCTGCGGCGCATGGCCGGCAAAAATCCGCTGGCTGACCGGCAGTGGTTCGCCCTGCCAGTCGGCCATGCGCAGGGCGTAACCGTCCATGGCACTGTTCGGCCAAGGCGGCAGGTCGAGCGAGGCCACCAGGTCGGTGGCCAGCACACGGCCCTCGGCCTCGGCCAGCGGCAGGTTCTCGGTGTCGCGGATCGGTGCCGCTTCGGCCAAAGCCAGCAGCTGCTCCAGGGCCTGTTCTACCGGCATCAGCGGCCGGGCATGGCGGACCTCAGCCACGGCTGTCGCAGGCCGCTGCCTGCTTCAGGTGCGGCACGAAGTTGCACGGGCGATGGCGGGCATCCAGCTGCTCGGCGAGGATACCGTCCCAACCGGTGCGCACCGCGTTGGTCGAACCCGGCAGGCAGCACACCAGGGTACCGTTGGCCAGCCCGGCCAGGGCACGCGACTGCACGGTGGAGGTGCCGATGTCGGCCACGGAAATCTGCCGGAACAGCTCACCAAAGCCTTCTACCTGCTTGTCCAGCAGGCAGGCCACGGCCTCGGGCGTGCTGTCGCGGCCGGTGAAGCCGGTGCCGCCGGTGATCAGCACCACCTGCACGCTGTCATCGGCAATCCAGGTGGCGACCTGGGCGCGAATCTTGTACAAGTCATCTTTCAGCAGCACGCGCTCGGCCAGGCGATGGCCAGCCGCGCTCAGCCGGTCGACGAACAGCTGGCCGGAGGTATCGGTGTCGAAAGTACGGGTGTCGCTGACCGTGAGCACGGCGATGTTCAGCGGCACGAAGGGGGTATCTGCCTTGGCTTTCATGGGGGTCCGTCACAAGAAGATGGGATGGCCGCAGTTATAACACAGCGCGCCCCCATCACAGCGTGACGCCCGTGGCCCTTGCCCTCGATCAATGCCCCGGGTTTGCCGCTATGCTGCACTGTAGACGGAACTTGCGTGGACGCCCTGCGTCTTAATGTCATCTAGCACCATCGCACTGGAGAAACACGATGATTCAACGGACCCTACCCGCCTTCCTGCTCGCCTTGGGCCTGGGCGCCCTCGCTGGCTGCGCATCGCCAACCGTCATTACCCTGAACGACGGTCGCGAAATCCAGGCCACCGACACACCGAAGTTCGATGAAGACTCCGGTTTCTACGAATTCGAGCAGCTGGACGGCAAGCGCACACGCCTGAACAAGGACCAGATCCGCACCGTCAAAGAGCTCTGATCGCAGCCTGTTTTTTGCAAAGGCCCTTTTAACAACAAGGGCTTGCGTGCAAAAAAAGTATGCAGTAGGATTTCCTTCATCGGAGTGTAGCGCAGCCAGGTAGCGCGTCTCGTTCGGGACGAGAAGGCCGCAGGTTCGAATCCTGTCTCTCCGACCAAATCCTCGTCAAAAAGCCCGCCTAGTGCGGGCTTTTTGTTGCGCATTGAAAAGTGCCCTGCCCCAGCGCGCGCCCCTTTGTGGGAGCGGCCTTGTGTCGCGAAAGGGCTGCAAGGCAGCCCCCAGCAACTTGTGCAGCCTGGCTGAAATCCTGGGGCCGCGTTGCGACCCTTTCGCGACACAAGGCCGCTCCCACATGTGTCAGTGCGACAGTTCGGCCTCCACCGGCACATACAGCAACTGCAGGCGCTCACTGCTCCAGGCCCGGGTCTGGTTGGTCAGCGCCAGGTTGTTGTTCAGCTTCTGCCCATAGCTTGGCACGATTTCCTTGAGCCTGGCCTGCCAGGCTGGCGACTGGATACGGTCCTTGAAGGTCTTTTCCAGCACGGTCAGCATGATCGGCGCCGCGGTCGAGGCACCCGGCGATGCCCCCAGCAATGCAGCGATGCTGCCGTCCTGGGCCGCCACCACTTCAGTACCGAACTGCAGCACACCGCCCAGTACCGGGTCCTTCTTGATCACCTGCACCCGCTGGCCGGCCTGCAGCAGCTTCCAGTCCTCGTTCTTGGCGTTGGGGAAGTACTCGCGCAGCGCGTTCATGCGGTCATCGAAACTGAGCATCAACTGCCCCATCAGGTAGGTGCTGAGGTCGATGTTGTCGATACCGGCATTGACCATCGGCAGCACGTTGTGGCTGTTCAGCGAGGCGAACATGTCCAGCAGCGAGCCGTGCTTGAGGTACTTGGTGGAGAAGGTGGCGAACGGGCCGAACAGCAGCACCTGCTTGCCATCGATCATCCGCGTGTCCAGGTGCGGTACCGACATCGGCGGCGCGCCGACCGAGGCCTTGCCGTACAGCTTGGCCTGGTGGCGGGCGACCAGGTCGGGGTTGTCGGTCATCAGGAACTGGCCACCGACCGGGAAGCCGGCATAGCCTTCGGCTTCAGGGATGCCCGACTTCTGCAGCAGCTTCAGCGCGCCACCACCGGCACCGATGAACACGAAGCGGGCGTTGACGGCCTTTTCCTCGCCGCCATTGGCCAGGTCGGCCACCCGCACATGCCAGGTGCCGTCGTCGTTGCGCACAATGTCGCGCACTTCATGACGCAGGTTCAGCGACACATTGGGGTTGCGAGTCATCGCCGCGAACAACTGGCGGGTGATTTCGCCAAAGTTCACGTCGGTGCCGATGGCCATGCGCGTGGCGGCGATTTTCTGCTCCGGGTCACGGCCTTCCATCACCAGCGGTGCCCATTTGCGGATCTGCTCGTGGTCTTCGGAGATTTCCATGCCGCGGAACAGCGAGCTGTGCTGCAGGGCGTCGACGCGCTTGTGCAGGAAGGCGACGTTGTCGTCACCCCAGACAAAGCTCATGTGCGGCACGTTGTTGATGAACGACTTCGGGTTGCTCAGCACGCCCTGCTCGACCTGGTAGGCCCAGAACTGCTTGGACACCTCGAACTGCTCGTTGACCCCAACGGCCTTGCTGATGTCGATGCTGCCGTCTTTGCCGACGCTGGTGTAGTTCAGCTCGCAGAACGCGGAGTGACCGGTACCGGCGTTGTTCCAGGCGTTGGAGCTTTCTTCGGCCACCTGGTCCAGGCGTTCGTAGACGTCGACCTTCCAGGAAGGCTCCAGCTCGGTGAGGTAGGTGCCCAGGCTTGCACTCATGATGCCACCGCCAATCAGCAGCACATCGACGGTCTTTTCCGGCTCCGCGGGTTTGGAGCAGCCGATGACGCCCAGGCAGAGGAACGTCAGCAGGAATTTCTTCATTGATGTTATCCAGTTGTTGTGTACACGCGCGCCGCCTTGAGCAGGGAACGTGCCAACTGGGTCTGGAGCAGTGAATACAGGGGGCGGGCGACGGGGAGGATGGCGGCAATCCGCCAGAGGGCATGGAATGAAGCAGTGGAAGTGGCGGGTTTCCCCAGTAGCCAACCTGACGCCGCACCGTTGTGGGAGCGGCCTTGTGTCGCGAAAGGGCCGCGCAGCGGCCCCAGGATATCAGCGTCCGTGCAGAGATTGCCGGGGCCGCTTTGCGGCCCTTTCGCGACACAAGGCCGCTCCCACAAGAGCCGCGTCAGGCGGTGAGGCGGGAGGTGACTTCACCCAGCTGCCCCGACAACCCATGCAGGCGCTGCCCCGCCCGTTCGGTATGCTGCACCGCCTGCTGGTTGGCCGTGGCGATGCGGGTGATTTCGATCAGGTTGCACGAGATGTCCTCGGCCACGCTGGTCTGCTCTTCGGCCGCCGTGGCGATCTGCCGGTTCATGTCGCGGATCGCTTCCACTGCCAGGGTGATGCGCTGCAGCATCTGCCCGGCCTGCTGCACCTGCTCGGCACCCTCCTCGCTGCGCTGCTGGCCGCTTTCGATTGCCTTGACCGCCTCCACCGCCCCAGACTGCACCGCCTCGATGATCTGGTGGATCTCGGCAATCGACGCCGCCGTGCGCTGGGCCAGGCTGCGCACTTCATCGGCGACGACCGCAAAACCTCGCCCGGCCTCGCCGGCACGGGCCGCTTCGATGGCCGCGTTGAGCGCCAGCAGGTTGGTCTGCTCGGCAATGCCACGGATCACTTCGAGCACTTTGCCAATGCGCGTGCTGTCATGCTCCAGGTCGCGAATCACCGCCGCCGTGCCGGCAATTTCGCGGTTGACCGCGCCGATGATGTCGATGGTCTGCTGCATCACCTGCTCGCCCGCCTGGGCACTGTGGTCGGCGTCGTCCGCCGCGCGGGCGGCCTCGGCGGCGTGGCGCGCGACTTCCTGGGCGGTGGCGGACATCTCGTGCATGGCCGTGGCCACCTGGTCGGTGCGCTGGAACTGGTCATGGGTACCACGGGCCATGTCGCCGGCGATGCTGCGCAGCTGGCCGCTGGCACCTTCCAGTTCCTGGGCGTTGTCCTGCAGCCGGCCGACCGTGTCGGCGAGGAAATCGCGCAGGGTGTTGGCGGCCCGCGCCAGGCGCCCCAGTTCGTCCTCGCGGCGGCTGTCTACCCGGGCGGCAAAGCGGCCCTGGCTAAGCTGCGCGACATATTCGATCAACTGGCGGATCGGCTCGACCAGGCTGCGGTTGACCAACCACAGGCTGAGCAGCCCCACCAGCACGGCCGAAGCCAGCATCACCAGCAAGCCCAGCCATACCGTGCGCTCGGCGCCGGCACTCAGGCTGGCGGCGTGCTGACGGGCTTCGGCACGCAGTTGCTCGACCAGTTCGCTCATCTGCTCGCTGACGGCGCGGTCCACGCCCTTGACCGCCTGGTCGCCGGCCACCGGGTCGCCGCCCGCCGCCAGGAATGCCTGGCGCCCCTGCGCATAGGCCTGGCCCAGCTGCCGGTGGCTGTCACGCAGTTGCTGCAGCGGCGCCTTGAGCCTCGCGTCGCTGCTGTCGATCAATTGCCCGAGCAGTTGCTGCACCTGCTGCTCGCGAGCCTGGAACTGCTGCCAGTACTTGTCCATGTCAGCCGGCTGGCGCCCGCGCAACAGCACATTCTTCCATTCCTGCACCTGGATCTTGAACTGCAGGTTGGCTTCGTCGATCAACTGCGAGGCCCGCAGCGGCCCGTCGACCAGCTCGGCGTAGCCGCGCACGCTGGAGGAGAGGAACTGGAAGCACACCAGGGCGATCAGCAACATCGCCACCAGACTGCCGCCGAGCAGGGAGAGAATTTGCACTCTGAGGGATTTACGCAACATCTTGGATCTCGGAAAGCAGGAGGAAGACCGGGGGCCGCGCAAGTTGGCAATGGGGTGCAACGCAGCCCGGTTACTGGCAGGCCAAAAAAAGGCTGCCATCAAGCAATGGCAGCCAGGTCGAGCACTTACGCAACAGTTGAGCTAGATACTCTCAGGCAAATACTACAGAAATGTTACAACGCCACTACAAGCTACCCCGTGGTGAACTGCAAGGCCGCCAGCCGGGCATACAGCGGGCTCTCTTCGATCAGCTGGCGATGCGTCCCCACCGCCACCAGCCTGCCCTTGTCGATGACCGCGATACGGTCAGCATGCTGGACCGTAGCCAGGCGATGGGCGATCACCAGGGTGGTGCGCCCGGCCATCAGGCTGGGCAGCGCCTGCTGGATCAGGTGTTCGCTTTGCGCGTCGAGTGCGCTGGTGGCTTCGTCCAGCAACAGGATCGGCGCATCGACCAGCAACGCACGGGCGATGGCCAGGCGCTGCCGCTGCCCGCCGGACAGGCCGATGCCGCCCTCGCCCAGCGGTGTCTGGTAGCCCTGCGGCAATTGCCGGATGAATGCGTCGGCATGAGCACCCCGGGCGGCTGCCTCGACCTCGGCCAGGGTCGCCTCGGGCCGGCCATAGCGGATGTTGGCCTCGACCGTGCCGCGAAACAGCGAGGGGTTCTGTGCCACCAGGGCGAACTGCTGGCGCAGGTGATCGGGGTCGAGTTCGTTGATCGCCCGGCCATCGAGCAGGATGCGCCCCTGCTGGGGGTCGTAGAAGCGCAGCAACAAATCGAACAAGGTCGACTTGCCCGCCCCCGACGGGCCCACCAGCGCCACGGTCTGCCCCGGCTCGATGGTCAGGCTCAGGCCATCGACAGCCGCCACCGAGGGCCGTGACGGGTAGGCGAACACCAACTGCTGCAGCTCGATACGCCCACTGGCCCGCTGCTGCGGCAGCACCTGCGCCACGGCGGGCGGCAGGATTGCACTGCGCGCCGCCAACAGTTCGGCAATGCGCTCGGCGGCGCCCGCCGCCCGCTGCAACTCGCCGATCACCTCGCTGAGGGTGCCGAAGGCACTGCCGACGATCAGGCTGTAGAACACGAAGGCGGCCAGTTCGCCCGCGGAAATACGCCCGGCGATCACGTCCATGCCGCCAACCCACAACATCACCCCCACCGCTCCCAGAACCAGCACGATCACCAGGGTGATAAGCCAGGCGCGCTGGGCAATCCGCTGCCGGGCTACGGCAAACGCCGCTTCCACCGTGCCGGCGAACAGCTGGCGGTCATGTGCCTGGTGGTTGTAGGCCTGCACGGTCTTGATCTGCCCGAGGGTCTCGGCCACATAGCTGCCCACATCGGCCACCCGGTCCTGGCTCTGCCGCGACAGGCTGCGTACCCGGCGGCCGAACAGCAGGATCGGCGCCAGCACCAGCGGCAGGGCCACCACCACGATGCTGGTGAGCTTGGGGTTGGTGATGAACAGCAACACCACACCACCGATGACCATCAGCGCGTTGCGCAGGAACATCGACAGCGAAGAGCCGATTACCGATTGCAGCAAGGTGGTGTCGGCGGTCAGCCGCGACTGGATCTCGGAGCTGCGGTTGTCTTCGAAAAAACCGGGATGCAGGCCGATCAGGTGGTCGAACACGGCCCGACGGATATCGGCCACGCAGCGCTCGCCGATCCACGACACCAGGTAGAAGCGGCTGAAGGTACCCACCGCCAGTGCCACCACCAGCAGCAGGAACAGGCCGATGGTCTGGTTGAGCTGACGCGCGGAGCGGGTCATGAAGCCCTGGTCCACCAGCAGGCGGATGCCCTGCCCCATGGACAGGGTGATGGCGGCGGTGACTACCAGGGCCAGCAAGGCCAGCAGCACCTGGCGACGGTACGGACGGACAAACTGCCAACCCAGGCGCAAGGCGCGGCGTTGACGCGGGGAAACCGATTCGGGCATGGCGCTGACCACATTGGCGGGGAAACCGCAGCCTACCACTCATCCACGCCTGTGGAACCCTTGCAGGGTTGCTATAGCCTATCGGTCTAACCAGGCTATGGAGCTTTACCGCCGTTTCTGTTCGACTGTGCCTGCCGTGACCCTGCAGGTACTGTCACAGGCCAGTCACGGCACAGGGTTAACCTGCGCTTGAACCTGATGAGGAGACAATACATGAGCTTGCAGCATGGCAGCGACAACCAGAAGCCCCGGACTACCCCTCAGCCGCAGGTGTGCGGTTCGATCATCGATGCCCAGGGGCGCGAAGTACCGATCACCGAGCAGATGATCCAGAAGGCCTGCAAGGCCCTGGAAGAAAGCCGGGTCGAGCGCGTACGCAAAGGTTGATCGGCGAATTCTTGCAACCCGGCGCTTGCGCCGGGTTTTTATTTGCCTGAATCCTGTACCGGCCCTTTCGCGGGTAAACCCGCTCCCACAGGGACAACACAAGCCTTGAGGTCAGCGGGCTACCTGTGGGAGCGGGTTTACCCGCGAAGAGGCCGGCACAGCTTTCAAACGGCTGTCAGACCAACACCCCACCCAAGGCACTGACCAGCTGCGCCAACTGCGGCGACTCCCCGCGCAAGCGCACCGCCAGCCCCTCGATCTCGCGCCGTGGCGGGTACTGCTTGCGCAACTGGTCGAACGCTGCACGCTGCTGCTGCGGGTCGTCGCTGAGGCTGCGGCGGAAATCGGCATCGTCGCGGCGTGGGTCGTACACCGCGCGGCACAGGGTGGCCAAAGCCCAGGCCGGGTCAGTGCTGGCATCCAGCTCGATCTGCGCCAGCGGCGGCCGGGGCAGCAGGTCGGCCAGTTGCACCTGTTCATCCACACCGAGGAAGCGGCACAGCGCCTGGTAGATCTGCGCCGTACCACGCTGGCGGCCGTCGAGGCTGTAGCCGGCAATGTGCGGCGAAGCCAATGTGCACAGGTCGGCCAGTTGCAGGTCGACCTGCGGCTCCCCCTCCCACACATCCAGCACCGCATGCAGGTCTTCGCGGTCCAGCAGCAGTTCGCGCAGGGCGGCGTTGTCCACCACTGGACCACGGCTGGCGTTGACCAGCCAGGCCCCCGGGCGCAACTGCGCCAGCTGCGCCTGGCCCAGCAGGTGCCAGGTCGGGTGCTCGCCGCCACGCTGCAAAGGGGTGTGCAGGCTGATCACATCGCACTGTTGCAGGATGGTCTCGAGGCTGACGTAGTCACCGCCCTCGGCGGCCTGGCGCAGCGGGTCGCATACCAGTACCTTCCAGCCCAGGCCGTGCAGCACCCGCACCAGGCGGCCACCCACCTCACCCGCGCCTACCACGCCATACACACGCTCGGGCAGTGCCACGCCATCCAGTTCCGCCAGGGTCAGCAGGCTGCCCAGCACGTAATCGACCACGCCGCGGGCATTGCAGCCCGGTGCGCTGCTCCAGTGGATGCCGGCCTCGGCAAAGTAGTTCAGGTCGAGGTGGTCGGTGCCGATGGTGCAGGTGCCGACAAAGCGCACGCGGCTGCCTTCGAGCAACTGGCGGTCGACCTTGGTCACCGAGCGCACCAGCAGGATGTCGGCGTCCTTTACGCTGGCGGCATCGAGGCTTCGGCCCGGGTAACGACGGATTTCGCCGAAACCCTGGAAGAAGGCATCGAGCAGCGGGATGTTCTCGTCGGCAACTATCAGCATGGCGCTCTCCTGTCTGGGGAACGCAGTGTAGGCGCAACGCCGGGCGTGTTCCAGAGCGGCTCAGTCGGCTTTCTTGCGGATCCAGTACAGGAAGGTACCGGCGTCTTCCTGCTGCTGCAGCAGTTCGTGGCCGAGGAAGTTGCAGAACTTGGGGATGTCGCGGCGGGTCGAGGGGTCGGTGGCGATGACCTTGAGCAGGCCGCCAGCGGCCAGGTTGCGCACGTGCTGGTGCAGCATCATCACCGGTTCCGGGCAGTTCAGGCCGGTGGCGTCGAGGATGGCGTCGGGGGTGAAATCGGTCATGGGGGACTCCGCAAATGATCGCTATTGTCGCGCATCGCGCGACGTGGTCCAAGCACCGCCTGTGAAGACGCGCCCTGCTCCTGCGCCTGCTCCTGCGCCTGCGCCTGCTCTTGCTCTTGCTCTTGCTCTTGCTCTTGCTCTTGCTCTTGCTCTTGCTCTTGATCTTGATCTTGATCTTCGCGACTTCAGGAGGCCGAGCAGAGGGCTTGCGGAGGGAGGTGACGGGCATGGATGCCCGTCAAGCGCTGAGGCCCCATGGATGGGGCCTGCAGCGCGTCCTCCCGGGAGCAAGACCGGCGCGAGGGGACCCCGGAGCGCAGCGTAGGGGCCGGATGATGGGAGCGCAGCGTTTTTTGGTTACTTTTTGCCGCGTTTGGCAAAAAGTGACTCGCCGTAAGGGCGAAAAGGTGAGTATGCGTCGCCATCGTAAATGGACTATGCGCAAGATCAAGACCGGTACTTTTCCGCTCTTCGCTCTTCGCTCTTCGCTCTTCGCTCTTCGCTCTTCGCTCTTCGCTCTTCGCTTTCAAGCGTGGGCATCAACAACAAGGTCAACATTCATTCTCGAAGGTGGCGCTTATTCACCTTTCCGCCCTTACGGCGGGTCACTTTTTGTCAAACGCGACAAAAAGTAACCAAAAAACGCTGGCTCCTATCATCCGGCCCCTACGCTGCGCTCCGGGGTTCCCTCGCTACGGGCCTGCTCCCGGGAGTACGCGCTGCAGGCCCCATCCATGGGGCCTCAGCGCTTGACGGGCATCCATGCCCGTCACCTCCCTCCGCAGTCCCTTCGCTCGGCCTCCTGAAGTCGCAATCGGCGGCGCCTGAACTATCGCGCGCTTAGAAGCAAAAGCCGAAGCAAGAGCAAGAGCAAGAGCAAGAGCAAGAGCAAGAGCAAAGCGGTTCGCTGTGCTAGCGCGGCTTCAAGTCCAATCGGCGCAGATGGCAGGTCACTTCCTCGCGGTCGTGATACAGCTGCTTGCAAGCAATCGACACCTTGATCTTGCGCGCCTTGAAGGTCGCCTCCATGCGGTCGAGCAGCCGGCGTACTTCGGCATAGCGCTGTTTCATCGGCAGCTTCAGGTTGACCACAGCTTCACGGCACAACCCCTCGCCCAGCCAGGTCTCGATCAGCGAGGTAGTACGCGCCGGCTTCTCGACGATATCGCACACCATCCAGTCCACCGGCTGCTTCGGTTGCCAGGTGAAACCATCGGCCATCAGGTGTTGAACCAACCCGGTGTCCATCAGGCTTTCGGCCATCGGCCCGTTGTCGATGGCGGTCACCAGCATGCCCCGGCGCACCAGCTGGTAGGTCCAGCCACCCGGCGAGGCCCCCAGGTCGACCCCGGTCATGTCATCGCCCAGGCGCTGCTCCCACTGCTCGCGCGGGATGAACTGGTGCCAGGCCTCTTCCAGCTTGAGCGTCGAGCGGCTGGGCGCCTCGCGGGGGAATTTCAGGCGCGGGATGCCCATGGGCCACAGCGCACTGTTGTTGGCCGGGGCAACACCGGCAAATACCCGGCGGCCGCTGATGAAGGTGAGCAGCAGGCGTGGGCGGCTGGGGTCGTCGACCAGGCGGCCGGCCTTTTCCAAAGCCTTGCGCAGCGGCACCTCGAACTTGCGGCAGAAGGTGGACAGTTCCTTGCCTTCGTTGCTGTCCAGCACCTCCAGCCACAGGCTACCGAACACCGGGAACCCGGCCAGGTGCGCCAGCAGCACACTGATGCGATCGCTTTCCGGCAGTTCGACATAACCGCCACGGGCCCACTGCCGCGGGAAAATCAGCTGGTTGAAGCGCAGTTCCCCCATCAACCGCTCGACACCGCCCTCCTCGCTACAGACAAACTCGGCACTGGCACTTTGCGGCTTGCCTTTGGCATAGCCGGCAACACCCAGGCGGGCGGCATGTTCGCTGATTTCGGCGCACACCTCACCCTCGAAACCGGGCCGGCAATGCATGAACAGGGTATTCATCTCTCACTCCACTTCGGCTGGCGCGCCACAGGCGCCGGCAGGGCGGCGATGATAAAGGAAGATCGGAACCTGCGACACGCCCCGCCGGTCCAGAAAAGGGTCAGGTAGCGCAAAGCGGTCTAACCTGACCTTTCAGCCAGGTCCGTGCCGTGCGGATCGATACAGAGCGGTGCCACCGGCAAATCTTGCCAGGCACCGGCGCAGAAGGAGTTGGCAATGCCCTCGCTCGATAGCCTGAATACCCTCAAATCCCTACAGGTCGGCGACCAGACCTACCACTACTTCAGCCTCACCGAAGCCGCCCGCCAACTGGGCGACCTGCAGCGCCTGCCCATGTCGCTGAAGGTGCTGCTGGAAAACCTGCTGCGCTGGGAAGACGGCAAGACCGTCACCGGCGACGACCTGCGCGCCCTCGCCCAATGGCTGGGCGAGCGACGCTCCGACCGCGAGATCCAGTATCGCCCGGCGCGGGTGCTGATGCAGGACTTCACCGGTGTGCCGGCCGTGGTCGACCTGGCCGCCATGCGCGCAGCCATGGCCAAGGCCGGCGGCGACCCGCAGCGGATCAACCCGCTGTCACCCGTGGACCTGGTGATCGACCATTCGGTGATGGTCGACCGCTACGGCACGCCGCAGGCCTTCAGCGAGAACGTCGACATCGAAATGCAGCGCAACGGCGAGCGCTATGCCTTCCTGCGCTGGGGCCAGAGCGCCTTCGACAACTTCCGCGTGGTACCGCCGGGCACCGGCATCTGCCACCAGGTCAACCTCGAATACCTCGGCCGCACCGTCTGGACCCGTGAGGCCGATGGCCGCACCTACGCCTTCCCCGACACCCTGGTCGGTACCGATTCGCACACCACCATGATCAATGGCCTGGGCGTGCTCGGCTGGGGCGTGGGCGGCATCGAAGCGGAGGCAGCCATGCTCGGCCAGCCGGTGTCGATGCTGATCCCCGAAGTGATCGGCTTCAAGCTGACCGGCAAACTGCGCGAAGGCATCACCGCCACCGACCTGGTGCTGACTGTGACGCAGATGCTGCGCAAGAAGGGCGTGGTGGGCAAGTTCGTCGAGTTCTATGGTGATGGCCTGGCCGAGCTGCCCTTGGCCGACCGTGCGACCATCGCCAACATGGCCCCGGAATACGGCGCCACCTGCGGCTTCTTCCCGGTCGACCAGGTGACCCTGGACTACCTGCGCCTGTCCGGCCGCCCCGAGGCGACCGTGCAACTGGTCGAGCAGTACTGCAAAGCCCAGGGCCTGTGGCGGAAGCCCGGCCAGGAGCCACTGTTCAGCGACAGCCTGGCGCTGGACATGCATGAGGTCGAGGCCAGCCTGGCAGGGCCCAAGCGGCCGCAGGACCGGGTAGCCCTGGGCCAGGTCAGCCAGGCCTTCGACCACTTCATCGAACTGCAACCCAAACCGCTGGCCAAAGAGGTCAGCCGCCTGGAAAGCGAAGGTGGCGGCGGCGTGGCGGTGGGCAACGCCGACCAGGCCGGGGAGATCGACTACAGCCATCAAGGCCAGACCCACACCCTGCGCGATGGCGCCGTGGTGATTGCCGCAATCACCTCGTGTACCAACACCTCCAACCCCAGCGTGATGATGGCCGCCGGGCTGGTGGCGAAAAAGGCCCTGGAAAAAGGCCTGCAACGCAAACCCTGGGTCAAGAGCTCGCTGGCGCCGGGCTCCAAGGTGGTCACCGACTACTTCAAGGCCGCCGGGCTCACCACCTATCTGGACCAATTAGGGTTCGATCTGGTCGGCTATGGCTGCACCACCTGCATCGGCAACTCCGGCCCGCTGGATGAAGCGATCGAAAAAGCCATCGGCAGCGCCGACCTCACGGTGGCTTCGGTGTTGTCGGGCAACCGCAACTTCGAAGGCCGCGTGCACCCGCTGGTCAAGACCAACTGGCTGGCCTCGCCGCCGCTGGTGGTGGCCTATGCCCTGGCCGGCAGCGTGCGCCTGGACCTGACCCGCGACCCGTTGGGCACCGGCAAGGATGGCCAGCCGGTGTACCTGCGCGATATCTGGCCCAGCCAGCAGGAAATCGCCGCTGCCGTGGCCAAGGTCGACACGGCGATGTTCCACAAGGAGTACGCCGAGGTGTTCGCCGGCGATGCACAGTGGCAGGCCATTGAGGTACCGCAGGCGGCCACCTACGTGTGGCAGGCCGACTCCACCTATATCCAGCATCCGCCGTTCTTCGACGACATCGGCGGGCCGCCCCCGCAGATCACCGACGTCCAAGGTGCGCGGATCCTGGCGCTGCTGGGTGACTCGGTGACCACCGACCACATTTCCCCGGCCGGCAACATCAAGGCCGACAGCCCGGCCGGGCGCTACCTGCGTGAGCAGGGCGTGGAGCCCCGCGACTTCAACTCCTACGGCTCGCGGCGTGGCAACCATGAAGTGATGATGCGCGGCACCTTCGCCAACATCCGCATCCGCAACGAAATGCTGGCGGGCGAAGAAGGTGGCAACACCCTGCACGTGCCCAGTGGCGAGAAGCTGTCGATCTACGACGCGGCCATGCGCTACCAGCAGGAAGGCACTCCGCTGGTAGTGATCGCCGGCCAGGAATACGGCACCGGCTCGAGCCGCGACTGGGCGGCCAAGGGCACCAACCTGCTGGGGGTCAAGGCGGTACTGGCGGAAAGCTTCGAGCGCATTCACCGCTCCAACCTGGTAGGCATGGGCGTACTGCCGCTGCAGTTCAAGGCCGGACACAACCGCAAGCAACTGGGGCTGACCGGCAAGGAGAAGATCGATGTGCTTGGCTTGAACGGCGCACAGATCCGCCCGGGCATGAGCCTGCCCTTGCGCATCACCCGCGAGGATGGGCAGCAGGAGCAGATCGAGGTGCTGTGCCGGATCGATACCGTGAATGAGGTGGAGTACTTCAAGGCCGGGGGAATTCTGCATTATGTGTTGCGCCAGCTGATTGCTGGTTGAGGCGCGTATGCTTGGGGCTGCTGTACACGCCGATCGCCTGTAGGAGCGGCCTTGTGTCGCGATGGGGCGCGCAGCGGCCCCGCTCGATAGCGGCGGCGAAGCTGAAATCTGGGGCCGCTATGCGGCCCATCGCGACACAAGGCCGCTCCTACAGACGACGCGTAGCGGCCCGTTTCCGTTTACCCGAAAAGGACCACTCGTGCCTCGCTTCCACCTGATCGCACTTTTACTCCTGGCACTCGGCTACACCCTCGCCCTGAGCCAGGGCAACCTCGGCATCACCACCCTGCCCACGTTTCTCGCCCTGCTTGCCAGCGCCTTGCTCGCTCGCCGCCACCAGCGCTGGCAACAAGCCCTCGGCCACACGTTGTTCGTCCTCCTGGCCATCGCCTTGGCATTGCACTGGCTGCCCGGCTTCAACGCTGCCAAGGTCATCGACGGCGTTGTCCTCAGCCCCGGCGCCCTGCCCTTCACGATGTACCTGAACCTGGACAAACCGCTGATCGGCGCCTGGCTGCTGCTGGCCTGCCCTTGGTTGTTCCTGTGGCGTAGCCAGGGCCTGGCGACCAGCCTGCTGTACGCCCTGCCCCTGACCCTGCTTGCCTGCCTGGGAGGCGCCTGGGCAATGGGCATGCTGGGCTGGGCCCCGAAATGGCCCGACCAGGCCTGGCTATGGCTGCTGAACAACCTGCTGCTGGTAAGCCTGACCGAAGAACTGTTGTTCCGCGGTTACATCCAGGCCGGCCTGCAACGGCTGCTGCGCCACCAAGGGCTGGCATTGTTCGCCGCCGCCTTGCTGTTCGGCCTGGCACACCTGGGGGCCGGCTGGCAATGGGTGTACCTGGCCACCCTTGCCGGTATCGGCTACGGCCTGGCGTACCGCTGGGGCGGCGTGGCGGCGGCGGTGCTCTGCCATTTTGGCCTGAACCTGGTGCATTTCACCCTGTTCAGCTATCCGATGCTGGCTCTTGGCTAGCCATTCGGTCATCATTCGACTTATCCGTCATGAAACAGCAGTAAAAACGAAATAATGACGCTAAATTGCTTGAACGTGCTCGTTGGCTAACCCAGATCGACTGATGGCCAGTTGCCACAGGTCAAGCACATTAATTATTCATTCAATAAAACCAGCGGCTTGCCGATACCAGTCGAAAGCCCTGCGGACTATCAACCCATGCGTAACAACCAGCCGATTACCCAGAGAGAACGGACTTTCCCTGCCCAGCAGCGGTTGATCTCCACCACCAATGCCAAAGGTGTGATCACTTACTGCAACGATGCCTTCATCGAGATCAGTGGTTTCACCCGCGAAGAACTGACCGGTGCGCCGCACAACCTGGTGCGCCACCCCGACGTACCGCCAGCGGTGTTTGCCCACATGTGGCAAACCCTCAAGCAGGGCCAGCCGTGGATGGGTATCGTCAAGAACCGCTGCAAGTCCGGCGACCACTACTGGGTCAACGCCTATGTCACGCCGATCTTCGACAACAACCAGGTAGTCGGCTTCGAGTCGGTGCGGGTCAAGCCTACCGCCGAGCAGGTCCGCCGCGCCGAGGCGCTGTACCAGCGCATCAACCAGGGCAAGCCGCCGGTACCACGCCGGGACAAGTGGCTGCCGGTGCTGCAGGACTGGTTGCCGTTCATCCTGATCAGCCAGGTGGGCTTCCTGATCGGCAACTGGCTGGGCCATTCCTGGGGCTTCGCCCTGGCTGCCGGGCTTTCCGTACCGCTGGGCCTGCTGGGCCTGAGCTGGCAGCAACGTGGCCTCAAGCGCCTGCTGCGCCTGGCCGAGCAAACCACCTCCGACCCGCTGATCGCGCAGATGTACACCGACAGCCGGGGCGTGCAGGCGCGCCTGGAAATGGCCATGCTCAGCCAGGACGCGCGCATGAAAACCTGCCTGACCCGCCTGCAGGACAGCGCCGAACACCTCAGCGAACAGGCGCGCCAGTCCGACGAGCTGGCGCACAAGAGTTCTTCGGGCCTGGAGCGCCAGCGGGTGGAGACCGAGCAGGTTGCCGCTGCGGTCAACCAGATGGCCGCCACCACCCAGGAAGTGGCCAACCACGTGCAGCGCACCGCCGATGCCACCCAGGAAGCCAACCGCCTGACCAGCCAGGGCCGGCAGATTGCCGGTGAAACTCGCGAGGCCATCGAACGCCTGTCGGCGGCGGTGGGCGAGACCGGCCAGACGGTGACGCAACTGGCCAAGGACAGCGACGAGATTGGTGGCGTGGTCGATGTGATCAAGGGCATCGCCGACCAGACCAACCTGCTGGCGCTGAACGCGGCCATCGAAGCGGCACGTGCCGGTGAAATGGGCCGAGGCTTTGCCGTGGTGGCCGACGAAGTACGTCAACTGGCCCAGCGCACCGCCGAATCCACCGGGCAGATCCACGGCCTGATCGCCAAGCTGCAACAAACTGCCAGCAATGCCGTGCTGACCATGGAAACCGGCCATCGCCAGGCGCAGGAAGGCGTCGACCGTGTGATGCAGGCCGACGAGGCGCTGGTGGGCATCAGTGAAGCGGTAGCCAACATTACCGACATGGCCACCCAGATTGCTGCGGCGACCGAGGAGCAGACTGCAGTGGCTGACGAGATCAGCCGCAACATCAGCACCATCGCCGACCTGGCCGACCAGACTGCCGAACAGGCCCAGCACTCGGCGCTGCTCAGCGAAGAGCTGACCAGCACGGCGGGTACCCAGTACTCGCTGGTGGAGCGGTTCAACCGCTAGGGCCCTGTAGGAGCGGCCTTGTGTCGCGATGGGCCGCGAAGCGGCCCCAGGAGTTCAGCGGTGATGCAAAGAATGCCGGGGCCGCTTCGCGGCCCATCGCGACACAAGGCCGCTCCTACAACGACCCCGTCCAGACTACCAATCCAGCTGCAAGCAGCTCTCGAAGTAGCGCTCTTCCCCGCTCAGCGGATCTGCAAAGCGCAGGCTCTGCGCCAGCAACTTCAGCGGCCGCTGGTAGTCATCCTCTTCGTTGACCAACTGCGGATAGAACGGGTCATTGCAGATCCCCGCCCCCAATGCCGCCATGTGCACACGCAACTGATGGGTCTTGCCAGTCACTGGCGACAGCCCATAACGCCACAGCTCGCCATTCTTCTCCAGCACTTCGGCCAGGGTTTCGCTGTTGGCCTCCCCCGCTACCTCATGCATGCGGAAAAACGGCTCGCCATGAACCAGGCGGCTTTTGTGCACCAGCGGGAAATCGTGCTGCGGCATGGCCGCGGCAATGGCCTGGTAGCGCTTGTCGATACGCCGTTCGGGGAACAGCCGCTGGTAGGCACTGCGGCTCTGCGGGTTGGCGGAAAACAGTACAAGCCCGGCGGTATGCCGGTCGATACGGTGCAACGGCACCAGATGCGGGTTGTCCAGGCGGCGGATCAGGCGGCGCAGCAAGGTCTGTTCGACGTATTCGCCAGTCGGCGTCACTGGCAGGAAATGCGGCTTGTCGGCTACCACCAGGTGCTCATCCACATGCAGTACGGTCTCCTGCACCGGTATGGGCCGCTCGTTCGGCACCTCACGGAAGTAGTGCAAACGCATACCGCGCTTGTAAGGCAGTTCGGCAGAAACCGCCCGCCCCTCGGCATCCAGTACCCGGCCACGGGCAAAGCGGTCGAGCCACTGGGCGCGGTCGATGGCCTTGAAATGGTCACACAGGCAGTCGAGCACCGTCGCCCAGTTACCGGGGGGCAGGCACACCGTGCTGGCTTGCTGGCGGGCGGGGTCGAAAGGCGTGGTCATGGCAGGGCTCGAAACGTTCACGGCCGCGCATTATCCCCCAAGCCCGCGCCCTCAACCAGCCTGGGCAATGGCCTCGCAGCGCTCCTTCAGCCAGCGCAACACCTGCACCGGCTCCCAGCGCCCAGGGTCGTAGAGGGCATACAGCAACCCCTGGTAGCCCACCACGTCCAGCCCACGGTGGTAGCCGGCACGCTGGAACAGGGCCTCGATCTCGGCGAAACAGGTATTGAAGTGGACCTTGCCGAACGGCGTACGGTCGTCGGTCACCAGGCCTTCGAGGCGCAGTTCCAGAACAGCGTCGGCCACCCGCTCGACGGGCATGCGGTTGACGCTGTACTTGAGTTGCTCGACATTGAGCATGGCTTCACCTCGATACTGTATTTATATACAGCATACGAACATCCCCTTGGCGCCGTCAATGCGCTTCATTGCAGGCCCGGCAGATAGCCGGTGCCTTTGCGGATGGTCAGCACCTGGCGCCGGGGGGCGCTACGCGACACGGCCAGGTGCACCCAGTCATCGAATTCGAGGATCAACTGGTCGAAGGGGATGGCGCTTTCGCTGATCCGGCGCACCACCTCGCGCGGGCTCACTTCAATCACCGTGAAGTCAGCTGCCAGCCCCTGCAGATGCTTGCTCGTCAGCGCCCCGCCAATGCGCTGGTTGACTGCGGGGCTGCGATAGCCGCTGCTGACGATGACTGGTGCACCGAACAGCGCGCGCACCTGCTCCAGTGCATTGCACAGCAACTGCAGGTTGGCACGGGCTTCGGCTGGAGGATTGTTGTCGAGCCCTTCCCTGGCGGCGAGCTGCGAAACGGTCATTTCATCAAGGGTGAAATGGGGGGAAATACGCATGGCTGGGTTCCTGATGACCGGTGAAGGATGCCGGCCTCAACGTGCCGGCAGCGGATCATCACAACGCACCACACTGCATGGAGCAGGGACAGACCTCCCCTTGTGCGATTACTGCGCGAGAAACGCCACCACCTGTTCGGCATCGAACGGCCAGTGCAGCTCGCCGCCATTGTCACAGCGGCGCAGCACCGGAATGATCAGGCCATAGCGTTCGAACAGGGCTTCGTTCTCGGCAATATCGACCAGCTCCACCAGCAGGCCATGGTCGACGAAGGGCATCAGCACGGCCTCGGCCACTTCACACAGGTGGCAGCCGAGGGTGCCGAACAGTTGGCATTCAGGCAGCATGGGGGCAAGTCCGGTTTGGCAGGGAGAAACCTATTCTAGGTCCGTACTGCCGTCCGTGCACCTGACCTGGCTCAATCCTGGCTGGTGGCGCCGATACGGTGCAGCGACAGGTCCGCGCCCTGGAACTCCTGCTCATGGCTCAAGCGCAGCCCGTGCAGCGCGCGGATTGCACCATACACGGCAAAACCGCCGGCCAATGCCACCACCACGCCCATCAGGCTGCCCAGCAACTGGCTGACCAGGCTGACACCGCCCATGCCACCCAGCACCTCCTGGCCGAAGATACCGCAGGCCATGCCACCCCAGACACCGCACAGGCCATGCAACGGCCACACCCCCAGCACATCGTCGATCTTCCAGCGGTTCTGCGCCGCGGTGAAGGTCCAGACGAACAGCGCGCCCGCCACCAGGCCGGTGGCCAGCGCACCAATCGGGTGCATCAGGTCGGAACCGGCACAAACCGCTACCAGCCCGGCCAGCGGCCCGTTATGCAGGAAGCCCGGGTCGTTACGCCCGGCCAGCAAGGCCGACAGGGTGCCACCGACCATGGCCATCAGCGAGTTGATCGCCACCAGGCCGCTGACACCCTGCAAGGTCTGGGCACTCATGACGTTGAAGCCGAACCAGCCGATGATCAGGATCCACGACCCCAATGCCAGGAAGGGAATGCTCGACGGCGCAAACGCCACCAGCCGGCCATCGCGGTAGCGCCCGCGGCGCGCGCCCAGCAGTAGCACCGCCGCCAGCGCCAGCCAACCACCCATGGCATGCACCACCACCGAGCCGGCAAAGTCATGGAACGGCGCGCCGAAGCGTGCCTGCAACCAGGCCTGAACGCCCAGGTTGCCGTTCCACACCACGCCCTCGAAGAACGGGTAGATGAACGCCACGATCAACGCCGTGGCACACAGTTGCGGCACGAAGCGCGCCCGCTCGGCGATACCCCCGGAGATGATCGCAGGGATCGCCGCTGCAAAGGTCAGCAGGAAGAAGCACTTGACCAGCGCATAGCCATGGTCGGCCGCCAGCGCCGCCGCTGGCTGGAAGAAGTTGACGCCGTAGGCGATCCAGTAGCCGATGAAGAAGTACACCAATGCCGAGATAGCGAAGTCGCTGAGAATTTTCGACAAGGCGTTGACCTGGTTCTTGTGGCGCACCGTGCCCACTTCGAGAAAAGCGAAGCCGGCGTGCATGGCCAGCACCAGAATGGCGCCCATGAGAATGAACAGGGTGTTGGAACCGTGGACCAGGGAGTCCATCGCGCTGTGCATGTTTTCCATGAAATAGGCAGACCTGCTGAAAAAGGCACCAGGACAGTTCAAGAACCTGCATCCCTGCACCGAATCGGTGCCAGCCCCCTGCCCTGTTTCGGTGAGCCGGGCGGAGCCTGCGTGGTTTTTTCTTGGGTTTGTCGTGGATTGGGTTAAGGTTTATCGGTATCCGTTGCGCTGGCGCCCCTAATCGGCGCAATACCTGCCTGGGGCGCCCCGCAACGTGGCAAAGCCTTAGCAAGGCCCATACCAGCGCCGGCACTTGAACCTTCCGCGCGTGCTATCACTCGAACTACCAACACTCATCGACAGGGAGACACCCATGGCCAGCAAATCGGCAAAGACTGCACAAGAGATATTGATGGCTGACTTCCAGGCACTGGTCCGCGACACCGAGAAGCTGCTGGCCGACACCGCCAACCTGGCCGGCGACCAGGCTGACGAATTGCGTGAACAGATCCACGAACGCCTGGCCCAGGCCCGCGAAAGCCTGCAGCTGACCCAGGACTCGGTGCGCGAGCGCGGCCAGGCAGCACTGGGCAGTGCCGAACAGTACGTGCAGGAAAAACCATGGCAGGCGATCGGCATTGCCGCTGGCGTCGGCCTGTTGATCGGCCTGCTGGCCAACCGGCGCTAAGGGGTTCCCATGGAGAACGACGCCAACGGCGCCAGCGCCTCGGGCAGGCGCCTGGGCGCGGCTGCCCTGGGGCTGCTGCACAGCCATATCGAACTGTTTGGCATCGAGTTGCAGGAGCAGAAGGGCCGCACCTTGAGCCTGCTGCTGTTCGCCGGCCTGGCCCTGGTATTCGCCCTGCTGCTGCTGACGGCGCTGTCCGGGCTGTTGCTGGTGTTGCTGTGGGACAGCTATCGCCTGGCCGGCATCATCGGCCTGTGCGTGTTCTACGGCATCGCCGCGCTGTATTGCGGCCTGCGTCTGAAGGCAGCAGTGTTCGACGAGTCGTCGCCCTTCGGCGCCACCCTCGAGGAACTTGCCAAGGACCGGGAGCGCCTGTTGCCATGAGCCTGCCAGAACTGCCAAACACCCGAAACCCGCGCGAACTGCGCAAGGCGCTGCTGCGCCTGCGCATGGAAATGCACCGCCAGGAAATCCGCCACGAGTCCGCGCAGTTGCTTGAGCCACTGCGCCGCGTGCGCGGCATGGGCAGCTCGCTGCACGACGGGCTGGGCATCAAGCATGCGCCGCTGTGGGGGATTGGCGCCGTGGTGGCGCTGGGTTTCCTCACCGGCAAGGGCGTGCGCAGCGGCAACCTGGCGCGGCTGTTGCGCCTGGGCACCAGCCTGCTGCCGCTGCTGCGCCTGTACCTGCAAGGCAGCCGCCGCCCCTGAGCGTTTTCCGTCGACTGCACCGACCCTATCGCCGGCAAGCCGGCTCCCACCTCGACCGCATCGGCCTCAAGCCATGTGCAATCCCTGTGGGAGCCGGCTTGCCGGCGATAGGGCCATTACGGGCTTACCCCTTGCGCTGCCCTTCCGGACACCGGAAGCTATACCCCTCGATCCACAGGAGACCGCGCCTTGGACTGGCACACCCTGCTCACCCGCGAACGCCTGGGCAAAGCCCTGTACAGCGCCGATGAACTCGGGCGCAGCCCCTTCCACAAGGACCACGACCGCATCATCTTCTCCGGTGCCTTCCGCCGCCTCGGGCGCAAGACCCAGGTGCACCCGGTTTCCAGCAACGACCATATCCACACACGCCTGACCCACTCGCTGGAAGTCAGCTGCGTCGGCCGCTCGCTGGGCATGCGCGTCGGCGAAACCCTGCGCGACAGCCTGCCGGACTGGTGCGCCCCCAGCGACCTGGGGATGATCGTGCAGTCGGCCTGCCTGGCCCATGACATCGGCAACCCACCGTTCGGCCACTCTGGCGAAGACGCCATCCGCCACTGGTTCCAGCAGGCCGCCGGGCGTGGCTGGCTGGACGACATGAGCGACGACGAGCGCGCCGACTTCCTCAACTTCGAAGGCAACGCCCAAGGCTTTCGCGTACTCACCCAGCTGGAGTACCACCAGTTCGACGGCGGTACCCGGCTGACCTATGCCACCCTCGGCACTTACCTGAAGTACCCGTGGAGCGCACGCCACGCCGACGCCCTGGGCTACAAGAAGCACAAGTTCGGCAGTTACCAGAGTGAACTGCCACTGCTCGAGCAGATCGCCCGCAAGCTCGGCCTGCCGCAACTGGAACACCAGCGCTGGGCGCGCCACCCGCTGGTCTACCTGATGGAGGCTGCGGATGACATCTGCTACGCGCTGATCGACCTGGAAGACGGCCTGGAAATGGAGTTGCTGCAGTACGCCGAAGTCGAAGCGCTGCTGCTCGACCTGGTCGGCGATGACCTGCCGGAAACCTACCGCCAGCTCGGCCCAGGCGACTCCCGGCGGCGCAAGCTGGCGATCCTGCGCGGCAAGGCCATCGAGCACCTGACCAACGCTGCCGCCCGCGCCTTCGTCGAGCAGCAGCAAGCCTTGCTGGCCGGCCAGCTGGCGGGCGACCTGGTCGAACACATGCACGGCCCGGCCAAGCGCTGCGTGCTGCAGGCCAAGGACATGGCACGCAACAAAATCTTCCAGGACAAGCGCAAGACCCTGCACGAGATCGGCGCCTACACCACGCTGGAGATTCTGCTGAACACCTTCTGCGGCGCCGCCCTCGAACAGCACGGCGGACGCACGCCATCGTTCAAGAGCCGCCGGGTACTGGACCTTATCGGCAACAATGCCCCCGACCCACACGGCTCGCTGCACAGCGCCTTCCTGCGCATGATCGACTTCATCGCCGGGATGACCGACAGCTATGCCAGCGAAATGGCCCGGGAAATGACCGGGCGCTCCAGCCCGACCTGAGCCCTGCCGGTGCAGCCCGGGCATTGCCCGAAGCTGCACCGTGTATTGTGGGAAACTTCCTACATATACTGGCAACAAGTTAAACAGCACGAATAAGAATAAATGAAAAGTTACCAATCACGCTTTGACATCGAGTTAAACGCGCCTGTCTCGTAGCCCGTTTTGTTTTATCTTGTAAGCCATTTCCCATATAGGGCTAATAGCCCTTCCTCGCATGCCTGACGACTTCCAACTGCGATAAGGTGCCGCCTGTCACCCTCAATAGCCCGCAGGGAAGTTGAACATGCATTCCATATTTATCGTCGACGACCATCCCGTCATCCGCCTGGCCGTTCGTATGTTGCTGGAAAACCAGAATTACAAGGTTGTCGGCGAGTCGGACAACGGCGTTGACGCCATGCAGATGATTCGCGAAACCGCGCCCGACCTGGTCATCCTCGACATCAGCATCCCCAAGCTGGATGGGCTGGAGGTGCTTGCCCGGTTCCAGGCCATGGCCCTGCCCATGAAGGTGCTGGTACTGACCGCGCAGTCTCCCGCATTGTTTGCCGTACGCTGCATGCACTCGGGTGCTGCAGGCTACGTGTGCAAGCAGGAAGACCTGAGCGAACTGCTCAGTGCAATCAAGGCCGTACTGGCCGGTTACAACTACTTCCCCAGCCAGGCAATCAAGCATGAACAGGCGGTAGATGCCGACTTGCAACTTTTCCGTCAGGTAAATGACCGCGAACTGATGGTACTGCAACTATTCGCCCAAGGCCGCAGCAACAAGGAAATTGCCAAGGGCATGTTCCTCAGCAGCAAGACCGTAAGTACCTACAAGAAGCGCCTCATGCACAAACTTCAGGTCAATACACTGGTCGACCTGATTGAAATGGCCAAACGCAACGCGCTGGTCTGAGGGTAGTCATGGCGCACCTTATCGTTCGCCTGCTGCTCACCCTGCTCCTGTTCAGCGGCGTGGCACAGGCTACCCATCACGAAGCTTCGTCCTATACCTTGCTGGCACGCTCATCGGCCAGGCCGGCACTGCCTGCCCTCACCAGCGAACAACGGCAATGGCTCGAAGGCCGTC